>NZ_JBDGEA010000016.1:0-58774 GCF_040908565.1 Streptococcus parasanguinis | reverse complement strand
CACATTGGTTCGTCTTGTTCAGTTTTCAAAGGTCTTTGTCGCTCTCTCGCGACAACTATATTAGTATATCATGACCTAGCCTTACTGTCAACACTTTTTTTAATTTTTTTTTATTTTTTTAAAGTTTTTTTCTGAAAGTAAGAAAATAGAGAGGGAAAACCTCTCTATTTATATTCTTGTCTGTATTTATTTTCTTCAGCTTTATTAGCCCATACATAATGACCTGGTTTGATCTCAACCATTTGTGGTTTGTCTTCCGAGTAATTATGTTGTTCTGGATCATAGATTTTCAAAACTTTCTTACGTTCAAGAATTGGATCCGGAATAGGAACTGCTGAAAGAAGTGATTGGGTGTAGGGATGGATTGGGTTGTTAAATAGTTCTTCTGTTTCTGCTACTTCTACGATAACCCCTTTATAGATAACAGCAATACGATCAGAAATGAATCGTACAACTGATAAGTCATGGGCGATAAAGAGGTAGGTCAAACCTAATTCTCTTTGGAATTTTTTCAAAAGGTTTAAAACTTGTGCACGAACCGAAACGTCAAGGGCAGAGATTGGCTCATCCGCAATAACAAATTCTGGTTGCATAACAAGTGCACGAGCAATCCCGATCCGTTGACGTTGTCCACCTGAGAATTCGTGAGGGTAACGTGTCAAATGTTCTGCAAGAAGCCCGACTTCATGCATAATATTTTTTACTTTTTCCTGACGTTCTTCTTCGCTGTTAAATAAATGGTGGTTAATCAAACCTTCAGAGATAATATAATCAACTGTCGCACGTTCATTCAAACTTGCCGCTGGGTCTTGGAAGATCATTTGAATTTTACGAATCAACTCTGATTTTTCACTGTGAGAGTTTCTTCCGTTGATCTTGCGACCGTCATAAATAATTTCTCCAGCACTTGTATCATTCAAACCAATGATAGCACGTCCAATTGTTGTCTTCCCACTTCCTGATTCACCAACAAGAGAGAATGTTTCTCCCTTATTAATGAAGAAGTTAGCGTTTTTCACAGCAACGAATTTTTTACTTCCTTCACCGAAGGAAATTTCTAAATCTTTAATTTCAACTAATTTTTCAGTCATTTCCTTCCTCCTATTCTGTAATGTGAGTGAAGCCCATTTTTGAGCCAATCTTTTCGTGAAGGTTATCGATTACTTCTGGTTTATGAACCGTTGGTGCATCCGGATGGAGTAACCAGGTCTTCGCCCAGTGAGTATCTGTCACTTTGAAGGCTGGTGCCGCTTCTTCGAAATCAATTTGCATCGCATAGTCTGAACGAAGAGCAAAAGCATCTCCTTTGATTGGAGCATACAATGATGGTGGTGTACCTGGAATAGAGTATAGGTCTCCGTTCGAGGTAGATAATTGTGGTAAGCTCGAAAGTAAGCTCCATGTATATGGATGTTTCGGATCGTAGAAAATTTCCTCTACTTTACCAAACTCAACGATTTCTCCAGCATACATAACGGCTACTTTATCAGCAATACTTGCAACCACACCTAAGTCGTGGGTGATAAAGATAACTGTAAATTGGTATTCTTTTTGAAGGGATTTCAACAAATCAATGATTTGCGCTTGAATAGTTACGTCTAGGGCTGTTGTTGGTTCGTCACAGATTAAGATATCTGGACGGCAGGCCAAGGCGATGGCAATAACGATCCGTTGACGCATCCCACCTGAATATTGGAATGGATACTCATCAAAACGACGTTCAGCATCTGGAATTCCAACTTTCTCCATATAGTCCAAAGCCATTTCTTTGGCTTCTTTAGCTGTTTTCCCTTGGTGTTTGATAATGACTTCTGTAATTTGGGAACCAATTGTGTTGATTGGATCCAAACTTGTCATTGGGTCTTGGAAAATTGTAGCGATCTTAGATCCACGAATATTTTCCCAATCTTTATTCGATTTCAAATCTGTCAATTCTTGACCACGGTATTTAATCGAACCTTGGGCAATACGGCCGTTATCTTCTAACATTCCGGTGAACGTTTTTGTCAAAACTGATTTCCCTGAACCTGACTCACCAACTAAGGCAAGAACTTCACCTTCTTCTAGCTCAAGCGATACGCCACGAATAGCTGTCAATACGCGATCGCGCACGTCAAATTCCACTACGATATCTTGAGCAGATAAAATAATATTGTTATTTGATGTCATATCTACTCCTCCTATCTATGTGTACGTGGGTCGCTGGCATCGGCCAAGTTTTGTCCGACGATAAAGAATGACAAGGATACTAAAATCAAAACAGTAAGCGGAATCCAGAATAGGTAGGCATTTGTAGTTACGTTTTGAGAATAGTCAGAAATCAACCGTCCCAAACTTGGAACTGTGATTGGAAGACCAAGTCCGAAGAAGGAAAGGAAAGCTTCGTAAGAAATAAAACTTGGTAACATTTGTGATGTTTGGGTCACGATTACAGATACCAATTGAGGTAAAATATTTTTCGTAACAATTTTCAAAGTTGGCGTTCCTAATGTTCGACTGGCCAAGTTGTATTCCAAGTCACGGTAACGCATGATTTGAACACGAATCATGTAGGCAATTCCGATCCATCCTGTTAAGGACATGGCAAGAATCAAGTTCCAGAAACCAGATCCCATTGAGTAAGTCAAGACGATAACGATCAACATAAATGGAATGTTTGAAATAACGTTATAAACTTCCATCATGATACGGTCGATGGATTTTGAGATTCCCCAAACTCCACCAACGATGACTCCGACCACCACGTTAATAACAGTTGCGATAAAGGAAATGATAATAGAATTTCGAGCACCAAACCAAACTCCATCAAAGAGGGATTTACCGTTATTATCTGTACCAAATAGTGCTTTCCCACTTGGTGGATTCAAACGTGCTGAAAAGTCATTTACCTTACTAACATCATTGTAATCAAAATTTGAAAACATCGGGTAGATAAAACTCATCAAGAGAATCCCAATCAAAACAGCAAGCATAATGATAGTGGTTCTTTTCTTAAAGAATTGTCTGAATACAGATTTCCAGTATGAATATGCTGGAGCATCGATTACTTCAGAGGCAAAGTCATCGCGTTTTACAAACTGAAATTTATTTTTATCGATTGTAGTCATTATTTGCCTCCTTTCGTATTCGTTAATTTAATCCGTGGGTCAAGTACCGTCATCAAGATATCACCTAACATGGCAGCAAAGATACCAAGCGATGTGAAGATAAAGACAAGTCCGATAACCATGGTGTTATTTGATGCTTTAATAGAGTCAATCAACATTTTACCCATACCTGGGAAAGCGAAGACTGTTTCAGTAAGTGTCGCACCTGAGATAACTCCAATAATAGATGTCGGGATACCAGATACCAATGGAACCATCGCATTTTTGAAGATGTGTTTTTTTGAAATCTCACGTTCTGACAATCCTTTTGAACGAGCAAAACGGACGAAATCTTGTGAATGGATATCAATCATGTAACGACGAATCCAAACGGCGTTAAATGGTGCACTCAGCAAACCAAGAATCAGAGACGGCAATACATATGAACGCCAATCCTGTGCTCCAAGAACTGGGAATGAGTCTGGAAGCCCAAAGAATGAACCTGCTAAACGGACAATGTAGACCGAAGCAATGGTTGGAAGAGACATCATAAATGTCAAAGCAGCTGTTGAGATGCTATCAAACCATGAGTTCTTGAACAGAGCCATGTAAGATCCTAATGGGATCGCAATCAAATAAGAAATTGCAATACCAATCAAACCAATGATTGAAGAAGATGCAATCATGGATGGATTCTCATAGTTGCTCAAAGTTGCTGTATAAGCGTCCCCTTTACCAAATCGACTGATATCTTGTGAGTCTGCCTTACTTGGTGATTTGTAGGTACGTGAGTAGATATCGATTGAAGATGTCTTTTTACCTGTTGGGAAGTTCACTTCACTCTTCTTAGTCGTTCCTTGTCCTTGCGTGATAACTTGAAGAACTGGGGTATTAGAATAAGTTGGATATGAATTTCCAAGGTTTAAGGTTACAAAGTTTTGGTGTACATATGGGAATTGACCATTAAAGTACAAGAGGTATTTGTGTTTCGTACCAGAACCCACTACAGACCATCCAATAGACGGATCATTTTCAATACGGATATAGCGTTTGAGGTTTGGATTTGAAGCATCTTTCACCCAACCTGGATGATCAAACTGAATCAAATTCGCATAGAAGCTGACGACACGTTCAAAAACTGGAATTTCACGCACCGCATAGAAAGACTTACTTTCTGGGAAACGTTTCAACTGCCAACCATGACCTAATTTGTTAATGTATTCTTTATAGATCTTTTCATTGGCAGTTGTCGCATCAACTGTTACAGAAGAATCTTCTTTACTTGCTTTTTGTTGCAAGCTCTTTGAATCCATGTATTCCAAATAACCCATGCGATCGTAGACAGTATTTTCGTAGTTGATCTTCGAATCTTTTGTCTTCGCTACTTTATTGTAGTTGGGGTCATTTTTAAAGATGAGATTTCTCGGTGTTAGCGTATAGATAATCATGTAGGTTAATGTCGTGACGAGAAAGATCGACACTAACGAACGCAAAATACGCATAAAAACATATTTTTTCATATTTCATTCCTTTAATGTCCAAAAGAACTTTCTCCCCTAGAAGAGAAAGTTCTAATGAAAAGCAATAATTTAATTATTTAACGTGTTTTTCAAGATCTTGTTGAGCTTTTTTGTTTGACTCAGCTTTTTCTTTTTGCCATTTTTCACGTGCTTGTTCGTATTGTTTCTTAGTAACAGGTTCATCTTGAACTTCTACATATTTGAAGTAAGCAGATCCTTTGTTACCTGTTTGAGCTGATGGGCCAGAGAATGGAACCACTTTAGAAACAACTGTTGCTGCGCCTGTGCTTGACATTGTTGGGATTACCAAGGCACTGTCACTCAACCAAGCTTGAGCAGTAGCATATTTTTCGTAACGTTTAGCTACATCAAGTGATTCGCTATTAGCGTCTGCAAGAAGTTTCGCATACTCATCCAAGCCAACTGCTTTCGCTGAAGCATTATCTACACCACCTGCAAAACCAAGGTAAACTTTTGTTTGGTCTTCTGATGATGGTTGAAGAGTATCAAGGTAAGTTGATGGATCATCGTAGTCTGGGTTCCATCCGACCAATCCTTGAAGATCCCAATCTGCATCTGCAGCTGATGGAACATTCAATGTGATGTTCAACACTTCATCTTGGTCCATCATTTGAAGGTCAAGAACGACATTGTCTTTACCAAGAGTATCTTCCACTGTTTGTTTCAATGATTGCATCCGTGAAACAAAGTTTGTAGAGTTTTGTGCTACTGGTACGTCAATATGAATTGGGAATTGAACGCCATCTTTTTGAAGTTCAGCTTTTGCTTTTTCAAGTTGTGCTTTTGCTTTGTCTTTGTTGTAAAGACCGTCTTGACCATCTGCAAGGTTGACACCTTTCCATTGGTCTCCATAAGTAGTCAACTTATCTGCAACCACATCTCCAAAGTCTTTCCCATTAACTTGTACAAAAGCTGGAGCTGTATAGGTATTACGGATAGCTGGTTTAGCAAATGCTTTACTATTTACTTGCGCTGAATAGTTTTCACGATTCAAGGCAAAGGTGATAGCTTGACGGAAATCTTTGTTTAAGATTGCTTTCTTAGTAGAAGATTTTTCAGCATCTGATTTCTTAGCTGTGTGTTTGTATGATTGACGGTCAATGTTGAAACCAAGAACCGCTACCCCTGAACCAGCCGGTGTATTATAGATGTTGTCTTTGTATTTTTTAGATACAGTTGCAAAGTTTGAACTTGCCGGGAAAAGACGAGCAGCTGTATAAGCACCATCAGAGAAACCACGCGCCAATGAATCTTGGTCTGATCCATCATAATAAGTGAGTTTCACTTCTTTAAGGTGAACGTTTTTCTTATCCCAGTAGTTGTCATTCTTTTCAAATACAACAGATGATTTTGAAGTGATTGATTTAAGAAGGAAAGGTCCGTTTGCAAGGATTGATTTCACATCGTTTGGTTGACCAAAATCATCTCCCTTACTCTTCAAGAACTCTGTGCTAATTGGGAACAAGATTCCGTTTGTTGTTTTAGAGTTCCAGAAGGTTTCAGGTTTGTTCAATGTATATTGAAGTGTGTAATCATCAACAGCTTTGACACCAACTTGGCTAAAGTCTGTAGTTTTTCCTTGTACATAATCATCCAAGCCTTTGACAGAACCTTGAACAAGTGAAAGGGTTTCAGATTTTTTATCAGCAGCGTGTTTCAAACCAGTTACGAAGTCTTTGGCAGTCACTTCACCATGTTCTTCACCATCTGCATCGTACCATTTAACACCCTTACGAATCTTGTAGGTATAAGTCAAACCATCTTTTGAAACAGACCAATCTTCTGCAAGTGATGGCACAAGATTTCCATACTTGTCATTTGCCATCAAACCATCTACGACATTTGTAGTGATATCATGTGTAGCAGCTTTAGAAGATACAGTGTAGTCCAAAGTTTGAGGATCATCTGTGTAGACATAACCATAGTTTTTGTCTTCACCTGAGCTTGCTTTACTAGTATTTGAACCAGAACATGCAGCCAACAATCCAGCTGCAAGGAGTGTTACTCCGGCAACTGCGAATACTTTACCTTTTTTCATAGGAATTCTCCAATAGTTTTTTTAGATTTGTTTAAGATTATATCACAAGTAGAAAAAAAAGTAAACTAAATTTTCTGAATATTCGCTTCAACCCCATCCAAAAGCCTTGCTATGATTGACTTTTTAGCCTAATTGATGATTTTACGATTTTCCATTGATCATTTGTATGATACAATAGAGAGGACTAAGCAACGAGGAAACAACTGTGAAAAAATTCTTTCTTTCTTTTTTAACCTTCATGCTGCTGTTATGCAGTTTACCTTATCAAGTCGTTCTGGCAGATGAGCTAGAACTTCCTGCTCAAAGTGCTATTGCTGTTGAAGCTGATACAGGTAAAATTTTATATGAAAAGGATTCAGAGAAAAAACGAGATGTGGGGGGACTATCTACACTCTTGACCACTTATCTGATTTTCGAAGCTATTCATGAAAAAAAACTTTCTCTAAAAGATCCTATCAAATTGTCTGAGAAAGCTCTGGCCTTAAATGATATCAAAGGTGCTGGTACTCTTCCTATGGAAGCGAACCAATATACGGTTGAACAGTTATTGACTGCTCTTTTAGTTGGAAATTCTAGTACTGCTGCCTTGGCCTTAGCTGAGAAAGTGGGTGGCTCTGAGAAAAGCTTCGTTGAAAAAATGAAGCAAAAACTTGCTGAATGGGGCATTCAATCTCCTCATTTAATCAATGCTACCGGATTAAATACTCAAACCATCAGTGGAGATCCTGACGGGAAAGAAGACGAAAATCAATTGAGTGCTTATGATATTGCTGTTATTGCCAAGCACTTACTC
This sequence comes from Streptococcus parasanguinis, assembly GCF_040908565.1. GTDB lineage: Bacteria > Bacillota > Bacilli > Lactobacillales > Streptococcaceae > Streptococcus > Streptococcus parasanguinis_AC. The sequence goes on along the minus strand of NZ_JBDGEA010000016.1, from coordinate 51,316 downwards.
CAGGATTTTCCTGAAGTGACCAAATATACTTCAAAGCCCACTGCTCTTTTTTCAAACACGCAGATTGAAAACCCCAATCTGATGCTAGAAGGCATGCCGAATTACCGTTCGGGAGTCGACGGCCTTCGGGTCAGCAACTCTACCAAAGGTGGTATCACCTTTGCTGCATCGACGACGCAAAATGGCATCCACATGATTACTGTTGTCCTAGGAGTAGAGGCCGTTGACGGTGATCCATATGCACGCTTTGTGGCTACTTCTTCTCTGATGAACTACGTGGTCAGAACCTTTGTTTCTTCCATTGTCGTCAAAAAAGGAGATCCTTACGGGAAAAGTAAGGCAAGTGTTATGGATGGGAAGTCTGAGACTGTTTTAGCTGTTGCAAAAAAAGACTTCTATATCGTTGAAAAGCAAGGCAGTCAAGCAGAACCAAAAATTCAATTCAAGAGTGACCAAGAATCATTCCGAGCACCTGTCAAATCAGGCACAAATCTTGGAAAATTACACTACACTGATCCAGATAAAATCGGACGTGGCTACTTAGAAGATCAAGAACCAACAGTCGATATGGTAGCAGGAAGAACCATTGAGAAAAGCTTTTTCTTAAAGGTTTGGTGGAATGAATTTGTTCGTTATGTCAACGAAAAATTATAAGTAAAAAAATCACAATGGAGTCAAATCCATTGTGATTTTTGATTGATGAAAATGAATTATCCTACAGATCCTTCCATTTCGTAGCTAATGAGTCGGTTTAACTCAACCGCATATTCCATTGGAAGTTCTTTTGTAAAGGGCTCTACAAATCCCATGACAATCATTTCTGTCGCTTCTGATTCAGACAAACCACGACTCATCAAATAATAAAGTTGTTCTTCTGAAATTTTTGAAACCTTGGCCTCGTGCTCTAAAGCAACTTGTGAGTTGTGGATTTCATTAAATGGAATCGTGTCTGATGCAGATAAATCATCCATGATAATAGTGTCACACTCAATGTGAGAAACTGATTTCTTAGAGTTCTTGTTGAAAGTCACTTGTCCACGGTAGTCTACCTTTCCGCCACCCTTCGCGATGGATTTGGATACGATAGACGAGCTAGTGTGAGGGGCATTGTGGATCATCTTGGCACCTGTATCTTGGTGTTGACCTGCATTCGCAAAGGCAATGGACAACATGGTCCCACGCGCTCCTTCTCCATCTAGATAAACAGATGGGTACTTCATAGTTGTCTTGGCACCTAGATTTCCGTCGATCCACTCAACTGTGGCATCTTTTTGAGCCTTGGCCCGCTTGGTGACCAAGTTGTAGACATTGTCAGACCAGTTTTGGATGGTCGTGTAACGCATATAAGCTCCATCCAAGGCAAAGATCTCAACAATTGCAGCATGCAAGCTATTGCTTGAATAGGTCGGTGCTGTACAGCCTTCTACGTAGTGAACGCTTGCTCCCTCATCCACGATAATCAAGGTACGCTCAAACTGACCTGTATTTTCATTGTTGATACGGAAGTAAGTTTGAAGGGGAACATCTACTTTTACGCCTTTTGGTACATAAATGAAGGTTCCACCAGACCAGACTGCTGAGTTGAGGGCAGCCAATTTGTTATCCGTTGGTGGTACTAACTTCGCAAAATACTGTTTGAAAAGGTCTGGGTATTCTTTTAGGGCAGAATCCGTATCGGTAAAGATAATCCCCAACTTTTCAAACTCTTCTTTCATATTGTGGTAAACCACTTCTGATTCATACTGAGCAGAAGCCCCCGCTAAGTAAGCACGTTCCGCTTCAGGAATCCCGATACGCTCAAAGGTTTCCTTGATTTTCTCTGGAACTTCGTCCCATGAACGGGCAGGTTTATCCGAAGGTTTTTGATAATAGATCAAATCATCAAAGTCAATTTCTGATAGATCGGCTCCCCAGGTTTGCATGGGCATCTTTTTGAAGGTTTCAAAAGATTTCAAACGGAATTCGAGCATCCATTCTGGTTCATTTTTTGCTGCAGACAATTCACGAATAACCGCTTCATTCAATCCCTTCCCGGTAGAGAGAATGGGTTGAACGTCATCGTGAAATCCAAATTTATATTCACCGAGATCAATTGGTTTCGGTTCGACTCTTTCTTCAGCCATAATTTCCTTTCTTTCTCTGTTTCTTCTTTTAATTATTTGCTACGTTCGATCGCTTTTTTGAGAGCATTCCAGGAGAGGGTCGCACATTTAATCCGCTGTGGGAATTTTGAGACTCCAGATAAGAAGGCTGCATCTCCCAACTCCTCTTGCCGAGGATCTGATTGGCCTTGGACCATTTCTGAAAAGACCTGTGCCAATTCTTCAACTTCCTCTTTTGTTTTTCCCATTACAGCATCCGTCATCATACTAGCTGAAGCGGTTGAGATCGTACAGCCTGAATTCACAAAGGCAATATCTTCCACCCTGTCATTCTCATCAAATTTCACACTTAACTGGATCACATCTCCACAAGTTGGATTGTTGAGTTGGATCTGATCAACATCTTCAATCTGTCCTTGGTGGTGGGGGTGTTTTGAATGGTCAGCTACGACCGCCATGTACAGCGAATCTAATTTAGAAAGTGCCATTGAAAAACTCCTTTGCTTTGATCAATGCCTCAATTAATTTATCACAGTCCGCTTTGGTGTTGTAGATATAAAAACTTGCTCTCGTTGTCGCTGGGACTTGTAGGTATTGAAGGAGCGGTTGTGCACAGTGGTGACCTGCACGAACAGCAATCCCTTCATAATCTAATGCTGTTGCTAAGTCATGCGGATGGAGATCTCCTAGATTGAAGGAAATGACGCCAGAACGTTGGGCTAAGTCTTGGGAACCATAGATGGTCAAGCCTTCGATAGCCTGTAATTTTGGAAACACATAGGCAATCAATTCTTGCTCATGCGCTTCTACCTGGTCCATCCCCAGCTCTTCTAAGTAATCGATCGCTGCACCAAGACCAATTGCGCCCGCCATATTAGGTGTTCCAGCTTCAAATTTCCAAGGCAATTCCTTCCAAGAGGCAGATTGCTCGTAAACAAAGTCAATCATCTCGCCCCCAAACTCGATCGGAGACATTTGCTCTAAGATTTCTTCTTTCCCATAGAGGACACCAATCCCTGTTGGTGCAGCCATCTTGTGGCCAGAAAAAGCAAAGAAATCCGCATCTAAGTCTTGTACATCAATGGCCATATGAGGGGTTGATTGAGCCCCGTCTACAACCATGATCGCTCCAACTTCATGAGCTAATCGAGCAATTTCCTTGATCGGATTGACCACCCCTAAGACATTCGAAGCATGGGTGATGGAGACAAATTTTGTCTTCTCACTAAGCTTGCTCTTTAAGTCCTGCATATCCAGTAAGCCATCTTTTAGATAGACATAGACCAGTTTCGCTCCCGTCTTCTTGCAGGCTTGCTGCCAAGGAATGATGTTGGAGTGATGTTCCATGATGGAAATTAGGACTTCATCCCCTTCCTTTAGGACTTCTTCTGCATAGCGGGCTACCCAGTTGAGTCCAGTCGTTGTCCCTCTTGTAAAGAGCACTTCCTTGGTTGATGAAGCATTGATAAATTTTCTGACTTTCTCACGCGCTGCCTCATAGGCTGCTGTCGCTCGTTCAGCCAAAGTATGGACTCCACGATGAACATTGGCGTTATCTTGCAAATAATAGTGATTAACTGCTTCAAGAACACGTTTAGGTTTTTGCGTCGTCGCTGCATTATCTAGATAAACCAAAGGCTCATCGTGAACTAGTTGATCGAGAATGGGAAAATCTTGAGCAATCGTATTTTTATCTAGCATTGTTTCTCCTTAGCGTTGAGATAACTTTTCTTCAATGGTGGCAATCATTTCATCACGTACTTCTTTAACTGGGATTTCAACAATAACAGATCCCAAGAAACCACGCACCACTAATCGTTCCGCTGTGTGTTGATCCAGACCACGACTCATGAGGTAATACATGTCTTCTGGGTCCACTTGACCGATCGATGCAGCATGGCCTGCTGTGACATCATTTTCATCAATCAAAAGGATTGGATTGGCATCTGAACGCGCTTGATCCGATAACATCAAGACACGGCTTTCTTGCTGAGCATCTGCTCCTTTAGCCCCCTTGATAATATGACCAATTCCGTTGAAGGTCAAGGTTCCTTTTTCAAGAATAACCCCGTGTTGCAAGATATTTCCGATCGAGTTGCAACCAAAGTTGGTCACGCGGGTGTCAATTCCTTGAACCTGACGACCGCTTGATAAAGCAACGACTTTCAAATCTGCATGACTTCCGTTTCCAACCAAGTCACTGTCAAAGTCTGCAACCACGTTACCTTCGTTCATAACACCGATAGCCCAATCAATGCTGGCATCCTGACCTAGTTTCCCACGTCGACTGATGTAGGCTGTGACATTTTCACCCAGACGGTCAATCGCCGCAAATTTCACTTGGGCACCTGAGCGGGCAATCACCTCAACCGTCACATTAGCAGTTGCTGTTGCTGAGCCATCACCTTTTGATTCTAGGCGTTCCAAATAGCTGAACTTGCTGTTTTTGCCTGCAATAATCAAAATGTGTTTATTGAAAGGTACATCACTGTCGCTATCCTGGTAGAAAATGCCTTCGATTGGTTCTGAAATTTCGACGTTATCTGGAATATAGAGGACAGCCCCACTATTAAAATAAGCTGTGTGGTATGCTGCTAGTTTATCATCATCGTATTTAACCGAAGACATAAAGTAGTCTTCTACCACCTGCGGAATTTCTTCTAGGGCAGAATGGAAATCTGTAAAAAGGACTCCTTGGTCTGCCAAGGCTTGTGGCACCTGTTCAAAAACAGTCTGAGTTCCAACTTGGACCAATTTTAAGTTTGAATCGAGGGCTGTAAAATCGGGAACATTGGCAGAAGCCTCACTTTCTGTGATCGTCCCATCCCCAAGATTCCAGCGGTGGAATTTGACGCGTTCGATAGCTGGCAATTCCAACTGATCGATCTTATCAAAAGCTTTTTTTCGTAAATCTTGCAGCCAGCTTGGCTCAGCATGCAGTTCCGAAAAGAGGGTAATATTTTCAATACTCATTTTTTTCTCCTAATAAAGATACTATCTGTTTGATTTTATGACAACATTAGATCACTTGTCATCAGGTTATAGTTCTTCTTTATAGTCGTAACCGAGTTCTTCTGCGAGTTGGGCATAGCCTTCACGTTCCAAGCGTGCAGCCAATTCTGGTCCACCTGAAAGCACAACACGACCTTCCATCATCACATGAACGACGTCAGGAGTAATATAGTTCAACAAACGTTGGTAGTGGGTGATGATCATCGCTCCAAAACCTTCACCCCGCATTGCATTAACCCCTTTAGATACGACCTTAAGAGCATCGATATCCAAACCAGAGTCAATTTCATCCAAAAGCGCAAAAGTTGGCTCCAACATCAATAATTGAAGGATTTCATTGCGTTTTTTCTCACCACCTGAGAACCCTTCGTTCAAATAGCGTTCTGCCATTTCTTCTTTCATGTTGAGCAATTCCATCTTTTCATCCAATTTTTTGATGAAATCACGAATAGAGATCTTCTCGTCCTCTTCTTTACCAGCATTCATGGCTGCACGTAAAAATTCTGCATTGGTAATCCCTGGGATTTCTGAAGGGTATTGCATGGCAAGGAACAAGCCCATCCGTGCACGTTCGTCTACTTCCAATTCTAAGATGTTGACACCATCAAACAGAATCTCCCCTTTGGTTACTTCATAATTTGGGTTTCCCATAATGGCAGCTGACAGAGTAGATTTCCCTGTTCCGTTTGGTCCCATGATGGCTGCGATCTCACCAGTTTTTAGGGTCAGGTTTACACCTTTTAAAATTTCTTTGCCTTCAATTTCAACGTGAAGGTCTTTAATTTCTAATGTCGACATTGCATTCCCTTTCTTTTTACTTTGAAGTCTGGAAGATTTCTCAAAGCAAATATTCCTTCATCACAAAGTATTTTTTTACCTTTCAAGTATATCAAAAAAAAGCCTAAATGGCTTTTCTTTTGATTAGAACTATTCTTATTTAGTTTTTTCTTTTCGTTTTTGACGAACTTCCTCCCGATAGGAAGAATTCCCTATATAGCGCAGAACATTTAACAAAGGACTATGATGTGGCCCCAGAACCCCAATCAATTCTGCTAACAACTCTACTCCAAACAAGAGCCCGATCACAAGTAGGACACCCCCAATGCGACTCGAGATGTTGAGCAAGAGAGAAATCAAGGAGAAAATCATCGAAATTCCATAGATCACCAATACAGTTCCCCGATGTGTCAAGCCCAGAGAAAGAAGTCGGTGGTGCAAGTGATTGCGATCCGGTTTATAAAATTTTTGACCAGAAAGAGTCCGACGGATAATGGCTAAAAAGGTATCTGTAATCGGTACTCCGAGGATAATCATTGGGGTGACTACCGCAACTGCCGTTGCATTTTTCAAACCTTGCAAGGACAAGACAGAAATCATGAATCCGATAAACAAGGCACCGGTGTCTCCCAGATAGAGAATGGCTGGATGGTAGTTAAAGGGAAAGAAACCTGCGATGGACGCAACCAAGACAAAGATCGTCATGGTCAGAAAGAGATTGGGTACTGGTAGAAAGAAATAGGACACAATCCCCATTGTTACTAGGGAAATAATAGAGACCCCACTCACCAAGCCATCTAATCCATCAATCAGATTGACCGCATTGGTAATGGCAACAATCCAAATCACCGTCAAAAGATACGATAGCCATGGTTCAAAATGAAGTAAGGGCCCACCGAATGGAATCTTAAAATCATTTAGACGAAAATCTGTCAAAAACCAGACCAGACTCGCTGCCAGCAGGATACCGATCATCTTTTTCTTGGCAGACAATTCTTTTACATCATCGATCAAGCCTGTGAGCGCGATAATCCATCCTGCGCCCACGACCGGCAAGGTATAGGATAGGTAACTTTTGATTGGTGCGGTAGTGGATGTCAGCATAGGAATAAACACAAGAGTCGCAATTGAAAAAGCAATCACAATAGACAGTCCACCCGCGCTTGGCATGGGCTTGGTATTGATCCGACGCGCATTCGGATAATCTACGGCATCAATCTTAAAGGAGAATAGGCGAACCAAGGGCGTCAATACCAAGGCAATCATAAAAGTTCCAATCAGCACCAGAACAAATTGCAAGGAAAAGGACATCATAAGCTAGCAACTTTCTTCAAATTCTCAATCGCACCAGACACCATTAATAAATGACCATGTTCCTGCAGAACGGCCCGTGTCACTTCTGAATCATCCGCATACTCCCGAATGATAGCAAGTAACCAGGTTGGATATTGATTTGGTTGATCCTCTGTATCGATCAAGACAGTTAAATAATAATCAGACCCCATTTTGTATAATTCAGAAGTATCCACTGGAAAGCTGACCGTTTTTGAAAAGGCAACTGCTTGTTGGATATTTGAAAAACGCAAAATGTAATAAATATACTGACTTACTGGAGCTTCAGATGTAGGATCTTGTTCTTGATTGTCACGTAACTCTTCTTGTTCCAAATGGTGAATGGCTTCTGCATCCCCTTTTGTCTTATCAGAGATTGTTTTTTCTAGGGTTTTGATAAATTCATCTGGCGTCATGCGCGACAACTCTTCCATATCAGGAAGATCTGACAAATCCTCAAAATCCAATTGTTGGTCAATTTTTGATTTGGTAACAAAAACATCCAATTTATCTGGTTTTGGCGTCACACGAAAACTCAGCATCCCGCTATCCAGGAAGCTTTCTGGCATTTCGAGTTCATCCAAAATGGCGTAGAAAAATTCTTCTGTTTTTTCTTGTGGGACAAGGAAGTCAGCAATTTCCATCCCACGTTCTTCTAAGTCTTCTAGTTGGATCGTGATCTTAATGGTTGAATCACTAATTTGCTTCATCTTCATAGCATAACCTCATACTTCTAGTCTTACTATTATACTAAAAAATTGAATAGAATTCAAAAAAAGGATGCATAGAAAAGAGGTCGGGACAAAAGTCTCCAACCTCAGAAAATAATTTGATCAAGTTCAAGCCTTCTCTTAGAAAATAACACGGAAGAGTCCATACAATAGCAAGATGGAACCAAGAACAATCCGGTATTTCCCAAAGACAGTGAAATCATGATTTTTCACATAATCTGTCAAGAAGCGGATGGCGTACATGCTGACCACAAAGGCCACTCCCATCGCTACCAGTAGAATAAAGAATTGCCCAAGTGCTAGTGAATGTCCGCCAAGAGCGAATTTCCCAACCTTTAAGAGGCTAGCCCCAAACATGGCTGGAATCCCCAAATAAAAGGTAAATTCTGTCACCACTGGGCGGCTAACACCATTGATCAAACCACCTACAATCGTAGCACCTGAACGGCTTGTTCCTGGAAATAGCGATAAAACTTGGAAGAGTCCAATATAAAGAGCTGTTCGATAAGGTAACTTATGCAATTCCGTTACTGCTGGCTCAACTTGTTCCCGTCTTTCTAGATAGATAAAGGCAATCCCGTAGGTGATCAACATAATCGCAACGGAAATCGAATTGTGGAAATGCGCCTCAAACCAATCATCTAATTTAAAAACAAAGACAAGCGGGAGGGTTGCAACCGCAACTTTTGCCCATAATTGCCAGGTCCGACGTACTTCTAGTGGAGATTTACCAGGTTTGAAGGGATACAATTTATCGAAATAAATCACCACAACCGCTAGGATCGCTCCCAATTGGATCACAACATTGAACATCTCCATAAAGGCTGGATCTTGATTTTTAAACTGCACAAAATCCTGTAACAGAATCAAGTGACCTGTACTTGAGATCGGTAACCATTCTGTAATCCCCTCGACAATCCCAAAAAGAACCGCCTTGATTAATTCGATCAGAAACATCTTTTTCTCCTAAACTTACATTTGCTCTATTATATCATAAATCTATGGACTGGACCAGGCCTTCTAAACTAGAAGGGAAAGAGCGACCAAGACCATTCTTAGTGCTACTTAGAAGGCACCAAAGCCTCCTCCGCCTCCTCCGCCAGAGAAACCTCCTCCACTACCAGAAGAAACCGTGAAATGACTAGCTGTCGATGCTGTCGATCCATAAGTAGACATGGCATGACTTGAGTGGGTCACATCATGATAGAACGGGGTGTAAACGAAGGCGTTTAAGGCTTGATTTTCTAACTGAATATTCCGAAGTTTCATGACCTTTGTGACCTGATCGGCTGCACCATACAAGGCCGCATAAACCAATAAGCGGTTCCATAGGACCAGAGACTGCAACTCTGCATCGTTGAGGTGAGCAATCTCTTTCAACATCCGACCAAAACTATCCCAGTAATAGCGTTGCTCAGCACCCGCAAGATTGACAACTCCATCTCGTAGGCAGGCTTTAAAGACACCATTGAAGCGCACTGGCATAAACCAAAGTATGAGGATCCCTATCAAACAAGGAACAGAGAACCACCCCATCCCAAAGATAGCAAAGATTTCTGCTCCAAGAGCGATAAAACAAGCAGCCCAACCAAAGAAGAGACTTCGTCTAGCTTGCGCTTCTTCTTTTGCTTCTAAAGGGCGATAGTAGCTTGGCAAATGGAGATCTTCCACCTTGCGATGAACATCTCGGGCCACTTGGTTGACAGCCGTATCAAAGCGGCCCTGAGCCCAACTTCCTAGTGAACGAATGGCATCTTGATCTGCTTTTTTGGCATGTTTGTATACATCATCACTAAATTTATAATTCTCAAAGAGACGGTTAACAGGACAGGAAACTTGATCCCCAAAAGCCATATTCATAAAGGAGCGTTCAAAATCATCCACATGTCCATGAGACTTTCTCGTCAAAACGACTTCATTTCCTTGTTGCTCGTAGACAATCACTCCACGGTCCATCAGATCCAGCAAAGTAGCTTGAAGCATTTTTTCAAATGTAAACACCGGCGGAGTCGCCTTCTCTTTATTAGTCGGGGAGGCCTCGTCTAATTCAGCTGAATAAACAACCGAGCTCATGACAAGAGGTGCAATATCCTGTGGAATTTCATAAAGACGAGTATCGGTCGGATAGGTCACACCAGGCCAAATCATTTTTTTGAACCGATTGCGACCCAAGAGAGAAAGAAGCCAGAGTGCAATAATGAAGGCTGGCAAGATCCAGTTCCAAAACATGCGTGTCCAGTATTTTTCCTGTTCAATTTTAGCTTGGTTCTTGTGAAATTCATCCAATTTGGTCAATCCTGTATTTCGACCAGAATCATACAAAGTAGTTAGGTCTGACTTCAACCAGTAACCATACAACTCCACAGCCTTTCCTTTGCCTAGGTTATAGAAGGTGGCAGAATAGATTCCATCTTCTTTCTTTACAGTCACATCCGGTCCCATAAAGGCTGTATGGATATACAGTTCCGATTGGGCATTAGCTGGTGCAAACTTAGGGATGACACGAAACTGAACTTCATCCACCTTCTGATCACCATCAGTAATTGGTTTCCAGTTTAACTGCAAGATATCCTTGTGTGAATAAAGAAGATTTTTTAATTTCCATGTGACTTTAATTTTGACTGTATCTGTCGCCACACCACTGTTATAAATTTTCACTCGGTAGCCATCACCTAGATTCGTAATCTCGGGTTCTCTTTGAAGATCACGGCCTTCCACCTCAACCTTTGGCGGCATCTCAATTGCAAAGCCTTGTGGCATATTCCCCGCCGTTCCTAGACTAACATACTGCCCTCTGTAAGAATCTTTGAAATAATAGACTAACTCCTCCTCATAGGTGGCGTCGTCCCAGTTGTCCAAGGTCAAGGTTCCACCATAGTACAATACATCATAAGAGGGGCTAGATGCATGGACGTTCTGACTGACAAAAAGGCAGGCCAGAAAGGCGAAAAAAACATACAAATACTTTTTCATTTGATCACGCTCCTTTGTATTATTATAGCATTTTTTAAATAAAAAGAGGAGCATGCTTGAAATGCAACCTATTTTACCGTACAATAGGAAGAGTTAAAATAAGGAAGAGGAGAAAAAATGAAAAAAACAATCATTGGAGTCTTTGTCGGAATAGTAACTGTTTTGTTAATTTTTCTGGCGATCACTCACTCTGTAAAAGAAGAAGGTTATCTGCGCATTGGTATGGAGGCTGCCTATGCACCTTTTAACTGGACTCAAAAAGACGATTCAAATGGGGCTGTTAAGATTGATGGTACCAACCAATATGCCAATGGATATGATGTTCAAATCGCCAAAAAGGTAGCAGAGAAACTTGGAAAAAAACCACTTATTGTTAAAACATCTTGGAATGGACTAATCCCAGCTCTGTCATCTGGAAAAATTGACATGATTATTGCAGGGATGAGTCCTACCGCAGAACGAAAAAAAGAAATAGCTTTCTCTAACAGCTACTATACCAGTGAGCCAGTTATGCTCGTTCGCAAAGATGGAAAATATGCAAATGCTACTACCTTAGATGACTTTAAAGATGCAAAGGTCACCTCTCAACAAGGTGTCTACCTATATAATCTTATTTCACAACTAAAAGGTTCTAAAAAAGTAACTGCTATGGGCGACTTTGCCCAAATGCGCCAAGCTTTAGAATCTGGTGTCATCGATGCCTATGTTTCAGAACGTCCCGAAGCATTGACAGCTGAATCTGCCAATTCAAATTTTAAAATGATTCAATTCAAAAATGGTTTTAAAGTTGGCGAAGAAGATGCCGCGATCGCTATCGGTATGAAAAAAGGTGATAGCCGGATTGACAAAGTCAATGCTGCTTTAGCAAACATTTCCACTAAAGAACAGGTCAAACTAATGGACGACATGGTGACAAAACAACCTGTTTCAACAGATACTACTGAGAGTAAAGAATCGTTCTTTGACCAAGTTGTAAACATCTTAAAAGAAAGTAGTCCACAGTTCTTACGCGGAACCGGAATGACCCTCTTGATTTCTATGACTGGGACAATTGCCGGTTTGATTATTGGGTTATTGATTGGAGTTTACCGGACAGCTCCAAAAGCAAAAAATAAAGTCCTTGCTGGATTCCAAACTGCCTTTGGTTGGTTCTTGAACGTCTATATTGAAATCTTCCGTGGGACACCTATGATTGTACAATCCATGGTTATTTACTACGGAACAGCTCAAGCCTTTGGTATTTCAATCGACCGGACTCTCGCTGCCATCGTCATCGTATCTATCAACACAGGTGCCTACATGAGTGAAATTGTTCGTGGTGGGATCTACGCTGTGGATAAGGGGCAATTTGAAGCAGCTACGGCACTGGGAATGACCCATGGACAAACCATGCGCAAGGTTGTACTTCCACAAGTTATTCGCAATATCTTGCCAGCAACGGGGAATGAATTCGTCATTAACATTAAAGACACCTCTGTCTTGAACGTTATTTCTGTAGTTGAACTTTACTTCACAGGAAATACGGTTGCAACACAGAACTTCAAATACTTCCCAACCTTTACTATCATTGCAGTGATTTACTTCGTTCTCACCTTTACCATCACACGAATTCTTCGCTACATCGAACGTCGCTTAGATTCTGATACTTATACTACAGGTGCCAATCAAATGCAAGTCAATGAGGTGAAATAATGGCAGAAAAAATTCTTGAAATCCAACATTTAAAAAAATCTTATGGTCAAAATGAGGTTTTGAAAGATATTTCCCTTACGGTTGAAAAAGGAGAGGTGATCTCCATCATCGGGAGCTCTGGTAGCGGAAAATCAACCTTCCTTCGCTCCATCAATCTTCTAGAAACTCCTACAGCTGGAGAGATTCTCTATCGTGGACAAAATGTTCTTGATCCTGAGTATGATCTTACCCACTACCGCGAGAAATTAGGGATGGTTTTCCAAAGCTTTAATCTCTTCGAAAATTTAAATGTCTTGGAAAATACGATCGTTGCACAAACGACCGTCCTCAAGCGTGATCGTGAAACCGCAGAAAAAGTTGCCAAAGAAAACCTTGAAAAAGTCGGTATGGGATCTCAATATTGGGCTGCCCGTCCGAAACAACTTTCAGGTGGTCAAAAGCAACGGGTGGCTATCGCGCGTGCCCTATCCATGGATCCTGATGCCATCCTCTTTGATGAACCAACTTCCGCCCTGGACCCTGAAATGGTTGGGGAAGTTTTGAAGATCATGCAAGACCTCGCTAAAGAAGGTTTGACCATGATCGTCGTAACCCACGAAATGGAATTTGCTCGCGATGTCTCTAGCCGTGTCATCTTCATGGACAAGGGGGTCATTGCGGAGCAGGGAGATCCAAAAGAAATCTTTAGTAATCCCAAAGAAGAACGGACCAAGGAATTCCTTCAACGCTTCCTACACTAATCTCTTGAAACAGTTTGCTTACCAGTATGGAAGCAAGCTGTTTTTTGTACCTCCTCTTCTTTTAAGGCATAGAAAAAAACCAGAGAGGAAACTCTCTGGTTTTCAATTGGAACAACAAATTAATCTTCGAATTTTTGATGATTTTTGTCATAAAAATCAATCAATCCGAGTGCAGTTTCAAACGAGATGTTCTTCACTTTTGCACGTCCTTGAGCCAAGGCAATGATAGACATTTCACGGGCATTTGTTTCTTTACTGATACGATATCCCGTAATTTTCTTATCGCGTACCCATCCAACAACTGATTCTACTTTTTCAAAGTTCGATTTAGCCATTATCTTTCTCCTATATTATTATTTCCAATACTAATATAAATTGTTTTGCACATTTTGTCAACTAAAATCGCTGAAAATACGAACCTTTTTTAAAAAATGAGAAAAAGTTTATTTTGCTTTCAGGGCTGATAATATTTGTGTACGAATGTTTTCGACACCATCTGGGTTAGCTGGTAGGAAAATCGTATTATTCCCTTCCTTATCTGCAAAATTATTTAAGGTATCTAAGTACTGATTGGTTAAGAGAATAGACATGATTTGCTCTTCGGTCAAGTCTACATTGGCTCCTTTTAACTCTTTAATAGAGTCTGCCAATCCATCGACAATAGCCTTCCGTTGCTCGGCAATACCGACCCCATGCAAGCGGTCTTTTTCCGCCTCAGCTTCGGCAGCAGTAACGATCTTGATCTTGTCTGCTTCTGCCAATTCCTGAGCTGCCACACGTTTTCTTTGTGCCGCATTGATCTCATTCATGGATTGTTTCACTTCGGCATCTGGCTCAACTTTGGTGATCAAGGTCTTAACAATAATATATCCATAAGTTGACATTTCTTCTGCCACTTGTTTTTGAACTTCAAGGGCGATTTCATCTTTTTTCTCAAACAATTCATCCAAGGTCAACTTAGGCACAGAAGAACGAAGAGCATCTTCAATGTATGATTTAATCTGTGATTCTGGACGCATGAGTTTGTAGTAGGCATCCTTTACGTTGCTTTCGTTCACTCGGTATTGCGTCGCCACATTCATGGTAACAAACACGTTATCCTGAGTTTTTGTTTCAACCACAATCTCACTCTGCAAGACACGTAATTGAACACGCGCTGCAATTTTATCGATACCAAAAGGCGCTCGCATATGTATACCACTATCGCTAATTTTTTGATAACGACCGAAGCGCTCGATGATAGCAACAGATTGTTGCTTGACCACATACAGTGAACTAACTACAATGAATCCTGCAACCAGTAGCAAGAATAAAATAAAAATAAAAAATCCAGGCATAAAAAGTTCCTCCTTTTCATTTACGCATATCATATCACAAGTCTTTATAAAAAAGCAATATATTCCATACAAATATATTGCTTAAATGGTCGACTGTTTCTGTATGATACTCAGACGAGCATATTATAGAGTGTTTCATTGCCGTTCAAGTTAATGAAAGACGGATCAAAACGCTCGATACGGTTGACCAAGCCTGCATAGTCATGTTTATTGGCTAAAGTAACCCCAATCAAGACAGGGCCTGTTCCCTTACTAGCGCGCTTGATGTATTCAAAACGTGTGATATCATCATTTGGCCCTAAGATATCATTTACAAATTCTCGAAGAGCTCCTGGACGTTGTGGGAAGTTGACGATAAAGTAGTGTTTTACTCCATCGTAGATCAAAGCCCGTTCTTCCATTTCAGGCATGCGGTTAATGTCATTATTCCCACCTGAAATAATACAACAAATGGTTTTCCCCTTGATGTATTCGCGCAAGATTTCAAGGGATGCCACACTGGCCGCTCCCGCTGGTTCAGCTACGATCCCTTGTTTGGAATAAAGATCAATCAAGGTCTCTGAAATCAAGCCTTCATCGACCCCAACAAGGGTTTCTACATGCTGGCGGGTCACTTCATAAGTCAATTGTCCCACCTTTTGCACAGCAATCCCGTCTGCAAACTTATCAATTTCTGGTAGTTTGACGGGACCACCTGCTTCAAAAGCCGCCTTCATGGAGCGGGCTCCTTCAGCCTCTACCCCAATGACTTCAATCCGAGGATCCGTTTCTTTGATGTAGGTAGACACACCTGAAATGAGCCCTCCTCCACCAACAGGAACGAGGACAGCATCAAAGTCAATCGACTCTTTTCGAGCTTCCTCAAGGATTTCATAAGCTACTGTCCCTTGACCTGCCTGTACATGTGGATCGTCAAATGGGTCAATAAAGGTTCGTTTTTCTGCAAGCGTAAATTCTTGTGCTGCCTTAGCTGAAGCATCGAAGGTATCCCCGACCAACTTGATCGTTACATAGTCCCCACCAAAGAAGCGGACTTGTCCAATCTTTTGTTGCGGTGTTGTAATCGGCATGAAGATAGTCGCAGGAATCTTCATTTCATTACAAGTATAGGCAACCCCTTGGGCATGGTTTCCTGCTGAAGCACAGACAACCCCACGCTCACGCTCTTCTTTTGATAGTTGAGAAATTGCAAAATACGCTCCACGAATCTTGAAAGAGCGAACGCGTTGGGCATTTTCTTTTTTCAAATAAATCTTTGCCCCATATTTTTCAGATAAATAGTGGTCGTATTCAAGAGGCGTATTAACAACGACCCCTCTTAATATTTTATGGGCCTTAGCCACATCTTTTGCTGTTATCATTTCATACCTCTGTTGCTGTGTTTTGATGAAAAAAGCAAGCCAGGGTGTCCCAACTTGCTTAGTCTTCTACAGACAATTAGTTGTAGATTTTGAAGGCGTCATCGTCGTTTTGACCAACGAACGGCATTGCTTTACGTAATTCAGCACCAACTTTTTCAATTTCAAGGTTAGCAGCTTCTTCACGGTAAGCAGTTAATTTTGGACGTCCAGCTTTGTAGTCGTTAACAAAGTCGTTAGCGAAGTTACCATTTTGAATGTCAGCAAGAACAGCTTTCATATTTTCTTTCACTTGCTCAGTGATGACACGTGGGCCTGATACATAGTCACCGTATTCAGCAGTGTTAGAGATTGATTGACGCATTTTCTTGAAGCCACCTTCATAGATCAAGTCAACAATCAATTTCATTTCGTGAAGCACTTCGAAGTATGCTAATTCTGGAGCATATCCAGCTTCCGTCAAGACTTCAAAACCAGCTTCGATAAGGGCAGTCAAACCACCACAAAGAACTGCTTGTTCTCCGAACAAATCTTCTTCAGTTTCTTCTTTGTATGTTGTTTCAAGAAGACCAACACGTGCTGATCCTACACCTTTACACCAGTCCATAGCAATATCTTTCGCATTACCAGTAGCATCTTGATAAACTGCGTAAAGCGCTGGTACACCAAATCCTTCAGTGTAAGTACGACGTACCAAGTGACCAGGTCCTTTTGGAGCACACATAAAGACATCGACATCTGCAGGAACTTTGATAAATTCAAAGTGGATGTTGAATCCATGGGCAAAACCAACAGCATTTCCAGCTTCCAAGTTTGGAGCAATTTCTGCTTCATACAATTCTTGTTGGATTTCGTCTGGTGCCAAGATCATGATAACATCAGCCAATTTAGTTGCTTCTGCTACTGTATAGGTATCAAAACCATCTTCTTTTGCCTTATCAAATGATTTCCCTGGGCGCACACCGATGATGACATCATGACCTGAATCACGCAAGTTTTGTGCGTGTGCATGTCCTTGAGAACCATAACCGATCACAGCAATTTTCTTTCCAGTTAATGCTGCAACTTTAACGTCTTTTTCATATTCCATTTGAACTGCCATAAGTAAAATCTCTTTTCTATTTTAATTTGCCTTTTTAAGGCGAGGATAACAATTTTCAGTCGAGAATTAATCTCGAGTAAATCCGGTTGCACCGGTACGGGCGATGTTTTTAATTCCATAAGGGCGAATGACACGAATAAGAGCTTCGCTCTTTTCTGCATTTCCCGTCATTTGAACGGTGATAGAGCTTGGGGCTACATCGACCACGGTCGCACGGAAAGGTTGAATGATGGCCAAGATTTCTGCTCGCTTCTCAGCAGGTGCAGAAACTTTCACCAAGATCACTTCGCGCTCCAAGTGTGGTTTATCTGTGATGTCGCGAACTCGAATCACATCCACCTGACGGTTAAGCTGTTTGATGATTTGCTCTACCTCTTCATGTGAAGCAACATCAATGATAATAGTAATCCGTGATACATTTGGGTTTTCTGTTGCGCCCACAGAGATGCTTTCGATATTGACTTGACGTCTCGATAGAACTCCTGTAAAGCGGTTGAGAACACCTGAGCGGTTTTGAAGTTTGGCTGTTAACATTCTACGCATTAAACTTCACCCCCAACATTTCATGATTACTCTTACCAGCTGGTACCATCGGTAAGACATGCTCTTTCCGAGAAATGTCTACTTCGATGAACATTGGTACATCTTCTGTGATGACTTCCAAATCCTTCTCTAGGGTTTCAGGATTATCAAATTTATAATTCTTGATCCCGTAGGCTTGCGCCATCAATTGGAAATCCGGAAGGCTATCAAAGACTGACTCTGATGTTCGACCATCATAGAAAGCTTCTTGCCATTGGCGGACCATTCCAAGCGAATGGTTGTTGAGCATAACCACTTTGATTGGAATCTTATAGACATTTAAGATCGCTAGCTCTTGGTTGGTCATTTGGAAACCACCATCTCCGACAAAGAGAACAACTTCTTTATCTGGATTGGCAATTTTCGCTCCGATAGCTGCAGGAACACCGAATCCCATCGTTCCTAGACCACCAGATGTCACCAATTGTCGCTCATTTTGGTAAGGATAGTATTGAGCTGCCCACATTTGGTGTTGTCCAACGTCTGTGACGACAATAGCGTCCCCCTTGGTCAACTCTCCGATGCGTTCGATGACAGCTTGTGGTTGCACAACCCGTTCTTTCTTATCGTAAGAACGAACCCGGTTCTTATCTTGGGTCACCTTCTCGATCCATTTCTCCGTATTATTGTGAACCACTGGCTCTGCCAACAACTGTTGTAGAGCTTTCTTTGCATCGCCAACCACAGGAATGTCAACGGCAATGATCTTCCCAATCTCTGCAGGATCAATATCGATGTGGGCAACCTTAGCATTCTTAGCGAAGGTCTTTGGATTTCCTGTCAAACGGTCATCAAATCGACAACCAACACTGATCATGAAATCTGTCTCGGTCATGGCGATATTGGCCGCGAAGGAACCGTGCATGCCACCCATTCCTAGAAAAAGAGGATGACTGGTCGCAATCGTCCCTTGACCTAAAAGGCTTGTCACTACCGGGATCTGGTAACGTTCAGCGAGAGCGATCAGCTCATCAGCCGCTTCCGCGTAACTTACGCCACCACCAGCAATAAGAACCGGTTTTTTAGCTTTACCCAATTGTTTCAAAATCTTTTTGATCTGCAATTCATTAGGCTCAATGGTTGGCTGGTAACTTGGAAGATTGACACTTGGTTCATAGATGAAATCTGTCTCTAAAGCAGACACATCCTTTGGAAGGTCAATTACCACCGGACCTGGACGACCTGTCGTCGCAATATGAACAGCTTCTGTAATGACCCGTGGAATATCTGCCGTCTCACGTACTTGGTAGTTGTACTTGGTAATGGGCATGGTAATTCCCACGATATCTGCCTCCTGGAAGGCATCTTTTCCGATACCAGCTCGATTGACTTGACCAGTGAAGACCAACAAGGGAACACTATCACTCATGGCATCTGCAATTCCTGTAATGGCATTGGTTGCCCCCGGTCCACTAGTGACGACTGCGACACCCAGCTTTCCAGTTGATTTGGCATATCCTTCAGCTTCATGTAAGCACCCTTGTTCATGTCGTCCAAGAATATGCTTGATACCCTCAAAGCTATAGATAGCATCGTATAAAGGTAAAACTGCTCCACCAGGATAACCAAAAATTGTATCAATGCCTAAATCACGTAGGGTTTCAAGAACGAGATCTGAACCGGTTTTTGAAGTTTCTAAGGTAATTTTCTCCATGTCTCTCCTTTCCAGTACTTTGTAGTTCAAATTAGCATGCTACTATCATACCATTTTTGGAAAATATTTCAAGGAAAAATAGTAAATTTTCTGAATTTTCTATCCAAATCCGAATAATGAGAGTTTCTCTAGAATTGCTAAGTCTATCACAAAAAAGAGGCTGGGACAAAAGTCCTAGCCTCTTTTTTGTTTTTGGATTGTCGAGCAAGACGCAGTGGTTGAGTGGGCTCTACTAAGCTGATTCCATCAGCTTTTACAGCCCTACTCAACTGTGCGGAGGTGGGACGACGAAATCGAATTCTAACGAATGACCGATTTCTGTCCCACTCTCTTTTCTTCCTTATAACCAACCCTTTTCTTGGGCAATCCTGGCTGCCTCGGTCCGATTTTCTGCATTCAACTTGGTCAGAATAGCTGACATATAATTGCGGATGGTTCCATTAGAGAGAAATAAACGATCAGCAATTTCTTGGTTAGAGGCTCCTTTAGCGACTTCTTTTAGAACCGCCTGCTCCTGAGAGCTGAGAGGATTGGGATGGGTCAAGATGCCTTCCATTAATTCAGGCGAATATTCTTTTTGCCCTGCTAAAACTGCATGAAGAGTCGCCATTAAATCTGTGATGCGGCGTTCTTTTAAGACATAGGCATCGACTCCAGCCTTCAGGGCCCGCTCAAAGTAACCCGGTCGCTTAAAGGTGGTAACGATGACGACCTTGAGCTGGGGTTGTTGATTTTTGGCCCACTCCAACACTTCTAGCCCTGTTTTGATGGGCATCTCAATATCTAAGATAGCAATATCAACTGGATGGGTTTCGAGTAAGCGAATGGCTTCTTGCCCATCTCCAGCCTGCAAGACTTCTTCTACATCCTCTTGCAAAAGCAAGAGCTGGCAGAGGGCATCGCGCAACATACTTTGGTCTTCAGCAACTAGTAAGCGCATCTTATTTCCTTTCTTGATAGGGGATCCGTATTTCTATCCGGGTCGGCTTGTATTGATGACTGATATCTAGCTCTCCTCCCAACAAGGCAATCCGTTCGCGAATCGAGTGCAGGTCCTTATCGGAAACTTTGGCAAAGCCGATCCCATCATCTTCTGCGATCATTTCTACACCTATATCTGTGGAGCGATAAGAGAGAAGGGCTTGCGTCGCTTTGGCATGTTTGATCATATTAGTGGCTAATTCCAGAGACACCATGGCCAGAGCAGACTCTAGGATCGGCGAGATGCTGGCTGTATCGAGATCGTTTTGGATCTCCACTTTGACTTGAGCCACTTCTAGCATTTGCTGGACGGTTTCTAGCTCTCTTGCTAGGGTTCGCTGCTTCAAGTTCTCCACAATCTCTCGGACTTGATGCATGGACTCTTGACTGATGGCTTGAATCTCTTGCACCTGCTCCTGGGCCTTCTCAACTTGACCCAATGCTAAGAATTGATCGGCTAAGTCTGCCTTGACACTGAGCATGGCAAAGGTGTGTCCCAGACTGTCATGCAGATCACGGCCAATCCGATGGCGCTCGTTTTCTGCCAGCAAAAGATTGATCTGGGCATTTTGCTTGGCATGGTCAGCTTTCAATTCTTCCACCATCCGAATCCGGATCATGCCGTAGGTCATGGCATGGGTAAAAAAGAAAATGATGATTAAAAATACCCATTCATACTCCATCGCATTCTGTTTGAAAAAGATAACTCCAAAAAGTAGGAATTGCGATAGAAAAACTGTCCAAAGATAAGGAGAGCGAAAATTGCTAATCTCAAAGTGATAGACTAACAGGTTACTGATGAAGAAATAAAACCAAAAATAGTTGGCGTTAATAAAAAGAGTATTTCCTGCTACATAGGCTAGGAGGTACAGCCAACAAATCCAGATCAGCTTTTTGTTTTCAGTAATCAAGATTCCTAAATAGGAAGCAATAAACAAGAGGGCTAAAAAGAAGTGCCAGTAGGGAACCTCACCCAATAAAATAGAGATAAATGGGAATCCCATAAAGACTAGGCTAGCGTAAAACATATAATGAATACGCTTGAGTTTTTCGATCATGAACGAACCTCAGAATGACGACGATAGACGATTACAAGGGTAAACAAGACCAGGGTAAACAAGATTAAATAGACACTAGCAAAGCCATTGACCTGCCCCTTGTTTAAAAAGGTCTTGATCAGTTCCATCAATTGATAGGTTGGTAGGCATTTGCCGATGGCTTGCATCCATTCTGGAAAGACACTAATAGGCATCCATAGGCCACCCATGACAGCCAGTCCCATATAGAGGAGATTGCCCACAACCGACATCAATTGACTGGAAGGAAGCAAGGTCAAGACCAGACCGATAGCTACAAAAGCTAGACTTCCTAGGATGAGAAGGAAGGCTGCTAAGACCCAATCCTGTAGAGACATGTTCACATGCCGCACCACATGACCCACGGTAAAGACGACCCCAATGGATAGGAGAAAGTCTACAAAGAGACCCGCAACCTTTATTAGATAATATTCTACCATAGATACCGGGGTATGGCGCAAGACTTTTTGCCAATTATTGAGTCGATCGGTTTCAAGAACTGTTGGAAAGGAAAATAGAGCCGTAGACATCATGGAAAAAGCCGTCATGGAGAGAAGATAATCCCTCATAAAGTGAGCGGGTGCCCCTGGTGTGTCCTGGTACATCCCTGAAAAGAAGAGATAAAAGGCCGTGGGCATCCCTATTGATAATAAATAATAAATGGCTTGGCGTCTGGTCAAATGCCACTCAACCACGCCGAGAGCTTTCATGCGTTTCATCTTCTCTACCTACTTCCTTTGTATTTTCAAAAATAGAATCCAATAAACTTCGATTGGTCACTTCGATCTCTTGGATCGAACAGCCTTCTTCTTGCAATCGAGTCCACAAACGATTGGCATCGCCTGTCACAACTTGAAGGGCATCAGGTTTGACCGTCACTTGACCAATTCCGTCCATCCCTGCCACTAGAGCTTGGTATCGCAAAGGCAGGGTAAAATGTTTTTCTACCTCTTCACTTCTCATAGCTAGTGGCGTCGTATCTCGAAGCAAACGCCCCTGATGCAAGACCAGGATCCGGTCAGCTGTATGCTCTACTTCCTCAATGTAATGGGAAGAATAGACAATAGTGACGCCTTGTTCCTTTAAATCCCCGACAATCTCCCAAAAGCGTTGGCGAGTGGACGTATCCATTCCCGCAGTAGGCTCATCTAAGAAAAGTAAACTAGGACGACCAATCAAGGTCAGGATAAAGGATAGGAGACGCTTTTGCCCACCAGACAGCTTACTGGCCAATTGTTTCTTTTGTTCTGGAGTAAAACGCAATAGATCATCGATGTCATTGACCGTTAAAGGGTTGGGATAAACGGAGCGAAAGAAACTGATCAATTCCTGCACGGTTAGCTTTTGCACGATAGCATTCTCTTGAGGGAGATAAGAGACACTAGCCTTTAATCGAGGATGACCAGGAGCCTTCCCTTCTACTTCAATGATTCCAGAAGTCACCTTCCTATCCCCTAGGAGGCAATTCATCAAGGTCGTCTTCCCTGCTCCGTTAGGCCCGATCAAGGCCAGACAATCCCCCCGTTCAACCGCAAAAGAAAGATCTTCTAGAATCACTTTTCCTTTGATCCTTTTTTTCAAGTTTTCTACTCTAATGACACTCATGATACTCTCCTTTCAACCAGGCTTGGCCAGCCGGAATGATGACAAAAACAAACAAGGTCACTCCCGTTTTTTTCATTGCTCCATTTCCTTTTTAACAGCCTTGAGCATTTTCAATCCTTCTTGAACCGCCCAGCTCATGATGCCAAGCCCAGCAAATAATTCCCAAGGGAAATGGTAATAGAGGCTATCATCCTTTGAAAAGATCAAATAGACGACCATCCCAACCACTGTTAATGTAAACACTTTATAGAACCATTGTTTCATTTTTCTTTCCTCTTACTTTCTGACTTTATTATATGAAAAGAAAATAACGGCCACTAGATGATTTTGTCACTCGCTCACATGACAAAAGTCACTAAAAAAAGCCAAGTGACTTCACTCGACTTTTTCTCTTCTTACTGGCCTTCTTCTTTCATGCCATGCAACTTCAGGGCCTTGATCAAGGCATCCGCCTTCATATTCTTCAAGTCATTGAGACCAGCATCTTTGAAGTAAGAAATTTCTTCTAGAGACTTGGTATCAATTTGGTTGAGGTCAATCACACTGGTTGAGAGCAATTTCTTCTCTGGTGTAACACTATATTCCAAGCTAAAACCAGGAACGTTTTTTAACTTCTTGTAGTCTTCATTTTGTTCCAACAAAGCTTGAATGGCTGCTGTGAGTTCTTCAGGTGACTTCTCTGCTGCGATAGTCCCAAGTTGTTGGGGTAGATCAGCTGTCACTTCGATACGAAGGTTTTCAACCTTATCTCCCTTTGATTTGATGATATCCCGGTGTTTTGTTCCCTTGATATCTCCAACTAAGGTTGTGGTTTTTTCTACATTTTTTACTTCTTTTTTAACAGAGGAACTGCTAGATGAGCTAGCGGGTGTTGTTTTCTTTGTTTGGGATTGCGAACAACCAGTCAATACCAAAATGGCTAGCCCAAGGGTTACAAAAAATTTCTTCATTTTTATAACTCTCCTTTCACATACTGTTATCAGTATAACATATCGCGTCTTTCTTGTCTAAAAACTCCACTTTTCAAACCATTTTCCCCTCATTTCAAGCCCTTCAGTTTGAATAAAAAACTGATGAATTTGATACTTTTTGCAAAGTCCCCTTTTCTTCACTAATAAAGCCTCATTGGAGGGCTCACTTCCGTCTCAATTTCTCCAAATCACTCCGATTTCATAGGGAATCTCCTCCTTTTTCTATCTACAAAAAAAGGTTCCGAAAGGAACCTTCTGTTCAATTATTCTACACTAAACAAGTATGGGTAGACTGGTTGGCCACCTTGGTGGATTTCCACTTCTACATCCTCATACTTCTCAGCAAGGGCTTGGGCCAATTCGTTTGCCAACTCCTCACTGCCGTCTTCACCAACATAGATGGTCACAATTTCACTATCTTCGTCCAACATATGAGCGAAGGTTTCTTCCAAGGTTTCCATCATATCTGGGTTTGAAACGACGATCTTACCATCGACCATTCCAAGATTGTCATTTTCATGGATTTCAAGGCCGTCGATAGTGGTATCGCGAACCGCTGTCGTCACACTACCAGACACAACATCGCCCAATGAAGCGCTCATTCGTTCGTAGTTTTCTTCGATCGATTTGCTTTCATCAAAGGCAAGAAGACTGGTCAATCCTTGAGGGATGGTCTTGGTCTCTACAACTGCTGCTGGTTGATCAATCACTTCTGCTGCAGATTGAGCGGCCATCAAGATATTTTTATTGTTTGGCAAGATAATGATGTTGCGCGCATTCAACTCTTCAACCGCTTTAACAAAGTCTTCTGTTGATGGGTTCATGGTTTGACCACCAGAGATGATGTAATCCACCCCTTGTGCTTTAAAGATATCCGCCAATCCGTCACCCGCAACGACTGCAATGATCGCATATTCTTTTTCTTCAACTGGTTTGGCTTGACGTTCTTCTTTTTCAACTTGCGCTTCGTGTTGGTTACGCATGTTGTCGACTTTGACCTTGACCAAGCTTCCGTATTTAAGACCTTCTTGCATGACAAGACCTGGATCTTCTGTATGGACGTGAACTTTTACAATCTCATCGTCATTCACCACCAATAGGGAATCCCCAAGGTTGTTCAAATAGTTACGGAATTCATCGTAATCGAAGTCTTTGACATAAGTTGGACCTTGTTTCAAAGCGACCATGATTTCTGTACAGTAACCAAACTTGATGTCTTCAGTTGCGACATGCCCAGCGACTGACTTGTGGTGTTCTGCATTGATCATTTCTGACATGGTTGCAGGTGTTGCTTGGAACTCTTCAGAAGCAATGAATTCTCCTGTCAAGGCTGACAAGAATCCTTCATAGATGAAGACCAAACCTTGACCACCAGAGTCTACTACACCAACTTCTTTCAAAACCGGCAACATATCTGGAGTCTTCGCAAGAGCTGTTTTAGCACCTTCAAGAGCTGCACGCATGACTTCTACCGCATCATTGGTAGATTCTGCTTTTTTCTTGGCACCGATGGCTGCCCCACGAGAAACCGTCAAAATAGTACCTTCAACCGGCTTCATAACGGCTTTATAAGCGACTTCTACACCAGACTGGAAGGCTGCTGCAAGTGCTGCTCCATCCAATTCTTCTTTGTCTTTGACACTTTGAGAAAATCCACGGAACAATTGAGAAGTGATGACTCCTGAGTTCCCACGCGCGCCCATCAAGAGTCCTTTAGCGAAGATCCCTGCTGCTTCACCAACAGTTGAAGCAGAACGGTCCGATACTTCTTTGGCCCCATTTTCGATGGTCATTCCCATATTGGTTCCTGTGTCCCCGTCTGGTACAGGAAAGACGTTCAAAGAGTTTACATATTCCGCTTGTTTATTTAAGCGCGTAGCCCCCGCTTGAACCATTTCTTGAAATAAACTTGTAGTAATATTAGCCACGATTATTCTCCCACAATCTTGATATTTTGAATATAGACATTCACAGTATCCGTAGTGATTCCAAGTTGATTTTCCAAACTAAATTTCACACGTTCTTGAATATTTTTTGAGACTTCGCTAATTTTTGTTCCATAGCTCAAAACAGTGTAAACATCAACTGCGATAGTTCCTGCTTCCGTTGTTTTGACAACAACACCTTTAGAGAAGTTTTCTTTCCCTAGGAGGGCTTGGAAATTATCTTTGATCGCATTTTTGCTGGCCATTCCAACCACACCGAAGATCTCAGTAGCAGCACCGCCTACAACAGTTGCGATAACCTCATCAGTCAATTCAATTTGACCGTCCTTTGTATTGATTTTTACTGTCATAATTTCTACCTCAAAAGTATTTTATATTCTATTTTACCATAAAAGAGGTCAACTGTAAAAGGGTAGGGACTATTCTTCTCCCGCTGTGACAGCTGTCTCTGGAGAAAAAGAAAAGGGAGTGGGAAAGAACTCCGTAAAATAAAAAAAGTTGAAAAGGTTCCCCAAACCTTTTCAATTTTCCCACCCCCGCACAGTTGATTAGGAAGTACGAATGTTTCAAACATGAGTAGTTCCAATCAACCACTGCGTCATGCTACTATTCCTATCAAAAAGCGAAGGCTGGACACTTTATGCCCAGCCTTTTTTCTTTATTAAACGCGTTCTACTTTACCAGATTTCAATGCACGAGCTGAAGCCCAAACTTTTTTAGGTTTACCATCGATAAGGACAGTTACTTTTTGAAGGTTTGGTTTTACGGCACGTTTTGTTTGGTTCATAGCGTGTGAACGGTTGTTACCTGATACAGTCTTACGACCTGTGAAATAACATACTTTAGCCATTTCTGTGTTTCCTCCTATTAGATCTAATATAACGGATGTGCTAGCACCACATACCGTACTATATTACCAAAAAAAATCTCTCTTGGCAAGCTTTTGGCCAAAGTTTTTCATTTCTGGCTTAAGAAAACGAATTCGTGCCTACATAGATAATTTCCAGATTTCCTAAGGAAACATCGCCCGTAATGTAGAAATCCTTGCTAGTGAGAGCACTTGGATTTTCCTGATGTTGGATCGCTGAAAGGGAATTATCCACATTAACATGGACGCGCCAATCACTTGGCACATAGAGGCTCAAACTTCCAAGGGAAACATCGACAACAAACTGAGCAGAAGGACCTTCGATGTGGCAATTGTCAAAATAAACCGATGCTTCTCCCATACTCACATCTGCACTTCCGTGGGTAAAGTGTTGGTCATTGAGATATTTTGTCACTGTGGAAAAAGTGACATCGATGTCATTGCCATCAGACTTACTCATGGACCCAGCAGAATAGGAAGCTAGGCGAGCTTTTGTTTTCTTAGAGGGTTTGAACAAGATGTTGAGCCCAATCACAGCGAGAATGGAAGAAAGGATGACAACCGAATTGGACACCGGAAGGAAATGGTATTGCCCATTGAGACAAAAGAGGGCTAAAAGTCCATAGATGAAGCCCCAACCAAAATGGCGTTTCAAGAAACTAGAGAGGGACAGGACTGCAAGCAAGGTGACCCAAGCTAAGGTCCAGATGCTGATGTCCCATTTTACAAAATAGCCTTGTAAGAGGAGTAAGGCTGCTAATAGGATTAAGAATACTCCGATTAATTTTTTTCTCATAATATTACCTCATTTCATTTAGTCGTTCTTTTAAGAGTTGATAGTAGCGTCTAGATACGTGGACCTGCTTATGGGTCTGGTAGAAATTGACCGTGCTGGTCCCTGAAAAAGACTTTTCCAGAGAGTAGATCTGCTTTGCGTTGACAATGGTGGATTTGGAAATCCGACAAAAGGCGATGGGAAGCAGCTCCTCCAACTCATAGAGCTTCTGCTTGACCTCATAGGCCTCATCCTTGGTGTGTCCAAAAATCTTCTCCCCATCCGTCTCAAAAAAGAGGATCGATGCTACATCTAGAAAATACTCACTTCGATCCTTGTAGAAGGCTAATGGAGCGACTTTTTGTTCTAGGATTCTCTCTTGCAGCTGGGTCAACTCCGGTGTCAAGCGCGGAGCTCGAATCAAGATCTCAGGCTCGTCCATTGATGGATCCAATTCGATTCTAACTTTCATAAAACTCCTTTCCCAACGTTTTGATAGTACCATTATAACAGCTGTTGAAAACAAAACAAGGGCTTTTCAGTAAGTGGCACGTTTTGCCCATCAAGAGGTAGTTTTTGAGAAGTAAAGAGAGAGTGGGACAGAAATCGATCATTCGTTAGAATTCGATTTCGTCGTCCCACCTCCGCACAGTTGAGTAGGGCTGTAAAAGCTGATGAAATCAGCGTAGTAGAGCCCACTCAACCACTGCGTCTTGCTCGACAATTCAAAAATAATTAAGAGGCTAGGACTTTTGTCCCAGCCTCCTTTCTTTATTTGTTGCTCTCCTTATCTGGTAAAAGAAAACTAAGACCCACGCAAGCAAGGACACCCGCTGTGATCACTAAGCCATTTGAAACCGGCAAGAGATCGTAGATCGCGTTTGCAATCATCAGAGCAATTAAAGCACAGATGACACTTGCCTTGTAATCCTGTTTCATCAGATTTTCAAGAGTAAAGAAAGCAAATAAGAGAACGGGGAATAAAGGCCAGATATTCACATCGATCTTTGGAAAGCCAACCATTCCCATTGTGACAACCACAAGAGCTGCCAGAATAAATCCAAGTCCAAGTATTTTTTTCATCATCATATACCTCTTTTTCATTAATTGGAAGTATTGCTTCCTTTGATGATTCTATGATAGCAGAGAGCCCCTATGGAGACAAGGACTTTTGACTAAGCGGTCAAAAATGGCGCCTATGCGGTCAAAAAAAGAGCGAGACAGAACGAATCGGTTATCACCATCATTCGTCGTCTCGCTCCTTCAAAGTCGTTTCTTCCTATGCCGATTGCAGGGATCGAACCTGTGACCTACGCGTTACGAGTGCGTTGCTCTACCAACTGAGCTAAATCGGCGATTACCTTCTTAGTATAGCACTCTGATAGCGGATGTCAAGCACTTTTAGTTGATCTTTTTAATCAAAATCTGACAGGGATTTTTAAGATCCCATAGTTGAGGAAAAATCTCTAATTTTTTAAAACCAAGACTGCGATAAAAGACATTTGTTCGGTCATAATCTTTATTTGAACCTTCTGCGACTGTTTTGACCTGTAGGTAGTCCACTTGTTTGACTGCTTCTCTTTCTATAGTCGTAATTAATTTCCTTCCAATTCCTTGACTTTGGAATGATTTTTTCACTCCTAGACAGTCAATTTCAGCACAATCTTCACTCGAATATGATAAACTTATAAACCCTACTACATCACTTTCTTGATTTTAGTCTTGCTTTAGCTCTTACGAACCTGCACTTTCGTACGCATCTAACCCCCTGTCCCAAAGTTTTAAAGAGATACAAAAGAAGACAAGGGAAATCAGAATCAAACCACCGATATTAAAGAGCCCATTCTTACCCTGCAAGAAATAACTGGCAGGATAGTAGGCCGTAAAGGCGAAAGGTACAATAAAGCTAATTAACCAACGAAGGAGCGAATTGTAAATAGAAATAGGATACTTGGCAAAATCATTAAACATATAGAAAATGTAAATCAT
This sequence comes from Streptococcus parasanguinis, assembly GCF_040908565.1. Taxonomy (GTDB): domain Bacteria; phylum Bacillota; class Bacilli; order Lactobacillales; family Streptococcaceae; genus Streptococcus; species Streptococcus parasanguinis_AC. The sequence continues at coordinate 21,713 of NZ_JBDGEA010000016.1, read as the reverse complement.
GGCACCAGACTGCTTGGTCCAAAAAGCGATGCTGGCTGTCGCGATTTTTAAAGAAGTGTAAATCAAGGTCGCAAAAGGAATACAAACCAGGAAAAGCAGGAATTTTGGAAGAGTCCAAGCGATGCTAGTCACTGTTGTTCCTAATAGAATGCCACCGACCAAGAGTTCACCCAAGGCATCAATCTGAAAGGTCTCAACGAGGATGTGAAAGAGAGGATTGATAGGACGAGTCAGATACTTGTCAAACTCCCCTTTTCGAACTAGTCGTTGACCTAAAGCCCAGAGATTGTCAAAAAAGAGATGATCTAATCCCTTTGGAATTAAGGAAAATCCATAGATAAAGGCAATCTCTTGAAAGGTCCAACCTTCTAGCGAGGGGATGTGTTGAAAGATGACATTGAGAAACAAGAGGTTTAGGCCTTGAGTCAGAAAGACTCCCAACACGCCTACCACAAAATCCACCTTGTATTCCATGATTTGCTTGATGTATTGTCTGATAAAAATCAGATGCATGCGTTGATATTTTTTCATCCTAACCTCCCTGAATGGTGATAAATGACTGGACTCGTTTCCAAATCAACTGAGACAAGCCCACCATCACTATAAGCCAGAAAAACTGAAGCAAAAGTGCTTGAAGAATCTGACTGGCATCGTATTTCCCAATAATGATCATAACCGGAGTGTAAATTAAGGATGAAAATGGCAATAAGGAGAGAATATCTGAAACCACCTTTGGAAAAAACGTCAAGGGAATCAAACTGCCAGACATAAAGGCCACTATTGAAGTCTTGAGTAGATTGGAACCCCATAAATTTTTAAATACAAAGGCTGAAAATCCGAAGCAGATATTAAAGAAAAAGTTAATCAGATAAGCCAGAGTTAAGCTAAAGAGATAAAGGACAGTTAATCCCAACACTTCTACAATACCTTGCCCAGATAAGATTTTCATCAAAACAATGACACTTAAAAATGGCAGTCCAACAGAGATAAAAATCAACCACTTGGAGCCAAGTTCGGTGAAAAGGTAAGAGGCCGCAAAATGCACTGGTCTCAGCAAACGCATGATAATAGAGCCATCTTTAACCTCATCTCCAATCATAAAGGAGCTATCAGACCTGGTCAAAAGATTGGTCACAAAACTCATGATGATGTAGAAAGTGATATCTGCCATACTGAAGCCCTGAATCAAAGGCTCCTGGGAGGAGTCAAAGACTGCCTTCCAGAGATAAAAGGCCACAAAAGCCCCCATGACATCACCAATCCGATAGAGAATAAAGTTGACTCGATAGGAAATCAACTCCTGAATCCCTGCATTGATAAAGGGTTTATAACATCTCCACAATTTGACCATCTTAGAGCTCCTTTCGATAGAAGCGACGGATAATATCTTCAATATCTGTATCTACCATCTTCAAATCACGGACTTCAAAATCAGATAAGGTTTGCTTGATAATATCGGCCGACTGGTAGCGGGAACTATCGAATTCAATATTGAGAGTATTTCCTTGTCTATCAATGGACATATCAGGCAAGCCCTCATAATGAGAGACAAGATGACCTTGACCTGGCACCAGATCGAAGGAGAGAGTCTTCATCTTGCCAAAGGTCTCCTTGAGCTGGCTAACCGTCCCATCAAAAATCTCTTGCCCCTTATCAATCATAAAAATCCGATCACAGAGTTGCTCAATATCACTCAAATCATGAGTAGTCAAGAGAATAGTTGTCTCTTCCTCCTGATTAATCTGGGTGATAGCCCGGCGAATGTTATCCTTAACCGACACATCCAAACCAATAGTCGGTTCATCTAAAAAGAGAACTTTGGGATTGTGAAGCAAGGAGGCCGCAATATCCGCCCGCATCCGTTGACCTAGTGAAAGAGTCCGCACAGGATCCTTGATAAATTCCTTCAAATCCAAAACTTCATTCAAAAAATCCATGCGCTTATGGAAAAGCGAGGCCGGTACATCATAGATCTCTTTCAAAACCGTGTAGGTCTCTTGCAGAGCCAAATCCCACCATAGCTGGGTGCGTTGTCCGAAAACGACTCCAATATCCTTGACATAATCTTGGCGATTATCCTGGGGAATCTTGCCGTTAATCCGACAAAAGCCAGATGTGGGCTTCAAAATTCCTGTCAGCATTTTGATGGTGGTTGACTTCCCAGCACCATTTGCCCCGATAAATCCTAAAATCTGCCCTTTTGGAACTTCAAAAGTTAAATCCTTGACCGCTTCAAAGGTCTGCTTTTCAGGATGAATAAAGGAGCGTAAGGCTCCCTTTAACCCCGGCTCCTTAACTGTCTTCACAAAATTTTTCCGAAGATGTTGCACTTCTATCATTGCCATATCTATCTCCCTATCGTAAGAAGCAACATTGTATTTTTGACTACAAATATTCTAAATCCTTACTTTCTACACTTTCTCAATATTATTACAGAAGGCTTTATACCAACCTATTATAATCTAATAAAAATAGGAATGCAAGCGTTTGCTTATTGATTATGAAATTAGAGATTTCTCTCTTAAAATGAAACTTTTAATCAAAAATTCTGTTAAATAGTTTCCTTAAGACACAAAAAAACCTGCCCTTAGGGACAGGCTTCTACTTTGTTTTGTTCAGCTAAATTAAGCTTTGCCTTCTGAACCGAATACGTCGATACGTTCTTCAACAGCTACTGTAATTGCATCGAAACCTGGTTTCAAGAATTTACGTGGGTCGAAGAGTTTCTTCTTGTCGTATTCTGCTTCGTTTGCATCGTATTCACGTACGAATTGGCGAGTTGCATTTGCAAATGCGATTTGGCATTCAGTGTTCACGTTAACTTTCGCAACACCAAGTTTGATCGCTGCTTGAATTTGATCATCAGGGATACCTGATCCACCGTGCAATACGATTGGGAATCCTGGTACAGCTTCAGTCAATTTCTTCAAGTGATCAAGGTCAAGACCTTTCCAGTTTGCTGGGTAAGGACCGTGGATGTTACCGATACCTGCAGCCAAGAAGTCGATTCCTGTAGCAACCATTGCTTTAGCATCGTCGATTGGTGCCAACTCACCGTCACCGATGATTCCATCTTCTTCACCACCAATAGTACCAACTTCAGCTTCTACTGAGATACCTTTAGCGTGAGCTTTTTCTACTACTTCTTTCGCCAATTTAAGGTTTTCTTCAACTGGAAGGTGTGAACCGTCAAACATGATTGAAGTGTAGCCAGCTTCGATACATTCAAGAGCATCGTCGTAGTGACCATGGTCAAGGTGAATAGCAACTGGTACAGTGATACCCATTGATTCTACAAGGTTAGCGATCATGTTGCGAGCTACTTTGTAACCACCCATGTATTTAGCAGCACCCATAGAAGTTTGGATAAGTACTGGAGCTTTCTTAGCTTCTGCTGCACGCAAGATAGCTTGAGTCCACTCAAGGTTGTTTGTGTTAAATCCACCAACTGCATAACCATTGTCACGAGCTGCTTGGACAAATTTTTCTGCTGAAACGATTGCCATTTGGATAGGCCTCCTCTATATTTTTGCGGGGTTGATCCCACTTACATTGTTTATTTTATCACTTTTTTATTGAAAATGCTAGCTTTTCCTGTAGCTTTAAGCGCTTTCTTATGATAAATGAGGAGGAATGCTTACTTTCCCAAGACTTCTACAGCCCATAGAAACGCAAAAGAAGGGAGCCTATGCTCCCACTTTTCAATCCTCTACTTTAAAATTTTTTAATGAGACTAGAAAGCCAATCCCGCAAATCACAAGGAGTCCTCCTGCGACCCATTGAGAATAGAAGAAATAGGCAAATACATTTTTTTCACCAAAGATATTTCCAAATAGCCACATCAAGGGACCTTCAAGAGACGGAAAAATCCAGGATACAACAAGTAAATTTGTCAGAAAAAGAATAAGGCCCGCCATCAGAAAAAGGTTAGGAATCCATTTTTTGATTCTTTTTTCATCTTTGAGAAGCCAGCTAGAAGTGATAGCCAGGATAAAGACAAAGAGGTTCCAACTATTTAAAGCCATAATGGCACTGCCGAAATCTTTGTGAGCAGCAAGCCCCATCGCTAAAGTCATGACTGGACCGAAAAAATTAATGGCACTTCCTACGAGCGCTAGGAGCCCATCGATCAAAACCAGATAGTTCTTCTTCATGTTCACACCTCATCTCACACCTATTCTATCATAAAGTTTTGAAAAACAAAAAAGACAGCCGAAGCTGTCTTGATTATCCGATGCGGAGAGAGGGACTTGAACCCTCACGACCTAAAGCGGTCACAGGATCCTTAGTCCTGCGCGTCTGCCAATTCCGCCATCCCCGCGATTGAGTACTTTACTAGTATATCAATCAACGACTTTTTTGTCAAGATTTTTTTCAAACTTTTTTCAAAGTTTGTCATTTTTTCACAAAAAGGGAGAGTGGGACAGAAATCGGTAATTCGTTAGAATTCGATTTCGTCGTCCCACCTCCGCACAGTTGAGTAGGGCTGTAAAAGCTGATGAAATCAGCGTAGTAGAGCCCACTCAACCACTGCGTCTTGCTCAACAATCCAAAAATAATTGAAAGGCTAGGACTTTTGTCCCAGCCTCCCTTGATTTTTATTTGCTATCGTGGTTTTCAACTGCCGCTGTGATAAAGGCTGTGTAAAGTCCTTCTGGGCGGTTTGGTCGACTTGACAATTCTGGGTGGTATTGGCAAGCGACAAAGAATTTGTTTTCTGGGATTTCAACGATTTCGACCAAACGGTTGTCTGGTGAAACGCCTGAGAAGACAAATCCTGCTTCTTCGAACTGTTCACGGAAAGCATTGTTAAACTCATAACGGTGACGGTGGCGACGTTGTACTACTTCTTGATTGTCATAGGCTGCTGCTGCTTTTGATCCTCGTTTGAGTTTAGAAGGGTAAAGACCGAGACGGAGCGTTCCTCCCATATCTTCCACATCGATCTGGTCTCGCATGATATCGATAATCGGATACTTGGTTTCTGGATCCAATTCGGATGAATTAGCCCCTTCCAAGCCTAAAACGTGACGGGCAAATTCGATACAGGTTAACTGCATCCCCAAGCAGACACCCAACATTGGGACGTCCTGTTCACGCGCATACTTGATGGCTTGAATTTTTCCTTCTGTTCCCCGTTGACCAAAACCACCTGGGACGATGATTCCATCAGCATCTCCAAGGAGTTCTGCCACATTTTCGGCTGTCACATCATTGGCATTGACCCAATTAATCTTGACTTCAGCATCATTCGCATAACCTGAGTGCTTCAAGGCTTCAACGACAGAAATGTAGGCATCTTGCAATTCCACGTATTTTCCAACTAAGGAAATCTTGACCTGCTTCTTGAGGTTCATGACCTTATCGACCATCGCAGACCATTCTGTCATATCTGCTGCAGGAACATTCAATTTCAAATGGTCACAAACGATTTGGTCCATATTTTGTGCTTGCAAGTTCAATGGGATTTGGTACAAATGTTCCACATCAAGTGACTCAATGACAGCTTCTGGTGCGACATCACAGAATTGAGCCAACTTGTTTTTAATTCCTTGACCAACTGGTTTTTCTGTACGGATGACCAACATATTGGGTTGAATCCCAAGACCACGCAATTCTTTCACAGAGTGTTGCGTCGGCTTGGTTTTCATTTCGCCCGCAGCCTTCAAGTAAGGAAGAAGAGTGGTGTGGATGTACATAACGTTTTCAGCACCGACATCTGCCTTCATTTGACGAAGAGCTTCAAGGAATGGAAGGGACTCAATGTCTCCAACAGTTCCTCCGACTTCTGTGATGATGACATCTGAATCCGTCGTCGTCGCTGCTCGTTTGATCTTTTCTTTCAAGGCATCCGTAATATGAGGAATGACCTGTACCGTTGCTCCCAAGTATTCCCCATGGCGTTCTTTCCGAAGAACCTCACTATAAATTTTTCCTGTTGTCACATTTGAGTACTTATTCAGATTGATATCAATAAAGCGTTCATAGTGACCAAGGTCCAAGTCTGTCTCTGCACCATCGTCTGTGACAAATACTTCCCCGTGTTGGTAAGGACTCATCGTCCCTGGGTCTATATTGATATAAGGGTCAAATTTTTGGATCGTCACTTTCAATCCACGATTTTTAAGCAAGCGACCAAGACTTGCTGCGACAATCCCTTTTCCGATGGATGATACGACACCACCCGTTACAAAAATATATTTTGTTGACATGTGCTTTCCTCTTCTTCTAATGTTGTAGAGACCATTCCTCTTTGCAGAAAAAACAAAAATAGCCCCCTAATCGTTAGGGAGCTCCGACCTCAAAATGAGGTGCCCGAACAATATCTTACCGCAAATGGTCTACTTTGTCAAATTGAAAATTTCATGAAAATGACTTTCGCTGTTTACACGACCTTTTCCACTCCATTTTGTGTGACGAGAAATTTCTCAAATTGAAGCTGGGGCATACAAAGAGCAAGGTCCTTGTGGATTCGCTCCAGTGCTTCTAAACGCATCTCGACCGATGTCTCGGTATTTCCTTGAATGACAAAGAGGGCGTTTTGCGTAGTCTCCTCAAATTTATAATGGTCACTATCGCGTACATCCAACCAAGCCAGAACTCCTTTTTGATCTCGGTAGACAGGATCTGTCGGTGCGACATGTTTTTCACTAGAAAGGATCGGGAGAAAGAGATCGTCTCTTTGACTCACTGTAAATTCAATCGGTCCCTCAATCTTATCTAGGTCATGTCCTCCGATCGCGAGAAAAGACTTCAGAGATTCGACATTATAGATATCGATGATGCTATTGATCTGAGGCAGAGCACCACGATGCTGGATGTTTCGGATAAGGGCAAGGACTGTTGGTGGATTTTTCTTGATGCTACGCCCTACTTTTTGCAAGAGGTCTGTATAACCTGTAACAACCGCTGAATCTGAGACTTCTTCCAGTCGACACTGGAGCGCCCATTGTTCAACTGCTTTCTTCTTTTCAAGAAAAGAAGGGGGCAAAACTGCTTGGGGATCCACATTTCTAGCAATTCCGACCACAACCGTATCAATACCAAGATCTACTAAACTTTGATCTAAACGAAAGTCCATCTGAACACCTCCTATTTGGGAATTCTTACACGTTTATCATACTCCATTTCGCCACTTTTTTCAATGCATACAAAAAGAAACAAGGAACAATTTCCTTGTTTCATATGATTTATTCTTCTTCCTCGTCTTCAGAATCCTCTTCTTCGTCGTCTTCTTCGCTCAATTCAACTTCTTCACCCAAATCATCTGGTACGATTTCATTGATTTCAGCATCGTAAGCTTCGACTTCACTCTTTTCATCATCTGGATTTTCTTCATCATATGAAAGAGCTGGATCTGCTTCGTAAACTTCTTCGTCTTCTGGATCGTCATCGTTGTAGTCGATCGCATCTTCGTCTCCATCCATGAAGGCATTGACACGTTTTTTCTTGCGTTTCTTAGGAGTTTCATCTTCGTCTGTTTCTTCAAGAGCGATGATTTCCTCGTCAACTTCATCGATGGCATACCATGAACGAAGACCCCATTTGTTATCTCCAAGTGGGATAAAGCTTCCATCGACATTCAATTCTGTGTAGAACAATGGAAGAGCTTCACGGATCTCGCTGTTTGATTTTTCAAGGTAATTTTGAATTTCATTTACAAGATCGCTAAAGTACATTTCATGGTCACGTCCGCGTAATTCCAAAATCGCACGCGCCACTTCAATCATAGAAAGTTCACTTTTTTCTTGTCCAGCAAATACTTCTAATTCCAAGGGTAAATCTCCTTATGTTTCATTTCCTAAATGGAGAAGGATCCGGTCTTAAACCTCATCCTATCCTCGATGATAGATTGAAAACTTCTCGTCACTAAATCTATCACGCATTTTATCGTTACACTCTATTGTACGATAAATTTCCCCTTTCGTCAAAGGAAAATTCCAGGATTCTCCATGAAATCAGAAAAAAGAAGAGCCTCACGGTTCTTCTTTTTATTCTAAATTATTTTACTTTTGCTGTGCTTGTGATCACGTTCACGGCTTTCTTCACTGTGATGTCATGTTTCAACATTTCTGGTGAAAGAAGGTTGCGAACTTGTTCAACTGGCATGTTGTAATCTGCTGCCAATTGTTCGATTTCAGCGTTGATTTCTTCTTCAGTTGCTTCAAAGCCTTCTGCTTTGGCTACTGCTTCAACCACGAGGTTTGTCTTAGTGCGGCTTTCAGCTTCTGCTTCATATTGTTTGTGAAGATCATCTTGAGTTGTTCCAGTAATTTGGAAGTACATTTCAGGTGAGATTCCTTGACGTTGCATATTTCCAAGGAATTCGTTGATTGAACGGTGTACTTCTTCGTGGATCATTTCTTCTGGAAGTTCAACGATTTCAGCATTTTCAACGGCAAGATCGATCGCTGCTGCTTCTACTGCATCGTTGTATGCTTCTTCTTTTGCTTCTGCCAATTCTTTGCGGTATTTTTCTTTCAATTCAGCAAGAGTTTCAACTTCTTCATCGATGTCTTTTGCCAATTCATCGTCAAGAGCTGGTACTTCTTTTGCTTTCACTTCGTGGATAGTTGTCACGAATTTCGCTTCTTTACCTGCAAGGTCAGCTGCTTGGTAGTCTTCTGGGAATGTTACGATCACGTCAACTGTTTCACCAGCAGAGTGTCCAACCAATTGGTCTTCGAAACCTGGGATGAATTGTCCTGAACCAAGTCCAAGTGAGAAGTTGTCACCTTTACCGCCGTCGAATTCGACACCGTCGATAGAACCTACAAAGTCGATTACAACTGTGTCGCCTTCTGCTGCAGCACCTTCTTTAACCACCAATTCAGCCAAGTTGTTGCGTTCGCGTTCGATACGAGCATCCACATCAGCGTCTGTTACTTCTTTAGAAACTTCTACTGATACTTCAAGGTCTTTGTAAGCACCCAATTTAACTTCAGGTTTTGTTACAACAGCTGCTGTCAATGTCCAGTCTTGACCTTTTTCCATAGATACAACATCAAAAGTAGGTTGGGCTACAACTTCGATTCCAGCTTCTTTGACAGCTGCTTCGTATGCTGCTGGAAGAAGATCGTTCAAAGCATCTTGGTAAAGAGCTTCTTCACCAAAACGTTGGTTGAAGATTGGACGTGGAATATGACCTTTACGGAATCCAGGTACATTCAAGGTTTTCTTAACAGACTCAAACACACGGTCCAAAGCAGGTTTGATTTGCTCTTGACTGATGGTGAAAGTCAATACACCGTGGTTAGTTTCTTTGTTTTCAAATGATACAGACATTCTGTCTCTCCTTAAAATAATATAGTCATTCCTTATAATTTTACCACAAAACTTTGAAATTGCAAGTTTTAAAACGTTTTTGCCTCTCTTTTCATCCAAAAAAACTAGCCCCTAAAAGCTAGTTCTAGTTATGATTTTCGGATAGGATCGTCTAGATAGAGAGCACGGGCACCACCGATCAATTTTGGTCGACTAGCGAGGGCTGTGACATGGGCTTCCCCTAGTTCACGTAAGACAGGGCGAATTGGGACTTGCACGTGTTTGACATGCATCCCCACTGAGGTATCTCCGATGTCTAACCCCGCTTGAGCTGTGATAAATTCTACTTCAACAGGATCCTTGAAATACTTGAAGGCAGCGAGTTGTCCAGCTCCCCCTGCATGGAGACTAGGAAGGACATTGACGATTTCTAGCTCCTTCTTGTCTGCTAATTCCCGCTCGACCACCAAGGCGCGATTGAGGTGCTCACACCCTTGTACAGCTAGATAAATTCCTCTTGGATTCAATTCATCTAGCAAGGCCTGGACAATAGTTTCTGCAATGTCGATGTTGGAGGCTTTTCCAATTGGCCCTCCTGCAACTTCACTTGAGGACATCCCGAGCACTAGAATCTGTCCTTGGCGGAGACGGCTTTTTTCCAAGACATCTACCAGGATTTCTTTTGTATCCTTCTTCAGTTGCTCCAAATCCATGAATTAGTTTCCTTTCTTTTGGAAGGCATAATAGACCACATAGCCTAAAGCCATTCCGACAAAATTCTGAGCAAGGTTATTTGGAATGTCCGAGATAGCAGCTCCCCAGCCATTGCCTAAAAAGAGAGCAGAAGCTAATGCGTAACCGCCTACCATGACGACTGTCGCAAGAAGCAAGCCTAGGTAACGAGCTTTTCCCTTGAAACCAGCGAAATAGCCTTGTCCCCCGTGAAAAAGGAGGCTAAAGAACATCCACTGAGGATAGCCTGAAATGAGGTCGAGTAGGAAGGCTCCGACACCACCTACAATAGCCCCTTCCTTGCGTCCAAAATAGAAGGCTGTGAAATAAACTCCAAGATCTAGCAGGGTGACAATCCCTGTGGGAGTTGGGAGTTTGGTATAGTAGCCAAGCACAACCGTCAAGGCACATAAAATAGAGAGGCGGGCAATGAGTTGAGTTCGATTAGATGTCATATTGTACTACTCCATACTGGTCTGAATGTTGAATCGCTTGGAAGACAAAGTCTTTAGAGGCTTTAACAGCTTCAAGCGGTGATTTCCCTTTTACCAACTGGCTGGAAATGCTAGACGCAAAGGTACAACCAGCTCCTGTATTGTTCTTTTCTAGGACTGGCTCTTCAAAAATTGTAAAGTCTTGTCCGTCATAAAAGACATCGATGGCTTTTTCCTTGTTGAGGCGATTGCCCCCTTTGACCACGACATTCGCTGCTCCCAATTCATGGAGCTTACGAGCAGCCTCCTTCATATCATCGAGCGATTGAATCTTGCTTTGGGTCAAGATCTCAGCTTCTGGTAAGTTTGGTGTGATGATGGTCACATAAGGGAAGAACTTGATCAATTCGTCTCGAAGAGCTGACACTTCCACATCATGGCTTTCCTTGCAGACCAAGACAGGATCGAGCACTACTGGGATATCTGCATGGGCTTTGACATAGTCCAAAGCTAGGTCTGCCACTTCAACATTTGGCAAGAGGCCAAGTTTAATAGCAGAGAAAGGAACATCTTTGAGAGAGTTGAGCTGTTGAGCAAAGATCGTTGGATCCACTGGAATCACTTCAAAACCATGCTCGGTCATGGCTGTCAAACAAGTCACCGCCACAAAGCCATGCTGTTTGTTAGTCGTATAGGTAGCAAGGTCTGCATGAAGACCTCCCCCACTAAAAATATCATTTCCTGAAATTGCGAGAATCAATTCATTACTCATAACGTATCTCCTTTAAATATAAGCCATTTGGCGCTGCTGTTGGACCTGCTAGATTGCGGTCCTTCTTTTCTAAAATCAGATCGATCTGCTCGATCGGCATCCGATCATTTCCAATCTTCAACAAAGTTCCCACCATATTGCGGATTTGCTTGTAGAGAAAGCCATTGCCCGAAAAGGTAAAGACAAGACGATGATTTGCCCTATCCTCGACCAAGCGAGCCTCTGTAATCGTACGAACCTTGTCTTCCACACTGGTTCCTGAAGCGGTGAAACCGGTGAAATCATGGGTTCCCTCCAACTTTTGGATGGCTACTTGCATCTTTTCCACATCCAAAGGATAGGGGTAGTGGGTCGCATAGTGGCGCATCATGGGGTTCTTGGGACGACCATAATCCACGATGAATTCATAGGTTTTGCTGTGCTTCTTGTAGCGTGAGTGAAAGTCATCTGCTACTTGCTCTACTAGGATGAAATCAATATCCTCTGGGGTCTGGGTATCCAGAGCAAAGCGAAGCTTCTCCTCGTCCCTCGCTTGAGGGAGATCAAAATGAATCACCTGTCCAAGAGCATGGACACCTGCATCGGTTCGACCCGATCCATGAACGGTAACAGAGGTTCCTTGATTGAGGCGCGTCAAGGTCTTCTCGATTTCCTCTTGCACACTACGGGCATGCGGTTGGCGTTGAAACCCTGCAAATAAGGTCCCGTCATATGAAATGGTTGCTTTGTATCGTGTCATGGTTTTATTTTAGCAGGATATAAAAGGGGATTCAAGAGTGAAAAAAGAAAACTGTCCGGGTACAGTTTTGCAAGCAAAAAAGAAGGTTCTTGGAATCGATCCAAAATAAAACGAGCTCCTTAGTCAAAAGGAAACTCGTTTATTCTTATAAGTCATCTAAAGCATCTTTGACCTTATCAAAGAAGCCTTTTTTCTTTGGGTTGACCTTCAAATCACTTGCTTCCGCAAAGGCTTGAAGGGCTTCTTTTTGCTTGTCATTTAAACCAGTTGGGGTAACAACATTGACAGACACATACTGATCTCCCATGGCACCACCACGTAAGCTTGGAGCACCTTTTCCGCGAAGACGGAATTTTTTACCGGTTTGGGTTCCTTCAGGAATAACCAAATCGACATCTCCGTGAACAGTTGGCACATGGACCGTATCTCCAAGAGCTGCTTGAACAAAGTTCAAGTCTAACTTGTAGTAGATGGTTGAGCCATCTCGTTCGAAGCGATCGCTCGGCTCAACATTGACAACGACATACAAGTCACCATAAGGGCCACCGTTAAAGCCAGCTTCTCCTTGACCTGCTAAGCGGATTTGTTGACCTGTTTCAACTCCCGCAGGAATCTTAACGTTTACGCTATGGGCTTGTTTTTCATGACCTGTTCCACGACAAGTCGTACATGGATCTTTGATTTCTTGACCACGTCCATGACAGACGTCACAGGTCACTTGACGGCGCATCATCCCAAGAGGGGTTTGCGTATCCACATTGATCACCCCAGAACCATGACAGCGTCCACAGGTCACCGGACTAGTCCCTGGCTTAGCCCCAGAACCATGACAGGTATGACAGCTAGCTTCCCGATTGTACTTGACTTCTTTTTCCGCACCAAAAATCGCTTCTTCAAACTTGAGATTGACGCGGTATTGGAGGTCATCCCCTTGACGAGGCGCATTTGGATTGCGACTTGCACCACCACCAAAGAAGCTAGAGAAGATGTCTTCAAAGCCACCAAAACCAGCACCATCAAAGCCACCAAATCCACCTGCTCCGCCACCGAAGCCACCGAAACCACCATTGGCTCCTGCAGCACCGTATTGGTCATAAGCCGCCCGCTTTTGTTCGTCGCTCAAAGTCTCATAAGCTTCTTGAACTTCCTTGTACTTGTCCTCAGCACCAGGCTCCTTGTTGATATCCGGGTGATATTTTTTCGATAATTTCCGATAGGCTTTCTTGATCTCATCTTGAGATGCATTCTTTGAAACGCCCAAACGGTCATAAAATTCAGTATTGTTCATTTAAGATACCAAGACCGTAAAATTCGACTGAAAAATAGGAAATCTGACGCAGGAGCGATGCTCCTAGACAGATTTATCTTTTTTCCGAGAATTTAGGTCGGGTTCAGTTCCTTTCTTTCATATTGATGGGACAAAACCTAAATAATTGAGATTCAGTCCCTTTTTACCGAAAAACAGAGGCTGGGTTGCAACCTCTGGATTTCTTTTTATCATTATTAACATTTAAGCAAAGCACCGTAGAAGGACAATCACTTTAGTGTTTAGTCATTCTTAACTACCTCGCTCTCCTGATTTTCAAGCTCGGGATAAAATAGTCCACTGGACTATTTTATTTTTCCGTAAACTCTCCGTCTACGACGTCATCGCCTGCGTTGCCTGTTGCTTGTGCATCTTCTGCTCCTGCTTGAGCTTGTTGCGCTGCTGCAGCTTGTTCGTAAAGTTTAACCGCAAGTCCTTGAGCTTTTTCGTTCAAGGCTTCAAGTTTTGCTTTCATTTCGTCCAAGTTGTTGTCTTCTTGGGCTTTCTTAAGATCATCAAGGGCAGCTTGTGCAGCATCACGTTCTGCATCGAAGCCTTTGCCTTCAGTTTCTTTGATTGTCTTTTCAGTCGCAAAGATAGCTTGGTCTACTTCGTTACGAAGGTCTACTTCTTCTTTACGTTTCTTATCTGCTTCAGCGTTTGCTTCTGCATCTTTCATCATGCGGTCGATTTCTTCGTCTGTCAAACCTGAGTTAGATTGGATAACGATTGTTTGTTCTTTTTGAGTTCCAAGATCTTTCGCTTTAACAGATACGATACCGTTCTTATCGATGTCAAATGTTACTTCGATTTGTGGAATACCACGAGGTGCAGCTGGGATGTCTGTCAATTGGAAACGTCCAAGAGTCTTGTTGTCCGCTGCCATTGGGCGTTCACCTTGAAGAACGTGGATATCAACGGCTGGTTGGTTGTCTGCTGCAGTTGAGAAGACTTGTGATTTAGATGTTGGAATCGTAGTGTTGCGGTCGATGAGTTTTGTGAAGACACCACCCATTGTTTCAATACCAAGTGACAATGGTGTTACGTCAAGAAGGACAACGTCTTTCACATCACCAGTGATGACACCACCTTGGATGGCAGCACCCATAGCCACAACTTCATCAGGGTTCACTGATTTGTTTGGTTCTTTACCAGTTTCAGCTTTAACAGCTTCTACAACGGCAGGAATACGAGTTGAACCACCGACAAGGATGACTTCGTCGATTTCTGACAAGCTCAAACCTGCATCTGAAAGGGCTTGACGAACGGGAGTTTTCGTACGTTCTACAAGGTCACGAGTCAAATCGTCGAATTTCGCACGAGTCAAGGTCATTTCCAAGTGAAGAGGTCCAGCAGCTCCTGCAGTGATGAATGGCAAGCTGATTTGAGTTGAAGTGACACCAGAAAGGTCTTTCTTCGCTTTTTCAGCTGCATCTTTCAAACGTTGAAGAGCCATCTTGTCTGTTGACAAGTCGATACCATTTTCTTTCTTGAATTCTGCTACCAAGTGGTCGATGATTTTTTGGTCAAAGTCGTCACCACCGAGTTTGTTATCCCCTGCAGTTGCCAATACATCGAAGACACCATCACCGAGTTCGAGGATAGATACGTCGAATGTACCACCACCAAGGTCGAATACCAAGATTTTTTCTTCTTTATCAGTCTTATCCAAACCATAAGCAAGGGCTGCTGCAGTTGGTTCGTTGACAATACGTTCTACTTCAAGACCAGCGATTTTACCAGCGTCTTTCGTTGCTTGACGTTGAGCATCGTTGAAGTAAGCTGGAACTGTGATAACTGCTTTCGTTACTTTTTCACCAAGATAATCTTCAGCGTAGCCTTTCAAGTATTGAAGGATCATAGCTGAGATTTCTTGTGGTGTGTATTCTTTGCCGTTAGCAGAAACTTTTTCAGAAGTCCCCATCTTAGATTTGATAGAAATGACTGTATCTGGATTTGTAACTGCTTGACGTTTTGCAGCGTCACCAACGATGATTTCACCATTTTTGAATGACACAACAGATGGAGTCGTGCGGTTTCCTTCTGGGTTTGCGATGATTTTGCTTTCAGTTCCTTCAAGAACTGCCACGGCTGAGTTTGTTGTACCTAAGTCAATACCGATAATTTTAGACATGTGTTTTTCTCCTTGTTGATTTTTTCTTCTTTTTTTCTTTTTGATACTCTTCTTAAGTGGCGACGCCGTCAGAGCTTGACTTCGTCAATCTCTTTGACTAAACTTTGAGCCTAAGGTCTCAAAGTTTGCGCAAATAGCGCCACGGCGAAGAGTATCGTCTTTGGTTCGCTTCGCTCACTATTGGCAAAGCCGAACCAATGTTAATCTTTCTTTCATAGTTTAGTGTCGTTTCGGACAAGTTATCTATTATGAATGTTACGACATGAGGAGTCGAAATCGTGCGCAGTAGCTGATTGGCAGTTCACTTCGCAAACGCTCGTGACCAGCCTAATCAGCCTTGCGGGGGTGCGTCAACGAAATCACAGATTTCTGACTTACCGCCTAGTTGTAAACAACGACCATAGCCGGTCTTAGGATGCGGTCATGGAGTTTGTAACCTTTTTGGAAGACTTGTGCGATGGTATCTGCTGGATGTTCGTCATCTGCAGGTAAGGTTTGGATGGCCATATGGTAGTTATGGTCAAAGGATCCGTCCGCTAGAATTTCTTCGATTCCTTCTTCTTTCAGAGCATGTACCAAACTTTCTTGGACCATTTCCAAGCCCTTCTTCACATCATCTGTCAAGCCTTCAACGGCAAGGGCACGTTCGAGGTTGTCAAGTGATGGTAAGATCGCTTTTGCCAAATCTTGGCTACGGTATTTTTGTAATTGTTGACGTTCTTCATTGGCACGGCGCTGAATGTTTTGCATTTCTGCATGAGCACGAAGGTATTTGTTTTCAAATTCCTCGGCACGCGCTTGTGCTTCTTCTAATTCAGAAGGTTGGTTGGTTTCCTCTACAACTTCTTCAGTTGTTTGGGCAACTTCCTCTTCTTTCACGTCTTCTTTTTTGATATCTTCTGTCAAGGCATACACCCCTTTCATTTGGTCTTAATTTACTTCATAATGGTTGCTGTTGAGGTAACGGTAGTAATCCGTTAACTTCATGACCAGTACCCGGCCGATAACATTGACCAGGCTAATCACACGCCTATAATCCATCTCTACAGGACCAATCACATGCATGAGGGCCATCCCACGATAAGGAACTAAGAACTTGTGACTAATCACCGTCACATTTTTCAAGGCCTTCTCTTGGGATTCTGCAACCAGGATCTGGGTCATTTGGTCCTCTGGCATTCCCCCTCGCAACTCGAGAGCTACGTGTTGGGGGTTATCTAAGAACTGATAAGTCTGGAGATCGGCGTAGGTTAAGGATGAAACCTTTCCTTCTACAAAGACTAGTTCTTGAAACAGTTGCGAGAAGACGTAATCAAACAGATCCAAGACATTGTCTGTCGTCTTAAAATAGCGCTGGACAATCTGTGGGATCTCCGTCCGCAGGCGGTAATGGATATCCAAGACTGTATTTCCAATGAAGCGTTCTTGAACCAGCTGATGGAAGATTTCCAAGTCACTGGTTAAGAAATTCTTTGGAATGGCAAATTGTACAGTGACAGGCTTTGATTCATCCAAGGTCAGAACCGCTAAAGCATCGTGATTGGATAAGGGAACAATCTCAAAACCAGTCAAGCGCTGCCGCGTCGGCTCAACATCCTGAATGACTGCGGTGTAGCCCGTCATCTGGGCCAATAACTTGGCTGTAGCATCCAAGATATCGTCTAACTTAAAGGCTTCGAAATCAAAGGCTTTCACCACCTGGTAGACATCTTGTTCATCAATCAACTCTAGATCCAGCGAGTTCTGAACAAAATATTGAAAACCAGCCCGGCTAGGCATTCGGCCACTCGAAGTGTGAGCCTTTTCTAGTAAGCCTTGTTTTTCGAGGGCAGCCATGTCGTTTCGGATCGTCGCACTACTGGATTGAATGACATCTTGCAGTGCTTTTGAACCGACTGGTTCGTGGGTCTTGGTAAAGATATCGACAACAAGATTTAGAATCTCATTTTGACGTTCTGTAACCATGACCTCACCTCTCTTTCATATTTAGCACTCTAAACACTCAAGTGCTAAACCATGATTCTATTATACACCCATCCAAAAGAAAGTCAAGAGAAAAATCCAAAAAATTAGCACTCTTTTTTTAAGAGTGCTAAAAATCATTCTGAAGACCTAGAGAAGTGAATCTCCTCCTATTTTCCAGCCTTTTTCAATAGTTGAATATATTCTTCCAATACTAGCTGATGTTTGGCCATATACTGGGCGTTTTCTACGCCAACATAACGGAAATGCCAATTCTCAAAATTCACACCCGTGATGTTGCTCTTCCCATCTGGGTAGCGAAGGACAAAGCCATATTGCGGTGCGATGGCAGCCAGCTGCATGCCCAACTCATCACTTTGACCAGCTTCGACACTCATATCGATCGCAAGCCCCGTCTGGTGTTCACTAGCACCAGGAACCTGTACCTGGGTCTGTACCTGCTTTTCAGCTTCCTCGTGCGAAAGACCACTGGCCTCTAATTGCGCAACACGCTCATTATAGAGCTCTGTTTGTTCCGCCACGCTTCGATAACCCGATATCAAGGTTTCTTCTGGGGCAATTTTTCGAGCCGCCTCTAGAAATTGACGAGTTGGCTCTACAATCCGACTATCCACTTTGATAGCATCTACATCTGTCAATTGTGGGTTCAACTCTGGCTTCACATTGTCACGATTGACCAAGATCAACTGCCAGTCTTTTGTCGAAACAGCTGGTAAATCTGATTTTTCTTTCTTTTTCTTAGAAGAAGAGGGAGTCGTTACAGCTGTTTTTTTTGCCTTCCAAAACTGAAGCCCTGAAAACAAGCTTGGCTTAGCCAAGTAAGCACCAATTCCTGATCCAAGGACCACAAGAAGAAAGAAACCCAATAGGTAAGGCCACCATTTCTTACGTTTTTTTCTTGCGCGTCTATACTTATTTGTCATGGCCATCCTCTAAGAGTTTCGCTCCAACCTTACGATAGGACATGTCTCCAATCTTTTCAATCTGAAAGGCGCCATCCTCATAGGCCAAAACCGTTACACTTCCGTTGTCCAAGACCAATTCTTCGACAGCTTTCGGATCAATGAGATAAATCAAGGTCGTAATGGTCATACCGTGGCTGACAACCATCGCATTTCCACCGCCAGCTGCTTCTACCTCTTTTGCTATGGCTTCAAACCCTTCTTTGATCCGACCACTCAAGGCACCCCAAGATTCAGCCCAACCAGTGGTGTCGACTTCAACGATCCCTTCGGCCAACTCCATCAAGCTCAACTGATGAAAATCCTCGACCTTAAAAACACGGGGTAAAACCCCCATAAAGAGCTCGCCATCATAGGCACCGTCGAAGCTACCAAAACACCACTCACGAATGCGTTTATCATAGCGATAAGGAATCTGACCTGTCAAACCAAGCTCTTGAAGAACAATTCCCATGGTTTGAATAGTTCGACCAGAATCACTCGAAACAGCCTCTTTAAAAGAAAGACCTGCTTCCTTAAGGCCAAGCCCTAATTCTCGAATCCCACGCTCTCCTGCTTCTGTCAGCGGAGTGTCTGACCAGCCCTGTGCTCGCCCAATGGTATTAAACATGGTTTTTCCATGACGAGCAATATATAATCTGGTTTTTGTCATTGTATTACCTCCGTATGTATCTCTTTCATTATATCATTTTTTGCAAAAAGAAAGTAGGAAAGCTCTTACAAGTTTTGAGAGAAAGAAAAGGCTATGACCAAAAGGTCAGCCTTTTACGACGGACTAGGATTCTTGCAAGCTTTCACCGACTTCACGGTAACTGCTATCTCCAAACACCTTTACCATCAATGCGCCATCTTCATATTCTACAAGGGTAACACTACCATTTGAAAGAGGCAGATTGAGATTTGGTTTTCCTTCAATTAGGCAGACCAAGGTCTGAATGGTCCAACTATGGCTGACCACCAAGGCATTGCCTCCTCCATTTTCTTCTACTTCTTTGGCAATAGCTTCAAAACCTTCTAAGATTCGGCCTTTCAAAACTTCCCAAGGTTCAGCCCAATTCGCTGTGTCCACTTGGCAGATGCCATTGGCCAAGTCTTCCAAGGTCAAGGTCTTATAATCTTCTACATCTAGCACACGCGGCACGACACCATGAAAGAGCTCCCCACCGTAGGCTCCATCAAAGCTTCCGAAACACCACTCGCGAATCCGCTTGTCAAAGCGATAAGGAATTTTTTCTTTTAACCCCAATTGATCAAGTATGATCCCCATGGTTTGAATGGCACGACCTGAATCACTGGAGTATGCTCGAGTAAACTCCAAACCAGACTCACGCAAGCCGATCCCTAGAGCCTCAATGCCTTTTTCTCCTTCTGCTGTCAAGGGTGTATCAGACCAGCCTTGAGCACGGCCAATGGTATTAAACATGGTTCTCCCATGACGAATCACAAATAATCTTGTTTTAGCCATCTTGTCTCCTTTTGCAAGAAAAAAGTCTGGAGTTTCATCATCACAGACTTTTCTATTTTCTACTATTATACTAGATTTCTCTTAGTTTTTAAAGCTATGAACCGGAGCCGGAATTTGACCACCACGGGCAATGAAATCAGCTGACGAAGCTTTGTTGACCTTCATTACCGGAGCAGACCCAAGAAGTCCTCCAAGTTCTAACATATCGCCTTCTTTTCCATAAGGAATAATCCGAACCGCCGTTGTCTTTTGGTTGATGACCCCGATAGCTGCTTCATCTGCGATCATGGCTGCAATGGTCGTATCTGGAGTATCAGCTGGGATGGCAATCATATCCAGACCGACGGAGCAGATAGCTGTCATGGCTTCCAATTTTTCCAGGTTGATATGACCTGACTGGACTGCCGCAATCATTCCTTCATCTTCTGAGACCGGAATGAAGGCACCTGACAACCCACCGACTTGGTTACAAGCCATAATGCCGCCTTTTTTCACTTGGTCATTGAGCAGAGCTAGCGCTGCTGTAGTTCCATGGGTTCCAACTACTTCAAGCCCCATGGCTTCGAGGACACGGGCAACCGAATCCCCAACAGCCGGTGTTGGCGCAAGGGACAAGTCTACAATTCCAAACTCCACACCGAGACGTTCACTAGCCATTTGACCCACTAATTGTCCGACACGAGTGATTTTGAAGGCTGTCTTCTTGACTGTTTCAGCCAAGACATCAAAGCTTGCACCAGGAACTTTTTCAATGGCCCGTTGGACAACACCAGGACCGGAAACGCCGACGTTGATGACAACATCCGCTTCACCGACACCGTGGAAGGCACCCGCCATAAAAGGATTATCTTCTACAGCATTAGCAAAGACCACCAGTTTCCCTGGTCCCATTGGATCCGCTTGGGAAGCTTCTTTAATGATACGGCCCATGTCTCGGACAGCGGTCATATTGATCCCCGTCTTAGTCGATCCAATATTGACTGAAGAGCAGACAAAATCGGTCTCTGCAAGAGCGCGAGGAATGGAATTGATGAGGATTTCATCCCCCTTTTGGTAGCCTTTTTGAACTAGGGCTGAGAAGCCACCGATAAAGTTAATTCCGATCTCTTTCGCCGCACGATCTAACGCCTTGGCAAAGGGTACATAATCTGTCGCATTGGTTGCTGCCCCGATAATAGAAATCGGAGTGACCGAAACCCGCTTGTTGACAATAGGAATACCCAGTTCTGCCGCAATCTCATCTCCAACAGCCACAAGATCCTTGGCCTTTGTCACAATCTTATTGTAGACTTTTTCTGCTGCCTTATCGATATCTGGATCAATACAATCTAGAAGCGAAATCCCCATGGTGATGGTCCGAACGTCAAAGTTCTGCTCCTCAATCATGGCAATGGTTTCTGTTACCTGTCTAATGTCCATAAATTCTCAACCCCTATCTTACAAATTGTGCATGGCATCAAAAATCGCAGCGCTTTGGATATTGATTTTGACATGAAGAGACTGACCGAATTCTTCCAACTCTGAACGAAGCTGCGTGAAATCCTTTTTCTCATCCGATGATACGACCGCCATCATGGTAAAGTATTCATCCAATACCGTTTGAGAGATATCGTCGATATTGAGTCCCAATTCTGCCACTTTCGTTGCGACACCGGCTACGATTCCTTTTTGGTCTTTTCCAACGACTGTAATAATTGCTTTCATTTCACTGCTCCATTCTATCTATTTGCTTCCATTGTAGCACATTCCCCTTAAAATCGCCCTTCTCAACTAGGAACGTTCGGATATTTTAAATGTGTATAAAACAATAAAGAGGCTGGGACAAAAGTCCTAGCCTCTTTATTGTTTTGGATTGTCGAGCAAGACGCAGTGGTTGAGTGGGCTCTACTACGCTGATTTCATCAACTTTCACAGCCCTACTC
>NZ_JBDGEA010000015.1:0-62654 GCF_040908565.1 Streptococcus parasanguinis | reverse complement strand
CCTTTGAGATGACCTCAATAAAATGGAGTGAGCGTTGGAACTGATCATTATTACTTAGGCTATTTTGGAAATTGCTGATACTGATCAAGACCACTGCCACCAGAGTTAAAATGGAGATAATAGATAATTCGCGGAATTTGCTATCGTGCTTCTCCCGATAGGCTTTCACCGCAAAAAAACCAGTCAGAAGAACAAGCAAGCCAGATATCCCAATGGTCACCCAGTTTTGCTGGCTGATCTGACCCAACACATAGTTATAAGAGTAAAATTTCATAAACAACTCCCTTTTTCCAAATGAATTCAAGCTATTATAATAGATTTCACAAGAGATTTCAAGGCATTGTGATCAGAAAATCATTAAAATTTTGTTATAATAAAACTATCAATTATGTCAAGAAAAGGAAACACAATGAAACTCATTTCATGGAATATCGACTCGCTTAATGCTGCATTGACCAGCGATTCAGCACGTGCTAAACTCTCTCAAGAAGTCCTTCAAACCTTGGTAGCTGAAGATGCTGATATCATCGCTATTCAAGAAACCAAGCTATCCGCTAAAGGTCCAACCAAAAAACACCTCGAAATTCTTGAGGAACTCTTTCCTGGCTACGAAAATACCTGGCGTTCTTCTCAAGAGCCAGCTCGCAAAGGCTATGCTGGAACCATGTTCCTCTATAAAAAAGAGCTTACTCTAATTGTGACTTTCCCTGAAATTGGAGCTCCTTCAACCATGGATTTGGAAGGCCGGATCATTACCCTGGAATTTGATGGCTTCTTTGTAACACAAGTCTATACTCCTAATGCCGGTGATGGCCTCAAACGTTTAGCAGAACGTCAAGTCTGGGATGTCAAATATGCGGAGTACTTGGCTGAACTTGATAAGCAAAAACCTGTCCTTGCTACAGGTGACTACAACGTTGCCCACAAGGAAATCGACCTTGCTAATCCAGCCAGCAACCGTCGTTCACCAGGTTTCACAGACGAAGAACGTGCAGGCTTTACCAACCTTCTGGCAACAGGCTTTACAGATACCTTCCGCCACCTCCACGGCGATGTGCCGGAGCGTTACACTTGGTGGGCACAACGCAGTAAAACCTCAAAAATCAACAATACAGGCTGGAGAATCGACTATTGGCTCACAAGTAACCGTGTAGCAGACAAGGTTACCAAGTCAGACATGATTGACTCAGGCGCACGCCAAGACCACACACCGATTGTCTTGGAGATTAAATTATAAGGATTTTCTTTATGAACTACAATGCAGTCATTCCCGAGTTTATGGTATCGAATATAGAACAGTCCCGTTCCTTCTACTGTGATTTACTGGGTTTCACCATCGAATACCAGCGTCTAGAAGAAAAATTTCTCTTCCTGTCTCTTGAAGATTGCCAGCTCATGCTTGAGGAGGGAACAAAAGATGAATTAGCTGAACTAACCTCCCCATTTGGTCGTGGAGTCAATATCTCCTTTGGTATAGAGGACGTCCCTAGGCTCTATCAGAAATTGTTAGAAGCCAACTATCCTATTCATCGCCCATTGACCAAAAGAAAATTTCGTGTTGACGACCATTATATCTATCCTCATGAATTTGCAATTCTGGATCCAGATGGCTATTTTTTAAGATTTAGCGAATAGAAATAGCTACTGCCATCTGGTCCTAAAAAAACGAAGTCCTCGACTTCGTTTTTTTTATTGGTGCATGGCACGATAAACCGTGCGGAATCTAGCTAGTAAAAAGACTTCCAATAAGTAAAAGAGAATCCATCCCCCCACAAGATTGTCCCCAATAGACATCACTTCCTCTGGATTCAACTCAAAATAATAAACAAGGATAAAATGTTTAATAATGATGAATAGTTGAAAAATGAAGGGTTCAAAAAGAAGGGCCACTTGATAGAACGACCGTTTTTGAACAGAGATATCTCCCAGTAAAAAGGCATTTAAAAGCAAGAAAATACTCATGATATAAAACTGTTGGTCAAAAGTAGCTGTTAAATGAAGCCAGTTTATCCAGTAGTTGATGCCATATGCTAGTCCAAAGCCTGTCACCATTGGCAAGAGATAATAACCGATAAATCGATTTGGTAGTGGCTGGTATGATTTTTCTGTCACTGGTATAAACACAAACCGGAAAACCAAAACAATAAATCCCATCCAAAAACAAATCATTAGATTGACAAAGACATCTGGTGTTAGTTTAGCCAAACTACTAAAGAGGAAAGCTAAGACCGCTACTGACACTGGAATGGAGAAATCTAGATGCTGTTTCCATTTTGTACCGACAGACTGTACGGGTCCAGAATTGAGCCATCCATAATAAATAACCAAGACAAAGGGAGATAAAAATGTCGGAAGAATCAAAATAGCAATTAGGAGATACACAAAATAGCGAAATTGACTCCAAAGATTGACCAATCCAGTCTCTTTGATTTTTGGACTCCTTCTTGAATAGTATGTCAACCAAACAGAACGGATACAGTAGAAAAAGGTAAGGAAGGAAATCTGCAACCATGGTTTTTCAACCCTTGTCACAATGCTCATCCCATAAGACAAGGCACTCATAAAAAGTAAGATAAGAGCTAGCAGTGCCTGCTGTCCAACCTCTTCTTTTTTTCTTTTCTGTAACGTTTTTGAACTATTCGGATAACGCAATTGAAGATAGTAGTCCCACATTTCGCTTAGTGCCTGCTCCATATCCTCTGTCATCCACTCATAACCTAAAGCTGAGGATTCAAACGGCTCTAGCATGCTTTTCAATGCTTCTGCATTTGAAATTTTATGGTAATGCTGACTAATTTGTGCAAAGGTATCTAACTTCAAATGAGGTAAGGTATACAATTCCTTCCACTTATCCGGATCATTGATTAAGGATTCTGTTGCCAAAAACTGGGACAACAGCCTTGAAAATTTCATCCATTCTTCAATGGTTTCTCTACTGTTTTCGACCACTTCAGCATCTAGTTTTAAGTCTGTTAAAATCAGATACCACATCTTCAGTTTAGTCAGATAAAACTGTTCTTTCTGTGCCAAACTAAAAGAACTCAATTGATTGATTAAAAAATGGACTACTTTCGGATTCACAATTGCATAGACGTCCAATTCGTCCAGCAACTGAATCAAGAGATAAGGTAAGGATCGATAACGGTTGAAAAACTCTTTCCATTCCCGTAGCAGCTCGTAGTCTGGCGCATCAAGTTGAAGCAACTCCTCTAACTCTTCCTCCATGACTGCTCGATCAAAGTTTTTATATTGATTAAAATCAAGTTCCGAGGTTGACGATGCTTTTGAAGATTCCTCTTGATCCTCTTGCTTTTCAAAAAAGAGCGAAGAAAAGTCTAATGGGCTAGCTAGCTCCCTCTGTTCTTCTACTTTCGTTTGAAATGGTTTAGATGCAGCAAGCTCGTCAAATGGTAAAACACCTTCTTTTTCAAATCTGGTGTCCTTCTTTCCTGGCTTTTCAATCACTTCTTCAGAAGAGCTCGATACTTTTGTTTTTCTCGCATAGACCAAAGCAAGCTGATAGGCTTCCATAATTTGTTGGTATTCTTCTGGATGCTCCTCAGGATGGTACTCTCTGACCAATTCTGCATAACGTTTTCTAATTTCCCTGATATTATTGGTCGGCTCAATTCCTAATATATCCCAAATACTCATATCATTCCTTTATCTTTCGTAATAGCCTCTATCGCCTCTTTCCAACCGATCTAAATAGATTGAAAATTCATCATAAAGTTTTGGTAGATGTGGTAGCGATGCTTTTGCGACTTCTTTCTCAAAGAAGCGGGTTCTTTCCATCAAATTCTCCCGTTCTTCTCCTAAAATCATACTGTACAAACGATCCGCACGTTCTAGAAGGTAACGATAAACCTCTGTTTCCTGTACATTGATCTTATATTTTTCCAACTCAGCTTTTTTCTTGGCAATTTCCTCCTCAGACAAGTTGATACTATCTTGCAAGATGATTTTATTAGAAACTTGACCAGTAGAAAGGACCGTCACCTCGACATCTAAAATTCCATTTAAGTCGTAAGTGAATCGAACATCTGCTGCTTCATAATCTCGGTAGTTTTCAGGAACATCAACCACTAAGCTTCCAAGCAACAAATTTTCTGATGCTCTCATCCGTTCACCCTGATAAATATTAAATCGAAGTTGGGTCTGTCCAAGGCTATGTGCATAGTAGCGTTCTACACGAGAAGAAGGAAGACTTGAATTCCGTTCGATAATCGGTGAGCATTTATCCCCAACAACTTCGACTCCCAAAGAAAATGGACAAATATCAGACAATAGGAGATCTCGGACTTCTCCTTGACGTTCCTTAATACCAGCCACTAAAGCACAACCTTTAGCAATCATCAAATCCGGATCATCTGTAGCCTTTACCGCTTGTCCAATACAAAAGGATAAAAATTCCTGCACCAAACGGAGCTTAGAGGTTCCTCCGACCAAAACAAAATCGTCCGCATTTACATGAGAATGATTCGCATCAAAAAGAGCTCGATCTAGAACTGCTTTTACTCGTGCTAGCAAGGGTTGACTAATTTCATAAAATCTTTTATAGCTAAGAGTCATCTCATATTGAGTGTCCTTGTCAGCAACTAATAATTGCACTTCATCCTGGGCATTCAATTGGAGTTTAGCTTTTTCAGATTCTACTAGCACTTTATAATAGAACTCATTTGAAATATAGTCTTTTTTAAAGCCGTTTACTGTCAAAAATTCTTGGGCAATGACAGCCGTAAAATCTTCTCCACCCAGACGATTATCACCTGCGATCGCAAGAATTTCCACAACATTATCAAAAGATTCAACAACAGAAATATCCAAGGTCCCACCCCCAAAGTCTACAACAATGAAGGCCTGATCTTCCATATTGTTTCCTATCTTTTGGGCCAATGAGGCTGCAGATGGTTCATTGATAATCCGCTCGATGTGGACACCTGCAAATTGTCCAGCTAGTTTAGTCGCATAGCGCTGGGCATCATTGAAATAAGCTGGAACACTAACAATAATTTCTTCAACTTTCTCACCTGTGTAGCGTTCCGTATCTTCAATTAATTTGCGAATCACAAAGGAACTCAATTCTTCTGCTTGATAGGTCCGATCTCCCAGTTGAATGGGATGCTTCGTCCCCATAAAGCGTTTGAATTGTGCTACCGTCTGATCTGGCTTTGTCACAAGACGTTCTTTGGCTAGCTTGCCAACAATCAGTTCGCCGTCATCATCTAGTCCAACTACAGAAGGAGTTAGAAAATCACCAAAAACATTTGGGACCAACTCTACTTTTCCATTTCGAAAAATACCAGCTAATGAATTTGTTGTCCCTAAATCTATTCCTACTATCATGGTACACCTCTACTAACAAACATTAATTCTTTTATTATACAGGAAAAAATGCCTATTTAAAAGTTTGTTCCTAATTAATGATAGTTTTCACTTCTCTTAGGACAGTGCAAAAAAGCCAGACCCCAACCAAAGGGTCCGACTTTTGTTGATCATCTTCAATGAGAAAGCGATCTTATTTTTTCTTCTCAATATGATCTTTGAGATCTTCTTGAGCTTTTTTATTGGATTCTGCTTTTTTCTTCAACCATTCTTCTTTGGCCTTGTTAAAGTCTTTTGTTGTGACAACATCTTTGGACATTTCAAGGTATTTGTAGAAGGTTCCTGTTCCTTTTGTACCAACCCATGAAGCAGCACGGCTGTATGGTACGGTCCGTTGAAGCATTGGAGCACCACCATTTGAAACAGTTGGAAGCGTAATCGAGCTATCTGTCAACCAAGCTTGCGCTGCTGCATATTTTTCATAGCGTTTTCCTTGATCCAACAATTCAGCATCGGCGTCTTTCAACATGTTAGCGTATTGATCCAAACCAACTGTTGCAATGGCTGGATTGTTTGAACCTGCATCAATACCAAGATAGTAGAAGACAGAACCATTTACTGGGCTGATACTTTCGAGGTAAGTCGATGGGTCTTGGTAGTCAGGAGCCCAACCACCGCCTGAGATATCGTAATCTCTCGCAGCCGCTGTATCGCTGAAGTAGGTGATATTTTGGAAATCATCATCCGATACCTTTTGAAGGTCCACAACGACATTGTCTGCACCAAGCGCTGACTCTACAGATTGTTTGAAGGAGCTAGCTTGTTGGACCATGCTGTTGTCCACTTGGCTAACAATGTAGTCCAAATGAATTGGGAATTGAACGCCTTGTTTTTGCAATTCAGCTTTAGCTTTCGCAAATGAAGCCTTAGCTTTTTCTGGGCTGTAAAGGCTCGTTTGACCATCGGCCAGACTCACACCCTTCCATTGATCCCCATAGGTAACCAATTGTTTTTCAACGACCTTACCAAAATCTTCTCCATTGACTTGGACATAAGTTGGTGGCACCAAAGTGCTACGAAGGGTATTTTCAGCCGCATCAGATCCAGATACTTGTGCCGCATATGATTTGCGGTCAAAACCAAAGTTCACCGCTTGACGGAAGTCCTTGTTCAGGATTGCTTTCTTGGTAGAAGCCTTTTGTTCATCCGTTGTTTTGGCAGTATGGTCATACTTTTGACGGTCCAAGTTGAATCCAAGATAGTAGGATGTTCCCAATTGCAAACCGTAGACAATGTTGTCGCCAAAGTTTTTCTTGACACTCTTATAAGTCGAGCTGTTTGGCATAACAGATGCAAAGGAATATTGACCTTTTTCAAAGTTCTTAATGATAGAATCTGGGTTTGATCCATCGTTAAAGGTCAATTTGACATTGTCGATATGAACATTTTTCGCATCGTAATAGTCTTTGTTCTTGACCAATTCAATTTCAGATTTTGAAGTCAAAGATTTCAAGTAGAATGGACCATTGTATAAGATGCTGCTAGGTTTCAACGAACCAAAATCTTTTCCTTGAGATTTCAAGAAATCCGCATTGACTGGGAAAAGAACACCTGAGGTTGTTTTTGAGTTCCAGAAGCTTTCTGGACGGACCAAAGTATATTGAATGGTGTGGTCGTCTAAGGCTTTGACTCCAACTGTGTTAAAGTCTTTGGTTTCCCCTTTTACGTAGGCATCCAAACCTTTGATCGAATTTTGAATCAAGAAGAGACCTTCTGATTTAGACTCAACCGCATGTTTGATCCCTGTAACAAAGTCTTGAGCCGTTACAGCACCATATTCTTCTCCTTCACTCGTATACCATTTGGCATCCTTACGAAGTTTGTAAGTATAGGTTAATCCATCTTCAGAGACAGTCCAATCTTCTGCTAGACTTGGCACAAAGTTTCCGTATTGGTCATTTTCAAGAAGACCATCTACAAGGTTACTTGTGACATCTGAAGTCGTTGTACGAGTTGCAGCGATGTAATCCAAGGTATTTGGATCTGCTGAATAAACGAATGAGTAAGTTGCTTGGTTGCTACTACCTCCGCTACACGCTGCTAAGAGAAAGGCACCTGCAACAGAAACTCCTGCAAGAGCTAACAGTTTTTTTGCTTTCATCACTATCTCCTTATGTTAGATTTTCTACCATTATACACTATTCCTAAAAAAAAACCAAATATATTTTAAAAAAGTTCGTTATTTCTGAATGAATATAATAAGATATAAAGAAAAAGCATCTTGAAATCGATCTCAAAGAAGCCGGATAGGCGAATCTAGGCACCTACCACCAGATCCAACAAAGATATCACCTTTCAATCCTTTTTATAAATATACGTTTCATTACAAAAAAGAACCTCTGCTCTTTCGAGCAGAGGAACTGATTCCTAATCAAAATGATAGAGTTGAGGATACTGGTCACATTCAGGATTTTTGGGGTGGCAGATAGCCCGTCCAAAATAAATCATGGCTTGATGGGCAGCTAGCCATTCGCTCTTTGGCAGAACATCCATAACCCGCTTTTCAACTTCTAATGGCGTCGCTGATTTCTTTACAATATCATGGTGCTTGCAGATCCGCTCCACATGGGTATCGACAGCAAAAGCTGGAATACCAAAACCTACACTCATGACAACATTAGCTGTCTTGCGCCCTACTCCTGCTAGGCTTTCTAACTCTTCACGAGTCTGAGGCACTTGCCCATCAAAGTTATCCAGCAATTGCTGGGCACATTTTTTGAGAAATTTGGCCTTATTTCGATAGAGGCCTAATTTAGAAATATGCTTGGCGATATCGACTTCACTGGCTGCTGCCATGGCTTGTGGGGTTGGAAAAGCCGCAAACAAACCTGGTGTCGCTTTGTTAACAGCCGCGTCTGTCGTCTGAGCTGAGAGCATGACTGCTACTAGTAATTCAAAATGATTACGAAAATCCAGACTTGGCTTGGCATCTGGAAAGAGGGCGATAATTTCTTCAATCACATGACGTGCCCGTTTCTTTGATAAAACCATATTCTCTCCTTTACATTACTAGTCTTTATTATAGCATGAAAGTTCCCTATTTCTGAAAGATTCGGCTTCAGAAAAGGACTCGTCCTTGGACAAGCCTTTTTCGATCAGTCTATAAAATGAGTATGCTTGGTAACCCATTGAGTGACCTTGATATTTAACCAGAACACATAGATTCCAAATGTAATGATGGTAAAGAACCACCATTTGATCCAATTTCCAAATAACTGCATGGCCGTGCCATCAAAGTACTGACGACGACCATCAATCACAGTATGCTTAACCTTCCAGTTATACAGTATGCACATGCCCCAAGGAGCACAAATCCCCAAAGTAAATACTGTAATGAAGGTTGCTAATAAAACATGACCAATATATGAAAATAGGCCTCCATCAAAATACGATTCACGATACATGTTCCATCTCCCTATCTTTTTTTACACCAATCTCTTCAAGAAGGTAATCAGGGTTTGAGCAGAGCGTTCGCCAGCCTCAACGATAAATTCATCAAAAGAAATATTGGCTGCGTGATCGGCCGTATCACTCATAGCGCGAATAACCATGAAAGGACGGCCAGCTGCATGAGCGGCCTGAGCAATAGCTGCTCCTTCCATCTCAACAGCCAAGACTTCTGGGAAATGCTCCCGAATCGTTGCGACTTTTTCTTCACTCGCGATAAAGCTATCTCCTGTTGTAATCAAGCCCACATGCGTGGTTGCAGCTTCTTCTTCCAGAACTTTTTTCATTTCTGATACAAAATAGCGACTGGATTCAAAGTAAAGCGGTTGGCCTGCCATTTGACCGTACTTGTAGCCAAAGGCTGTTACATCCACATCATGATAGGCCAATTTGTCGGCAAGGACGATATCCCCAACAGCCATTCCCGGTGCAACAGCACCTGCAGAACCCGTATTGATAATGGCTTCCACCTTAAAATCGTTGGCCAATACTGCTACACTTATAGCAGACATGACTTTCCCGATACCACTCTCAACCAAGACGACCTCATGGCGACCAATCGATCCTGTATAGTAGACTTTTCCAAGGCGGAGGTGTTTCTCTCCGTTCTGCAAAGCTTCCACTAAGATTTTTAACTCTTGTGGCATGGCCGCAATGATTCCAATTTTCATGTTTTTCTCTCCTTATAACGACTTTACAGTCGCCAAATAGCAATGATCAAGGCAATGAGGAGCACAATGATCCAGAACAAAATCTTATTGAGTTTGGATTGGACCACACTTTGCTTTTGTTCCTCAATGCGACGACTCTTTGTCACTGTGGGCTCTACTTGGATCTGCACAGTATCCTGAGAATAACGCTCTTGCGGACGCTCCATACGACTCTCTCTCATAGGACGTTCATAGCCAAATCCTCTGTGGTCTGTCCGAATAATTTTCGTCTCTTCAGCATCGACCATTTTAGGACCGGTGATGTCCTCACCTCGCCTTGCTCGTTCAATCATTTCATCGGTTAATAAAGGTTTTCCCATCGGATCCTCCTCTATTTATTGGATAATTCCCAGTACTGAATCGCCATAATGGTCTTGGCATCACAGATTTCACCTGAAAAGATCAAATCTTTAGCCTCCTTCAAGGTCACTTCTAATAACTCTAAGGTCTCATCCGCATCTTGTGGACGTGGATTTTCCACCTTTTCCAAGTTGGTCGCAGCATAGAGTTTGATCCGCTCGTTGCAAAATCCAATGGCAGAATAAAAATCATACAACAACTCTAGATCCGCTGTGTAACCAATTTCTTCTTCTAATTCACGCAGAGCAGCTGCTTTAGGATCCGCATTTTCACCCTTTTCCAACTTCCCTGCAGGGATCTCTACTGAAGTCCTCTCGATCGCCTTGCGGTACTGCTTGACCAAAATAGTCTTGCCCTCATCTGTGATCGGTAAAACCGCTACTGCTCCGTTATGGAAGATTAAATCACGCTGCGCTTGACCTTTCCCGTCGGGCAGTTCCACTTGATCTGTCACCACTTGGAAAATCGGTCCTTGGTAAATCTCCTTGCGCTCAATGGTTTTTTCTTCAAATTGCATGAAAATCTCCTATTTATTTTTAGGATGGTGTGGCAAGCGAAGAGCATACTCTTCTTTATTCACTTGACGGCCACGACCGATCGCAATCGCATCTGCTGGCACATCTTTGGTAATGGTGGATCCAGCACCGACTAAGGAATTGTCGCCTAATTCAACTGGTGCAATGATGGTCGAATTTGAACCAACAAAGACATTGTTGCCAATTGTTGTTTTAAACTTGTGTTGCCCATCGTAATTCACCGTGATAGTTCCAGCACCAAAGTTGACGTTGCTACCAACTTCACAGTTGCCAATGTAAGTCAAATGACCTGCTTTGGTATTCTCTCCGATAGACGAACCTTTGACTTCGACAAAGTTTCCAATATGGACATCTTTTGCCAAGCTAGATCCTGGACGAATATGAGCATATGGTCCTACCGTTACGCCATCGGCTACCGTGCTCTCTTCAATCATAGAGTTAGTAATAACGGCACCTGCACCAATTTCACTGTCCACAATATAGGTTCCATTAGTTAAGACGGTTTCAGCCCCAATTTTTGTGTGACCTTTTAGGGTAACATTGGCTTCGATTTGCACTTCTGGTGCGATCTCAACATCGACATCGATATAGGCTGCATCAGGATTGACAAAGCTCACTCCATTGACCATATGAGCTTGGTTAATGCGACGACGCATGATGCCTTCTGCTGTCGCAAGGGCCACGCGGTCGTTAACCCCGAGACTTTCATCAAAGTCTTTGAGGGTATAAGCCCCGACTTTTTCACCTGCCTCTCGGAAAATTCCGATCACATCTGTAATATAGTATTCACCTTGGGCATTGTTGGTATTGATATTTTTCAAAGCTTCAAAGAGGCGCGCATTGTCAAAGACATAAGTCCCTGTATTGATTTCCTTGATTTGTTTTTCAAAATCTGTCGCATCTTTTTGCTCAACAATTCGAAGCACTTCCGCATTGTCATTGCGGACAATCCGACCATAGCCAAATGGATTGGCTGCTTCTGCTGTCAAAATCGTTGCTACATTCTTGTGGTTGATATGGAAGTCGATCAAGTGTTTGAGACTGTCACCTGTAATCAAAGGAGTGTCTCCTGCAATGACGAGGGTATGCCCTTCAAGACCTTTCAAGACTGGCTCTGCCATCATTACCGCATGACCAGTTCCCAATTGTTCGGTTTGTTTGACAAATTCTGTTTGTCCCGCCAAGACTTGCTCTACCAATTCCGCCTTGTGGCCCACAACTGTTACAGTCTTTTCTGGTGAGATGGCTCCAACACTATGGAAGACATGCTCCAACATAGAGATCCCTGCAACCTTGTGAAGAACCTTGGGCAGATCTGATTTCATACGGGTACCTTTCCCCGCTGCTAAAATAATGGCATAATTTGGCATAACATTTCTCTTTTCTGTACAATATCGCTTACATTATACCATTTTTTAGCCCTTTTGGAAAATAAGACCAGATCAAAAAACTCTCCGAAAAGGAGAGCGTGTTCTATAATGGATAAACCTTGCGAAATTCTTCTAAAACTACCTTGCTGTCAGGTGTAAAAACCAGACCTGCTTCTCCAAAGCAGTCTTTGAAAAAGTCTTCATGAACCTGACGCCAATAAGCTAGAGATTTGTCTCCTTCACCTTCCTTATAGGCATGGTCAGCTGACACTTGATGGAAAGGCTGAACAGAAACCTTGGTAATTTCGACAATGCAAACAGCCTGATTTTGACTGTCTAAAATAACATCAAAGGTCCCTTCTTGGGGAAGGGGTTCGTCCTCTAGTGCATAAAGGTCATAAGCTGAAGCTGTTGCTGTTTTTTCGCCTTTAAAGACCAGTTCCGCTAAAAGGTCTGGATCTACTCCAAAAGCCCAGGCGTCTATCTCATCTCCGATAGAGGGGTTGATTTGCTTGTAGGCATTCCACATTTCTTGAGGTGTCATAGGTTCTCCTTTGTAATTTTTTACTTTCTTCTTTTATATGTTTAAGATGATCTGGATGGTCAATTTCTAAATCAAAAATCTCTGAAATAGAGCTGTAATGGAGAATACATTCGATACCCATCTGATTCATTTTTTGTATGAAAGAAGTATTCAGATAGCCTGCTACAGCAAAATCAATCTTGTTCTTCCTTGCTTTATCCTGCATCTGTCTCAACATATCTAACATAATTGGACTTTCCATATCATGCCATTGACTGTTTCTCACAGTCGCAAAAATAAAAGAAGTTAAATCATTCATTCCAACTACAATCTTTGAAATACCCGTTTCCAGTATCCTGTCCAAGTCGAAATAAGCTGATGGTAATTCAATCATCGTGCCGACTTTCCCGGTAAAACCATACTGACGCAATACTGTAATAGCTTGTTTTAATTGTTCGGCATCATTGACAAAAGGAAAAATAACAGACAGATTGGGATTGGTTTGAAAAACTTCTGTAACAACATTTGTCTCAGCCTGAAATTCATCTGGACACGCCAACAAACGCCTGATACCTCTGTATCCAAATAAGGGGTGGCGTTCGTCAAAATACTCTTTAGTTCCGTCTAGACTATTTGCTTCTGCATTTGTTAACTCTGAAAATCGATACCAGACTTCTTCATCTGAGTACAAATGGCAAATAGTGTCTAGATAATCTTTTACAAATTGCTGACAACTTGGTAACAGGATGTTTTGATTGAGCTCTCTCAACAAGTATTCCCCACGAATCAAGCCGACGTGGTGCAATAAATGGGGATAAACTTTTTCAACAATTTTTTCGCCACTAAGAGCTAGTTGATTTTGCATGTTCATTCACCTCGTCTTAAAAGATACAATATCAGATATCATTATACGACACTTTCCTCTAGTTCAAAAGCTTCATAAGGTTCAACTAACTCATATCCTAAAAATTCTGCTACTTTTTTGGAAGCCTCGTTATGAGCATCCCAAAGTGGAAACATATCTCTATTTAAACTCTCTAGAATCATTGCAGCACCAAGCTTTTTGGCAAATCCATTTCCTTGTTCGTTTGGTCTAGTTGCAACTTCCACTTCAACCGCTTCACGGTAAACTAACCCTGAGGAAATCCCAGCAATCACTTCATTATTTTTAAGAATCACAAAGCCAAATCCACCTTTTAAAGCAAAATCCTGGTAGGACTCAAAATCCCCCTGTAAATCTTGTGACCATTCTTCCTCAGAAAGGCAGTTATAAATACGATTATCAATAGGTACAATATTGCAACCTTTCTCTAACTGACTAACTAGATCATTTAGAAATTCAACTTGAAAATTTGCCTTATCTTTAAAAGAATAGCGAGTAAAAGAAATTAACCCAACTTGCCGATGCAGAAAATCTTGCCACTTAGTGTCTTCTGAAATAATAATCTTATAATCTAAACCATATTGCCTAACAAAATCTTCCCAAAATCTGGAATCTAACTCCCCTGCTAGGTATAGAAAATTCCCAATATCATAAAAAATCGTTGTCCTATCACTGTTTCGATAAACAGTCCCGATTTGAGATTTAAGACCATAGAGAACCATACATTTCTTCCATGTTTTAAATAGTTCCATTATCCCTCTATTTTACCTTCCAATTCCTATAACTTGTCAGTTCTAATTCAGGAAATCCTCGTAACTCTGCCTTCACTTTTAATACTAAAGGCGAGGCATTTTCTTCGGTAATCTGCTCAAGAGGAAGCCAAATGGCATTTGCTGAATCATTACTTCCATCAAGAACCTCCTGAGGAAGGGATTTTTGAGAGCGCTCGAAATTGAGCACTACATCATAAAAGGCCATGATATGGTGTACAGCAAAATCTTGCCCTTCTTCTTGAACCAGCACATCATACATCCTAGGATTTGAGTAACTATTAAGTGTATATCCTGTCTCCTCCAGAACTTCTCGCTTGAGGGTTTCTGTCAGCCCTTCCCCTACTTCCTGGCTACCACCCGGTAGATCAAAACGCTGTTGGTAAGGGCCTCTTGTTTTTTCAATGCAGAGCAGTTTCCCCTCTTGAAGACAGACTCCGTATACCCCAAAGTGATTTTTAATTTCCATCAGATTCTCCTATTTCAAACTCCAACCACCATCAATAGTCAGAATCTGTCCCTGCATAGCACTCGCTTTCCCACTAGCCAAAAAGAGACTGACTTCCGCCACTTCCTCTGGCTCAATCCAGCGTTTGATAGGTGTTTCACTGGCTA
The DNA here is from genome assembly GCF_040908565.1 of Streptococcus parasanguinis. Classification (GTDB taxonomy): domain Bacteria; phylum Bacillota; class Bacilli; order Lactobacillales; family Streptococcaceae; genus Streptococcus; species Streptococcus parasanguinis_AC. Next base: position 48,055 of record NZ_JBDGEA010000015.1, on the reverse strand, counting down.
CCCAGTCTGCCAGACCACCTGGCTCAAAGTCTGCCGCGGTCATGCCAGTCTTGACGGCCCCTGGTGCAATGCCAAAGACTTGAATGCCAGCTTCCGCATAATCCAGGGCCAACTGCTTGGTAAAGCCCGCTAGAGCATGCTTGGAGGAAGTATAAGCGTGACCGCCTCCACCAGCTAGACTAGATGCAATGGAGCACATATTGATGATGATACCTCGCTTCTTCTCCAACATTTTAGTCAGATAATGCCGTGTCAGCTCCACCGGAGTCACATAGTTAATCTCAAAAATCTCCTGAATCTCCTGAGCACTTTGCTCCAGAAGCGGTTTGTAATCATCCAAGACTCCTGCTGTATTGCACAAGACCTCTACCTCAGGACACCAGTCGAAAATCAGCGTCAAATCAAGAGTTAAGTCCCGTTGCAAGAAGTGAAAATCACCTGCTAACTGAGGATCCGCTCCCTGGTCCACTCCATAGACCTGGTAGCCCTTTTCTAGAAAGAGGCGAGCTTGAGCCAGACCAATCCCGGAGCTCACGCCTGTAATCAAGACCCGTTTAGTCATGTACTTCCACCCAATCTGTCGCTAGAACATCACAGGGAGTTGGACTCCACATGGAAAAGCCTTCGCCTTCACCAGACACGTTAATGAGGAAATAAGGTGTCACTTCCAGAGCCACCCCATTTTGCTCGATGGTATCAAACAATTGGACATAGTTTTCTGCTCCACCCCATCCTGTTCGTACATATTTTTTCTTGGCCTTTAATCCTGGTAAAATCTCTTCAAATGTCATGGTGTTCTCCTTTGTTATCTATTTAACTTTCTCCCTTTATTATACCAAAAAAAGAGCTTTCCCTATACAAAAAGCCAGAGTTCTTCTACTCTAGCTTTCATCTTTTATTGATGTTCTTCTGAATGGCGATACCCATAGCCAAAATAAATTCCTATCCCAATCAAGAGAGCAACTCCGAAGGCCAGCCAGGTCGATAGAGAATACTGGGTCATAAAGGACACACAGACCACAATCGATAGGATTGGCAAGACCGGAACCAAAGGCGTTTTAAATTCACCAGGTCCAGGAGCCCCGTGTTCCTTGCGCAATTTCAAGAGGGCAAAGGCCAACATAACCAGGTAAGCCAAGGTACAGATATTTAAAAAGGAAGCGATACTAGCTAGCGGAAAAACTCCACCAGCAATGGCAGCCATTACTCCAGCGACCAAGGTCGCATTTTTTGGAATTCTGGTTTTAGGATCGAGCTGTTTCATCGCTTTTGGCAAAAGGCCATCTCGCGCCAAACTGTAAATCATCCGTGAGAGGGCAAAGGTCATCGAAATGCAGACGGTAATCAGGGTCAAAATAGCGACCAGCGATACATAATTCCCTGCCCAGCTGGCTCCTACCTGACGAAGGGCAAAGGCAACCGCATCATCTACATTTAAGTTTTTAAAAGGAACCATGCCGGTCAAAACCAGGGTAACCAAGATATAAAGAACCGTTGTGATCAAAAGACTAAGGACGATGCCGCGAGGAACGTTCTTTTGTGGTTCCTTGATTTCATCGACCGCCATTGAAATGGACTCAAAACCAAGAAAGGCAAAGAACATGAGCGAAGCGCCAGCCATAATCCCTGTTTGACCACCATAAATTTCGCCAAAGCCATAAGGGGCAAAGTTTGCCCAGTTGCCAGGGTTTAGGTGAAAAATCCCGACAAGAATAAACAAGGCAAGAGCTGAGAACTTGAGTAAGACCAGCAAGGAATTGAAGCGTAAGACGGCTTTTGCATTCATAAGGACCAAGGCTGTGACTAGGACCATGACCAAAATAGGTAAGAGATCCACATAAGTTCCTGCAGCTGGATCAAAAGTCCCATTTAAAGCCGTCGGCAGACGCCAGCCAAGATTGGCCAACAACCCCTTGAAATAAGCAGCCCAACCTGAGGCTACCCCTGATACGGCGGTCATGAATTCCATCACAGTCAACCAACCTGCAATCCAGGCTGGAAACTCTCCAAAGATGGTATAGAGGTAACTATAGGCTCCACCAGTTGAAGGGATGCGAGAGGCAAATTCTGCAAAGAAGAGGGCAGATAGGCCGACGCAAAACGCCGCAATCACAATCGAAATGATGAGGGCTGGACCAGCTAAATTTGCCGCTGCAGTCCCCGTAATCGTGAAGATCCCTGTCCCCACCATGGCACCGATTCCTAAAATAATCAAATCCCACAACCGTAAATGGCGGTTTAACCCTGGGTGAACCTGTCCCAAAGCTTTTTTTCGAAATAGATTCATCCCTTTTTCCCCCTTTTATTGTCATCATTCTATCACACTTAGATTGAAAATGGTAGCCTATCTCTGACAGTAGCTTCTCCAACTAATAAAGGAGGGGCACCCCTCCTTAACTGTATTTTAACCTTCTTCAGCCTTCATCTTTTTCAAGGCCCGAATGGTAAACCAATAGTATATAACTAGCCCAAAGATGATGATCACTGTGGGCAGAAGAACCGTCATACCAAGATTCTGAATTCCTTGTGCCAAAGTCCAGCGATGCAAGAATCCCACTACTAAGAAGGACAGAATAGGAAAGATGAAGGCACGAGCAAACTCTTCTTTCCACTGCCACAGGATAAGTCCTGCAGAAGCACCTGTCATCAGGAAAGTATCCCATGGATTCGGTACCGTCAACCAGGCAAAAGCTGGCAAGAAACGGACCCCAACTATTTCACTGATAAAATAGATCCCCAGAACGAGAACGACTACTCCATAAATTGCTTTTTTTGACTTCTCTTCTGCAAAAATAAGGCGACGAAGGAGATAGAAGAGTAGTCCAACGGCCAAAAGCCCTAAAATACCATCCGTTAGATAGACAAGTGGCTTAAGAACCAGGACTGCTTGTGAAGCAAAATCACTTAAGAGGCGATAAAAAATCACAATCCCCGAGATGATTGCCCCATATTTTAGAACAGATCGCGTGGATTCTTTGGGCATATTTTCGATGATTTGGTCTGCCATTTCCTTTGGATCGAGACCAAAATAGTCCTTTGCCGTCAAGCCATCCGCTCCTGCTTGCGAAAAATCTAGCGCTAGATTATAGACCTGCTCTCTCAAAGCCTTCTCCTCATATAAGAAACCGGCGAAATTGAAATAATCCCAGAGGTCTTGGAAATAAGCTTGGTCCTCCTGACGAAAGGTTTGAACCAAAGCCTGCGTTTCTTCATAATAAATAGCTGATGTCATATTGCTTTCCCCTTTCTTTGGAGACGAAATACAAGGAAGAACAGGACTAGCCCTATAAGAGGAAGTAGCCAGCCTATTAAATGAGCAGTTTCCTGATTAACAAGACGAATCCAGCATCCAGTTACAAGGAAAGTCAGCCCCATTACCAGTAGACTCGTCATCAGACGATCTCTACTTCTATAAGCCAAAACCACAAAACCAAGTAGGACTAAAACAGCAAGAGCAATCGCCCAACCATCTGATAAGAAAATACTCCCAATGTGGCCAAAATAGGTCGAAAATAGTCGTACGATGTTCAGAAACACTAGCAGGCTGATCACACTGATAAAAATAGCCCAAGGACGCTTCATTTCTCCATAGCTCTGTTTGGACCAAAGCCACAGGATGAACTGATTGAATACCAAGAAATTAAGTAGAATGACAACATATGTTAAGGGTTGTATTTTCAGTGGCATCATCCAGGTAAAATCCATTAAATAACGCATGCCAACTAAGATCACTCCAAGGATGAAGACGAGTCCCACATAAGATCCTAAAGAACGTTTAGGTAACTCAGCAAACACTTGATCCACCATCGCTCGTGGATCCTTTCCAAAATAATCCACTGCTCGAATGCCTTCTTTCTCAGCAACTTTCAGGTCGCAAACCATATTGTAGAGTTGTTCACCGAGTGCTTCATCATCATAAAAATAGGCCTTGGCCCCAATATAGGCCACCATTTTTTTCATATAGGCTTGATCTTCCTTATTTAGATGCATCAATTCGACTGACATTTTTTCTGTATAATCTTCGATCATTCTTCTCCCTCCTTTTTCACACGTTCGACTTTACTAACCAAATCCTGCCACTGGTCCCAAAATTCCCCTAAACGCTCTTTTCCAGCATCACTGAGTGAAAAATACTTACGATCAGGACCATCTGGAGACGTCCTCATTTCCCCATGAATAATTCCTTGTTTTTCTAATTTTTGAAGTAGGGGATAAATGGTCCCAGCGACAATCTTATCAAATCCCATCTCTTTGAGACTTTGAATCAATTCGTAGCCATAGATGGCCTTTTTGGAAATAATCTCCAGCACACAGCCCTCCAAGACTCCCTTTAGTAATTGGGACTCTTTCATCCTTCTCACCTCTTTCTTCACATATTCACTAGTTTGTTTTGCATACTAGTTTATTCACTATCAGTATACTCTTTCTCAACTAGTATGTAAAGCAAAATAGTAACTTTTTTAAAAAAATTTTATTCCTTAAAAATCCTTTAAAATCAAGGCTTTCACTGTATACTGGTGTGTAAATATACAAAAAAAGTTCAAAAAACACTTTATTTTATAGATTGATTGGAGTATAATAATTAAAATTATTCAAAAGGAGACACGAATATGAAAAAATCGAAGCTTGCTCTTTTAGCAGGTGTCGCCGCGGCTTCAACGCTTTTCCTTGCTGCATGTGGCTCATCTTCTAATGCGTCAAAAGGGACTACCTACAACTACGTGTATGGTACAGACCCTGATTCCTTGAACTATTTGACTTCAAATCGTTCAACTACAAGCGACATTACTACCAACTTGGTCGATGGTTTGTTTGAAAACGACCAATACGGTAACCTAGTGCCTGCTCTTGCTGAGGACTGGTCTGTTTCAAAAGACGGTCTGACTTATACCTACAAGCTTCGAAAAGACGCGAAGTGGTATGATTCAGAAGGAAATGAATACGCTGACGTCACTGCAAAAGATTTCGTGACATCTCTGAAATATGTAGCAGATAAAAAATCTGATGCTCTTTACTTGGTTCAAAACTCAGTCAAAGGCTTGGATGACTATGTAAATGGGAAAACCAAAGACTTCTCAACTGTTGGGGTCAAAGCTGTTGACGATCATACTCTTCAATATACTTTGAACCAACCCGAATCTTTCTGGAATTCTAAATTAACCACTTCTACCATGATGCCAGTTAATGAAAAATTCTTGGAATCAGCTGGGAAAGACTTTGGTAGCGTGAAACCAAATGGGATCCTCTACAACGGGGCCTACATTTTGAAGTCCTTCACTTCAAAATCACAAATCGAGTTGGAAAAGAACCCTGAATACTACGACAAGAAAAATGTTCACATCGATACCGTTAAATTAACTTACTTCGATGGCTCCGACCAAGACTACCTTGCTCGTAACTTCTCAGATGGGAACCTATCTACTGCTCGTCTCTTCCCAACAAGCTCAACCTACAGTACGATTGAGAAGAAATTCAAGGATAACATCGTTTATTCCCCACAAGATTCTACTGTTTACTACGCTTACTTCAACGTCAACCGTCAAAACTACGGCCATACGAAGAAGACATCTGATGAGCAAAAGAACAACACGAAGACAGCCCTTCAAAACAAAAACTTCCGTCAAGCTTTGAACTTTGCTTTAGACAGAACTTCCTACAGCGCTCAAGTTAACGGGAAAGACGGAGCGTCAAAAACTCTACGTACCCTTCTAGTTCCACCGACATTTGTGCAAGCAGACGGGAAAGACTTCGGTACTCTCGTTGAAGAAAAACTTGCCGCAACAGGAGATGAGTGGAAAGGTGTTAGCTTCGCAGATGCTCAAGATAGCTTGCATAATGCGGACAAAGCCAAAGCGGAACTTGAAAAAGCGAAGGCTGAATTGCAATCACAAGGTGTTCAATTCCCAATCCATATCGACTATGTCGTAGACCAATCTTCTAATGCTCTTGTCCAACAAGCAGACTCTATGAAGAGCTCAATCGAAGCAGCTCTTGGTAAAGACAATGTCGTGATAGATGTACAAAAATTGTCTACAGACGATGCAGATAACGCTACTTACTTTGCCCAATCACCAGAGCAAAAAGACTTTGATATGGATATCACTGGTTGGGGACCTGACTTCCAAGACCCATCTACTTACTTGGATATCTTGAACCCAACAGATGGTTCAACCTTGACTGGTATGGGACTTGATCCTAAGAAAGACCAAGCGCTCATCGAAAAAATTGGTTTGAACCAATACAAAGAATTGTTGGATGCTGCCAATGCTGAAAAATTGGATACCAATGCACGTTATGAAAAATACGCTGCTGCCCAAGCTTGGTTGACAGAAAACGCCATTGTTCTTCCAATCTACTCTAAGGGTGGAGTTCCATCTATCACCAAGGTGACGCCATTCTCAGCAGCAAATTCTGCAATTGGTATTAAAGGTGAAACAAGCTTCTTCAAATACCAAAAAGTGCAAGACAAGACAGTCACAACGGCTGACTACGAAAAAGCTTATAAGAATTGGTTGAAAGAAAAAGAAGAATCAAACAAAAAAGCGCAAGAAGAACTTGCAAAACACGTGAAATAATCACGATAAAAACACCGAGGATCAAATCCTCGGTGTTTTTGATTAAGGAAAAACCTATCCTTGAAACTTTCCTTAGGTGAGTACGGACGTTAGGTGAAATTATCCAGTGGATGATTTCAGCAATCCAGGAAGTCCCATAACTTAGTTTTGGACCTAAGGTTCCAAAACTCCCGAGTGCTAGAAATACTAGTATTTCTAGCACTTTTCTCACGGCGGAAAGTTTCGGTATTTGTTTAAATAAGCTTAATAATTTAGATTATTATAATTCTTTCTGCAACACTTAGCTTGTTCTAAGTAAAAAAACAGTTTGTCTATTTATTGGATTTTTCATTTCTCAATCTTTTATAGACTCAGCGCTACCTCACGACAATCTTCCGATAACTTCTAGAAGTCAGAAGAAAGACGAGGACATAGGAGATGAAAAAGACAGCGCAGATTGCTAAGGTTGTTTGAAGGACCAAGCCCGCATTGCTCGCTCCTAAGAGAGCAACGATTTTTGCAATCATCTTATAGGCCACTCCTAGGTAGAGGAAGGAGAAGAATAGAGGAAGGAAAAAGACGGTGAGAATCTGTTTGCGAATGGTGGTGGCCGTTTGCTTTTGGTCCAATCCTACTTGTTGCATGATCACAAAATTTTCCCGGTCCTCATAGCCCTCTGAAATCTGTTTGTAGTAAATGACGAGAACCGTAGCCAATAGAAAGATCACAGATAGGAAAACACCAATAAAGAGGATTGTCCCTGCTGATTCACGCCAATCTTTCTCTATACTATATCGATCATAGCCACTAAAATAAGTCGCACCATATTGACTCATTTTGTCTGTCGAATGAAGCTCTTTGATAACGCCAGCAAGGAAAGCACTATTTTCTTTATCTTTGGCAGTAATAGAGAATTCCAAATTTTTATCCATTTTTAGTCCCAATTGACTCAAGTCAGGGAGGACAAGGTACAAGCCCATTTGATGTTGAAACAGGGCGTCTTGAGGAATTTTTCCTTGGATAAAATTGGAATCTAGTTTTTCTTTAATCGTGAAGGTCTTCCCATTGATTTCTAACTGCGCGTCTAATTTCCCAGGATAGTGATACCCATAAGCTAAGATTTCATTTTCCCCAAGCTCAACTTTTTGACCCGTCAATTGTTCATAGGTCGCCTGATCAAAAAAGTAGACGGTTCCTTCTGTCTTCAATTCCTGATCAGTTTCTGGAGTGAACTGGTCATTCACCTCTAAGACCTTTCCATCAATCTTTCGAATTTCAGCCGACCAGTATGTTGTCTGTGCCACCTGATAATCTGACAGATTTGTCGCATCGGCTGTTTTCTGAATAATAGCTTGAACATCTTCAACAACCGGTTCTGTTTCAGCTTCTGAAGTCATATGCCCCACACTAATATTGTAGTCCGAAGGGTACATAGTATCTAGGTAATTCTGCCCTCCAATAAAGAGATTGAGCGACCCTGTTAAGGTGACCAAGACCATGGTGGAAAGAATACTAATGGTCGCAAGGCCCGCTGCATTTTTTCGCATCCGTGCTATTAAGTTAGAGACGGATATAAAATTCTCCGGCTTGTAATAGTAGGATTTCCGACCTTTGAGCATTCTTAAGAAGGTAATGGATCCTGCGTTAAATAAGAGATAGGTCGCTAGAATGACCAAGATGACGGCAATAAAGAATCCTTGAACCGCCGCAACCGGACGCTCTGCGGTTAGCGCCAGATAGAAAGCAATTCCTAAGAGCCCTAGTCCTAAAAGAGTTTGGACTAACAAGAAGCGTCCCTTCTTCTCTCCTGCCTTCTTTTGTTGCATGAGGTTTAGGGAACTGTAGCGCAAGAGGCGGATAGAATTCAGCAAAAGAATGAGGCCAAAAGCAATAGCTAATCCTAACAAAGTCTTAAACACAGCCCCTATCTGGAAGGTTGATTGAATGACAACTGGAAGCCCCATACATTTTAAGAGGAGGGCAAAAATCAAGCGATCAAACAAGAGTCCCAAGCCCAGTCCCGCGCCAACCGTGAGGATATAGAAGAAAAGCAATTCCCATAAGGTCATGACGAGGAGGTGCTTCTTCTCCATCCCCAAAACACTGTACAAGCCCAGTTCTTTGGAACGATTTTTCATGACATAGCCATTGGCATAAGCCACTAAAATGACGACGACCAGCTGGACAACGAAACTTCCAAAACCAAGGACAGCTCTTGCCGTTCGTCCTCCGTAAGAAGCTTCTAAATGAGGGGTCGTTGCCAGGGCGATAAAGCTATAGAGGATCATGGTCGTTAAAATGACGGCCAAGGCAAAGGGGTAATAGAGCTTGCGATTTTGTTTGAGGTTAGAAAGAGCTAATTTACTTGATAATTTAAACATCGCTATCCTCCTTACCCGCCATGACCGTCAAGGTATCTGAGATTTCTTGGAACATCTGACGCTCAGTTTTTTCTCCGCGGAAGATCTGGTTGTAAAGAATTCCGTCCTTGATAAAGAGCACGCGCTTGGCCCGAGCTGCCGCTGCGGTTGAGTGGGTCACCATGAGAATGGTTTGGCCCATGCTATTGATATCTTCAAAGACATCTAGTAACGCCGCCGAAGACTTGGAATCCAGCGCCCCTGTTGGCTCATCAGCAAGAAGGATTTCAGGTGAGGTGATAATAGCCCGTGCTACAGCCACCCGTTGTTTTTGCCCACCAGAGATTTCGTAAGGGTATTTTTCAAGAAGCTGGTGAATGCCCAATTCCCGACTGACGCTATCCACCTTGCTCATCATTTCCTTGACGGGTCTCCGTGATAGGACTAGAGGCAAGAGAATATTGTCCTTGACAGACAGGGTATCGAGCAAGTTGAAATCTTGAAAGACAAAGCCCAGTTTTTCGCGACGGAAGCTGGAGGCATCCTTGTTCTTGATGGTTGAGGTGTCGGTGCCATTGAGGTAGACCCGTCCTTCCGTCGGCTGGTCCAGCATGGCCAGGATATTGAGGAGGGTCGATTTCCCGGATCCTGATTCCCCCATAATGGCGACGTACTCCCCTTTTTCCACGGTAAAATGAATGTCTTTCAAGGCTTCGACTTGCGTGCCTTGAAAGCGGGTTTTGTAGATTTTTTTGATGTGTTGAACGTCTAGTAGGGTCATGGTCTATTCCTTTCTAGCTCGATATAAGCTTCAATCGTTTTTTACAAATCTATTGTACTAAAACTGAAACGCTTTCACCATAACATAACCTTACATTTTACCCTTGCAATCTTACATTTTTGTAAGAAAGCAAAAATAGAGGCTGGGACAAAAGTCCTAGCCTCTTCTTGTTTTTGGATTGTCGAGTAAGACGCAGTGGTTGAGTGGGCTCTACTACGCTAATTTCATCAGCTTTTACAGCCCTACTCAACTGTGCGGAGGTGGGACAACGAAATCGAATTCTAACGAATGACCGATTTCTGTCCCACTCTCTATTTTCATTTATGAATTATTCATCATCTGAAGATGAAGAAGTATATGGTGAAATTGCTTGATAAGCACTTTCAATAGCTTGTTTAGCAATATCACGAGCACTCTTTAATTGTTGTGCAACTTGAGCACGAGGTTGCTCAGGAATAACTGTATCATCAGAACCAAGGGATGAAAGTGAGTCGTTAAAAGCTTTTCTTGAACTTTCCATAGCTTGGATAGCTGGGTCTACTTGATTATTATAGGCCTCTTTTCCAGCAGCTGGAATCTTATCACCAATTTCTTTGACATATTTTGTGTAGTTATCGAGCATTTTTCCATAAATGGTTTTCATATCACCAAGTGTTTTGGCGTTATCGATTTCTTCATCTGTTACCAAGACGATTTCTGGAACATCAACAGAAGATTTTGATGTTTTTGAGGAACTGCTTGATTTGCTTTCTGAAGTAGATGATTTTTCTACTTTGCTAGAAGATGCCTTCGCTTCTTTGTTAGAAGATTCTGAAGCAGTTTTACCAGAACATGCTGCCAATGTTGCAACTGACAAGAGAGCCACACCGGCTGTAAGAAGTTTTTTCATCGTTATTCTCCTATAAATAAAGTTTGAATATATTTTAAATGATTTCCCTTTTATTGTCAAATGTTTTCTGTTTTTAAATACTTTTACAACGGCATTTATTACTATCTTTTAACATATTTTCTTTCCTAAATATCTTTTTATAATTTGGTTTTTTATTCATTTTATGAATAAATGAAAACCAGAAAACAATCATTTTCTGGTCTATTCTTCCTTCTTACTGATGAAGGATTTGAGTAAATGCTTCTTGAAGTTCCTTGTTGTCCGTTGGTTTTAGATACATCTTTCCACCATTGGTCGTTGGAGAGTGAAAGACAATGGCTTCTCCTGTATCTGTAATGGCAAAGAAATAACTATGCACATCTGGATACTTGTCCCAATTGCTATAGCGTTCTACGATTCGGTATTTTGCATTTCCTTGGCCAGTATCTGTATAAATAGCATCCATCTTGCTATTGTCCCCTAGAGTATAGAGGTTGTCTGGTCCTACATCACCGCCAGCGATGCCTTTTTGGTAGTTGGGCTGCCCCATCTTCTCACCCCAAGTCTTCATAAATTCTGCTAATTTTGCTGATTTTTCAGCATTCCATGGCGTTTTCTCCTGGCTTTGGGTATCGCCTCCTGATGGTGTGCTTTCAAAGGTTTGCCAGTCAAAACTCTTGAGGTCCAGTTTATCCTCATCCGATTTTCCAAAAAGGGCATTCAGATCTGAACCAGGTACCTGAACTTCTTCTTCCTGGACTTTTGTCGCGGCTTGAGGTGTCTTTTCTATTCGTGAAAGCACGGCTACACCACGGCCAGTTCCCGACAACCAGCTGACTTCCAGGACATCTCCTCCCTTATAGAGGGTTGTCGCATTGCGCGCTCCTCCGTGTCCAGCGACGAAACCTTCTGCAAGCAAGGTCGGCTTTTGGTCCTTGAGGTAGTAGATTCCTATCGCAAAGTAGCTCCCATCGGTTTGCTGGTTGGCGATGATCATCTCATCTACCCCATCGCTATTTAAGTCCTTAAAGGCATAGCGAACAGCTGCTGGCTGATTGATGACAGTCTCGATCACCCAGCTATTGATCATCCGATCTTCTTTGGCTAATGCATCATTCAATTTGGAAATGGCATCCAAATCCTTTGAAGTGGCAAAAATCTTTTGGTAGTCTGAAAAAACAGACTGGTATAATTGTTTGTTGTCTGCTTTTTTCGCTTGTTTTTTAGCTGCTGTCTGGCTGGTTGCAACCTCTTTTTTAGGACTGGACTGGCGCTGGTATCTTTGGTAACATCCTGTTAACAAGACCATACTTGAAGCCACTAATCCCAACTGGATCCAATGTTTTCTTTTCATCTGATCTCCTTTAGTCTCCCGTGTTTTCATACTGAACTTTATTATACTAAAAAAAGAGTGAGGAAGGAATCCCTTCTTCACACTTAGTTTTCTTTATTTGGTTTGGTTCTACGATCCATTTGACTTTCAATATGCTCTTTCACCAAGGCAACCACCTCATCATTGGTTGGAAGGTCCGAGTGCTGGGCATCTTCCCCCGTCACTGTGATCTCCGTATAACTAGCAGCTTGGTTTTGGTAGATATATTTCCCAGCAGAAACACTGGCATCTGGGACTAACTCATCGGAATCATAGGTGATGGTTCCTGCTACTGAATACATATGAAGCGTATTGGGGATGGCTTTTTTTCCCTTGATAAAATCGGCTAACATCTCAGATTTATTTTGAATATTGGTTTCCGTGAAATTATAGGGAGTTCCGATGGTCATGAGGGTCTTTAGATCCACATCATAATCTTCTAGATAATTTTCGATAAAGGCTGTATAAATCAAGCCCCCGTTAGAATGACCCAAGCCCTTGAAATTATTAAAATTGTATTTTTCTTGAAGGGCTTCAAAGGCTTGATTGAATAGTTTAGCCTGCTTTTTAATATTGCTATAGCCATCTTTGTTGTTTTCAAAACCAACCACAATCACTGGTTCATTGTCCTTGGCATCAATACTACCGCTATAGGTGATTTGCCCATCATTCCATACCTTGACCTTGAGAAGACTGTGCTTGGTGCCTTGGCGGCCTTGGTTGAGCTTGGTCACCAAGCCATCAAAGCGGTTCTCTGTTGCTGAGCTTCCTGGAATCATGATGATGGGCGACAGTTTGGAATTATAAAATTTCTCGATTTTTGAAACATTGGTTCGAGTCCAGCTATAAGAAGGAATGGCTAAACCGATCAAGAAAAGACAGACCAAAGTGAGGACGATGGCTGTTTTTTTAGAGACTTTCATCGCTTTCTCCTTTCACTTTTAGATCTTTTCGAATACGATTTCCCATGCGGACAAATGGTAGATAAAGGAGCACGTCTATCGCAAAACAAAGTATACTCACAGCTAAGGCTCTCAGACTTCCTCCCGTTCCAATGAAAGCATAGAGAAGGCTAGGAGTCCCATCCGGCACTGGATAGACGGCTGCTGGCATAAGCTTAAAGCACAAAGCCACAGCAGCGATGGCCATATTGACCAAGGGGATCAATAAGAAGGGAATCACATATAGAAGATTGAACAGGACTGGAATCCCTACCATGAAGGGGGCACCGTTATTAAAGAGGCCTGGAAAAATACTGAGGAGACTGACCTTCTTGTCCTTTCGACTGTGGGAGACCAGTAAGATCGCTACCAAAAGTGCTAGGACAGCGCCAATTCCAGCTACCATGCCAAAACTCCGGTACAAATTGGTCAAGGTATAGAGATGAGGAATCCCCGTCGTTGTATGATGGGTCACAGCGTAATTCAGATTTTCTAAAGCAAAACTGTCATCCACAATTGAGTTTAGGGCAAAAGCCTGACTGTTGCCGACCCAAGCTGATAAGCCACTGGAGAGTCCCATGACAAAGGTGGACAGGAGATGATGACTGCTTTTAGTCAGAAAACTAAAGGATTGACCGATCATTTGAAAAATACGGTACTGATTGCCAATAAGGAGGAGAATATTCAGGCTAACCCCTAGAACCAAGGACAAGAAAATAGGACGCACAGTCTTGGGCTGATAAATAAAGTCTTTGTCCACAATCTGGTCGTCACTAGCCTTGGATAGTCGAAAGATCTGTCCGATTAGATAGCCTAAAACAATGGCTAAGAGGATATTGGTCGTCGCAGGTAAGTTAATTCGCGTCAGTTGCCCATCATTGAGTGGTCCCATCAACAATTCCTGAGACCCTACAATCAAGCTGACCAAAAGAGCAGTCACGCCGGCTGTCCCCGTACTTCTACCATAGTGCCCAGCTGTATATTTCCCAGCGAAGTAAGTTGCTAAAGGCCCTGCTAGACCTCCTAGAAAGTTGGAAAAATTAATAAGAACCTGGCTGATAGCTTGATCCCATGGCAACCAACTATCCATCGAAAAGAGCTGATGGATATAGCCTCGATCAGAAAAGACCGATAAGGCAATCACTCGAATGATTCCTGAAAATAAGAAAAAAGGAAATAAGGAAACCAGGGTTTTCTGGGATATTTGAATCAAACTTTTTTCTCGTAACCAGAAAAACTTCTGGACTAAATACTTGGTCATGGCGCCCCCTATTGGTGTGTTCACATTGCTTGCTTTCATCTTATTATATCATAGTGGTGAGCAATCCCTTTCATTTGGAGAAGCATCATCTTTTGAGAATACTTTTAAAATTTTCATAATTTTTGAAAAACTCTTTGACAGGGGTCTTCATTTCCTCTATACTATTTGTTAGCTAACAAAACGATGAATCAGGTTAACGTTGGTCCTGCTATACTCATAGCAATTGGATTTGACGGGAAATGAGATCGCTACGATGGATTTTCAGACCATTTTTACAGCATTATAGGAAGATTTAGGAGGAATCAGACGTCTATGTCACAAGAAAAAATTTCAGCCAAGGTCTTGTTCGCGATCTTTGCGACAGGGATCCTGTCCTTTTGCGGGGTGGCTGGAGAAACTGCCATGAACATCACCTTTCCAATATTGATGAAGGAATTTGAGATCAACACCGCAACAGTCCAGTGGGTTACCACCATCTATCTCCTAGTGGTTGCCTGTGTGGTCCCCTTATCTGCTTATCTCAAGCGTTCCTTTAAAATGAAGTCCATCTTTTTAGTTGGAAATCTCCTATCTATTTTAGGTGTTCTTATCGACTTCTTATCTCCAAGTTTTGGCTTTGTGGTTCTGGGTCGATTGGTCCAAGGAATGGGGGTTGGTTTTGCCCTTCCTCTGATGTTTAATATCATTTTAGAGCAGGTCCCAAAACGCAAGATCGGTCTCATGATGGGAGTGGGGACTCTGATTACAGCCATCGCTCCCGCTATTGGGCCTACTGTCGGGGGACTCTTAACCGCTAGCTTCGGCTGGCGGTCCATCTTTTTAGTTCAATTCCCGATCCTTCTGGCTTCGCTGGTTGCAGGACTTCGCTCCATTGAGCAAATCAGTAAAATCAAGCGAGAAACGCTTGATATCATGAGTCTTCTCGCCATTATTGCTTCATTTTTAGGGTTGATTCTAGGTATTCATGGCCTAGCGGATCATGCGTTCTTCAGTTTTTCTGTGCTTGGTTGGCTTGTGATCGGGTTCTTGGGACTCATTCTCTTAGTCTGGCGGTCTAATCGCATAGAGACTCCCATTATCAACCTTGCTATCTTAAAGAACCATCTCCTCACTGGCCATATTCTTGCCTTTTTCACTTTCCAATTAGGTTCTCTGGCCATGAGTTTTCTTCTTCCTAATTATGTCCAATTGGTCAACCACTCAAGCACGACGCTTGCAGCCTTGATGCTGCTTCCAGGAGCTATCATTGGAGCTGGCTTTGCTCCTTTCTCTGGTCTCATTTTAGATAAGTTGGGTGCCCGCAAACCGATTCTCCTTGGTGCTGCTTTCATCCTTCTGGCCCATTTTCACTTCACCCTCTTGGGCCTGAAGCTGACAAATGGCTTGATTCTTATCTTTTACATGATCTTCATGACCGGTATGGGACTGGCCTTTGGCAATATCATGACAAACGGACAGAAACAACTCTCTCTGGAAGAGCAACCCGATGCGAACGCAATCTTTAATACTTTGCAACAATTTGCAGGTGCTGTTGGAACAACTCTGGCTTCCTTGATCGTTGCCATGAGCCAAGCTAATCAAAAGATGGACTTCACCCAAGCCACTGCTAAAGGAAGTCGCAACGGTTTTATGGTCCTATTTACCTTAGGCATCTTCCAACTCCTTCTCTTATTTTGGGTTATCGGAAAAGAAAATGAAACGAACTAATTAATCTCATTAAAAGAGAGTGGGACAGAAATCGGTCATTCGTTAGAATTCGATTTCGTCGTCCCACCTCCGCACAGTTGAGTAGGGCTGTAAAAGCTGATGAAATCAGCATAGTAGAGCCCACTCAACCACTGCGTCTTGCTCGACAATCCAAAGATAATGGAGAGGCTAGGACTTTTGTCCCAGCCTCTTTTTGTTATCCTTTTCTTACCCTCGTTACAA
The DNA here is from genome assembly GCF_040908565.1 of Streptococcus parasanguinis. Lineage (GTDB taxonomy): Bacteria > Bacillota > Bacilli > Lactobacillales > Streptococcaceae > Streptococcus > Streptococcus parasanguinis_AC. The sequence continues at coordinate 31,989 of NZ_JBDGEA010000015.1, read as the reverse complement.
TGCCATCAGGATCCTCAAAAATTATGCACTTCTGCTAAATAAACCTTGATAGGATAGGTGTATGTCAAATTCTCTCTCCATTTTGCTTGTAATGTCAAATTTTACAACTAAAAGGTTCCATTAAATTGTCTAACTTTTATCATTTGAGTTAAAATCCTTGATTTCTTTCTGTATTTTATTTATAATCATTCTAAATAAGGAAAAGGAGACATTGTATGACTGAAATAAAACATGGAGTAGATGAATCATTTAGCGATCGCTTGAATATTTTGAGAGCTGCGGTTCTAGGGGCCAATGATGGAATCATTTCTATCGCTGGAGTGGTGATCGGGGTGGCCAGTGCCACGCATAACATCTGGATCATTTTCTTATCTGGCTTGTCTGCAATTCTGGCCGGTGCCTTTTCGATGGCGGGTGGTGAGTATGTTTCTGTTTCCACACAAAAAGACACGGAAGAAGCTGCTGTGAACCGCGAACAAGCCTTATTAGATCGTGATCCAAAGTTAGCTAGAGACTCTCTCTACCATGCTTATCTTGAAAATGGAGAATGTGAAACTTCAGCAAAAATTCTGACAGAGCGGGCCTTTCTGAAACACCCCCTCAAAGCCTTGGTCGAAGAGAAATACGGCATTGAATACGAAGAATTTACCAATCCTTGGCATGCAGCTGCATCTAGCTTCCTTGCTTTTTCTATTGGTTCCCTTCCTCCAATGCTCTCTATTATTCTCTTTCCAACTACCTATCGCATTCCGGTGACGGTCTTCGTTGTTGGACTATCCTTGATCTTCACTGGCTATACCAGTGCGAAACTGGGAAAAGCACCTACCAAGCCAGCCATGCTTCGCAATCTCATCATTGGCCTTCTCACCATGGGAGTAACCTATTTCTTTGGACAACTCTTTAGTATCTAAAAAAGCTGAGACTTTTTTCTCAGTTTTCAGAACGTAGACAAACCCTACCAGCAATAGAAACATTGCCATTTTGTAGGTTGGACACCATATAATGAAAACTCTTAGGAATGCTGATATAGCGCTATTCTTAAGAGTTTTTTACTTTCTCTATTTTTAAAAAAGACTGAAGAAAATTGTCCAAAACGGACTTTTTATTATGCTTCTAATAGAGCTTGTGCTTGTTTTTTCAATCCTGCGAGCGCTTCATCTGTCAAGACTAATTCACCTGTTCCCCAAGCTTCTGGGTTTACGGTTGTTCCAGTGAACTCTCCCACTACTTGAGTTCGAACGAATGGCAAGAGCGCTTGGTATGCCGCAAACATTGGTTCGTGTCCTGCATTAGCGACTGAAGAAACCGTTACGATCTTGTCTTGGAGGGCAGATGGACCACGAGTTTCTGACAGATCAAGGGCACGGCTAAGCCAGTCGATCAGGTTTTTCACTACACCTGGAATGGCAAAGTTGTAGACTGGTGAGAAGATCCATATGGCATCCGCAGCAAGGACCGCATCACGCGTTGCTTGCACAGCTGGCAAGGTTGGCGTTTCTAAATCTTGGTTAAACAAAGGGATGTCCTTGTAGTCCAAGTAAGTCACCGTTGCTTTTCCTTCAAGAAGGCTTTCTGCTTTCTGGGCCATTTGGTGGTTGAAGGATCCTTGACGAAGAGATCCGACGATAAATAAAATGTTTTCCATAGTTGCTTTCTCTTTCTATTGTAAGACTATTTGTTACAATTAATATTATACATATCTTAGATGTAATGTCAAGGATTACAACTTGGAATTTACTAAGCTTTATTAAATTCACTAAGCAAGGGCTAAAACAATTAAAAGGCTAGAACTTTTGTCCCAGCCTCCTCTCTTTTATACATGCTCCAGCCCTTTTCGTGTGTTTTCCTTAATGGTTTCGGCTGAATGGAGTAATTTTTCTTTTTCTTCTTCTGTCAAATGCAAGTCCAATCGTTCGATAATTCCTTTTCGACCTACAATCGCTGGATAGCCAAGATAGGTTCCATATTCTGGACGATAGTTAGAGACCGGCATTTCCTCGTGGCTATCATTGATCACAGCTTCTGCTAAGCGTTGGGCTGCTGCAGCAATCCCAAAGTTGGTATAGAATTTGCCAAAAAAGACAGTATGACCACCACGCAAGGACTCGTAGTTGATGGCATCCAGCTCTTCTTGAGAGAAGAGATCGGTAATAGCGTGTCCTTTGACACGGACCTGACTCCAAGCAACATATTGAGAATTTCCATGCTCCCCAAGGTTATAGCCTGATACACTAGCAGGAGAAACCTGCAAACGATCGGCGACTGCGCGCTTCATCCGAGCTGTATCCAGCAAGGTCCCTGTCCCAATCACCTGCTCTTTTGGAAGGCCGGTATATTGTTGATAGAGTTGAGTGACTGCATCGACCGGATTGGTCACTACCAATAAGACACCACTAAAGCCAGAAGCCTTCAAATCACGCGCTACTTGCACCACTTGCTTGCTAGTAAAAGGAAGCTCTGCAAAACGGTCATCAGTGTTATTAGCCTGCAACTCGATATTTCCAAGAGTCGACACCACGACATCCGCATCTTTTAAAGCCGCGTAGTCATTGACTGTGATATGAACTGGATACCCCGTATTGGCAACTGTATCACAGAAATCCAAGGCATCTGCCTTGACTTTTTTCTCATTGGTATCAATCAAGACCAAGTGATCACAGGTGTGTTTCAAAATCATGCTGTGGGCCAAGGTCGCACCCACATGCCCCAAACCAATAATACCAATTTTTCTTGTCATCAGAATCCTCTTTTCTAGTATCGATCACACTGTTGGTGAGGATCGCTCTTTATTGACTCTATTCTACCACAATCCTAGAAAGGCGGATTGAAAAAATGGCGAAATTTTCAAGTTTTTTCAAAAAAGAAAAGAGGCGGTGCCTCCGTTAACGACTCAGGAAAGAAGAGTCTCAATTTCTTCAATGGACAACCCCGTCATCTCTGAGATAAGTTCAGGCGACATTCCTCGTGAGATCATTTTGCGGATTAACTGCAGACGTTCTTCATTACGACCTTGTTCCAGGCCTTGTTCCAAGCCTTTTTCTAAGCCTTGTTCCAGACCACGTTCCAATCCTTGCTCCAAACCTTCTTCTCGCGCTTCATCAATCGCCGTCTCCATGGTCATATCATAATTTTCTTGAATACGAATCCGCTCGTCTATCATGGTCTTCTCCTCCTTGGTCCAGCTAGATGAATCTAATAATGAATCTGCGTGAGCAACGGCCTGACTGGGAGCTTTTGTAAAGGGAAGATTCCCAAAAAACTCCAACCATTGTCTGCCTGCATCTGTCAGATTCTCATCTTTATTATACTTGTCTAGCTCTAAAAAGGCAACCTGCAGAAGATTTTGATGCTTTCCATTTTTATAATAGGCCTTGAGTTGCTTGCCAGACCTACTATTGGTCAGCCAGTATTTGTTGATGGCGGCCTCTTCGTCTAGTAAGAGCGACTTCTCCAAAATCGCAATCCCATAGACGGGCTCCATCTGCTCGTACATCTTATGTGTCTGTCCTTGCTGGCGCAGTTTTTGCACATTCTCCACCAGTTGATTGGCCAAATAGTAATGGAACCGATTCAAGAAATACTGCTGCTTGCGAATCTGGATCTCGATGATCACCTCGGTTCCATCATGGAGCTTGGCTCTCACATCCACCGCAGTGGAGAACAAGTCATCCTCCTCATAGGCCATGCTGTGGGGCTGGCTTCCCTCCACAATCTGAGCGTCCGCCACATCCAGCTCTAAAATATCTCGAATAAATGCTGCCGTCACCTCTGGTAAACTAAAAATCTTCTTGGCCATGATGTCCAAGGTCGGCGATACATGCGCGTGTCTCTTTTGCATCCCTGCTCCTTTTCGATAAAAAATAGAGGGAAGGTCCCTCTACTTCTATAATTCGAAAAAAATTGGGAATATCGAAAGGAATATCCTTTCCCTGCTACTATCTCATCATACCCTAGCCCTTAAACTCCTCGACAAATTTCTTGAGTTCGGCATCGGCTTCTGGCGTTGTTCCATGCAGCTGGCTGAGCATGTCTAGAAGAGAGGCTGTCTGGGTTTCAATCGTCGCATTGGTTTTGTTGATCTTAGCCATGATGTCTGTCAGTGGCTCTACTTCTTCTTCCTCAAAGGTATCCACATAGCGTGGGATATTGAGGTTATAGTCATTCTCGACGATTTCCTCAAAGCTAGCCAGATGGGCGAACTTATCCATATCCTCTCTGCTCTTATAAGCCTTAAGGATCTTCTCGATATGGGCATCCGTCATGATGTTCTGGTTCTTGCCCTTATCAAATTCCTTAGAGGCATCAATAAAGTAAACGTCCCGATTGGTCCGGTTCTTTTTGAGAATGATGACCGTCGTTGGGATACTGGTATTGAAGAAGATATTGGCAGGAAGACCGATCACGGTATCAATAGCCCCTTCTTCCAGCAAGGCCTTGCGAATGATTCCTTCAGCATTGCCACGGAAAAGGACTCCGTGAGGAAGGACGATGGCCATCACACCATTGTCTTGTTTCAAGTGATAGTAACCATGCAAGAGAAAGGCGAAGTCAGCCTTAGACTGAGGCGCAAGCTTGCCAAATGGGGAGAAACGAGGATCTTGGAGGAAGCCGGAGCTTGCAGACCACTTAGCTGAGTAAGGTGGGTTCATAAGGACACCATCAAAGTTGGTCGGCTCTTGGGTCGGCCAGTCTTCATCCAGCGTATCAGCATTGTGCAAGAACTGGTTTTCCACCGGAACCCCGTGTAGGATCATGTTCATCCGAGCCAGGTTATAGGTTGAGGTATTAAGCTCCTGACCAAAGTACTGGACCGTTTGAGGCTGGTGAGAAAACTTCTTGGCATTGAGCAAGAGGGATCCTGATCCCATGGTGGCATCGTAGATGGTAAAGCCCTGCACGTCTTCACGCCCTAAAAAGGCAATCTGGGTCATGAGCTTGGCTACAGGCTGGGGCGTATAAAACTCTCCTGCTTTCTTACCAGAGTCAGTCGCAAACTGACCAATCAAGTACTCATAAGCATCCCCAAGCATATCACCCGCATGACCAGCCACATCTAGCACTGACAATTCTTTCATAACGGCAGCCACTAGCTGGTTTTGCTTTTGAGGTGTCGCTCCTAGCTTTTTGGAGTAGAGATCAATGTCCTCAAAGAGATTCTCATAGAGGTCATCACTTTGCTCGATGTCTCGGAAGCCCTGAGCTAGATCTTCTAGCTGGAAGGTGCCTTCATTGACCCGGTCCACCAAGGCCGTAAAGGTCAAGTCTGGCTTGATGACATAGTTGAGCTCATCTGTGATGACGGAGATCAAGTCCTCTTGAGAGTCTGGATCCTCATAGTAAGAACGGTAAAGCGCCAAGGCTTCATCCAGACTCTCTGTCTCCTCTTCCATGGTCTCCGCCACGAAGAAGAGCAACTTATCTGAGAGGTACTTGTAAAAGATCATCCCCAATAGATAGGACTTATAGTCATTGGCATCCATCTTAGAGCGGAGCACATCCGCTGAGTTCCACAGGGCTTGGTAGAGCGACTGGGAGGTTTGTGTTGTTTCCATAGTAATTCTTTCTGATTTCTTTTATACCTTTTCTTGTTCCAGTGGGACGACAGCAAGGGTCTTGCCCAGACTGGCTAAGACTTTCAAAACCGTGTCCAATTGAGGACTAGTCTTTCCTGTCTCCATCCGAGCGATGACCGGTTGACTGACCCCACTGAGTTCTTCTAGTTTCTTTTGGCTAATGCCCTTTTCATGCCGAGCCTCGATCAACTCTGTCATAATCGCGACCCGCAGATCACTTTCCAGGATTTCTTCCTTGGTGAAGAGCTCTGCTCTCACATCTTTCCAATTGCTGCCGATGGCACTATTTTTCATCTCTTAGCCCTCTTTCCTTCAAATCTTGCAACTCCCGCTTGGCTTTCTCGATCTCTCGTTTAGGTGTCTTTTTGACAAAATGATGCAGTAAGACAAAGCTTCCATCTAGCCAAGCCACGAATAAAATCCGATCCCTCAAGGGTCTCAACTCCCAAATCTCTGCATCCAAATGCTTGATGTAGGGTTGGCCAGCACGGGTCCCATGTTGGCTCAACAGTTCGATATAGTCATTGAGCTTGTTAAGTTTGATCCGGCTGTCCTTATTATCACGACGAGCTAGCTCTCTCATGTAGTCCAGGACCGGTTGATTCCCCTGGTTGTCCTTATAAAAATAAATAGCGTGCACAAAGCAACCCCTTTTCAAATTTATTATAACTCTAAAGTTATTAAAAGTAAATACTTTTAAGTTATTAAATACTAAGGAGCACCCTTTGAAAAAATCAAAGGGGCTCACTTATACTATTCGAAAAATGCTGTACTTAGGAATGCAGATAAAGGGAATTTTTGAAGGTTAGATAAACATATCTTGCAAGAGTTTTATTCTATTAAATTTTCTTTCTTTATTTCTTTAATAAATGTGTATCCATTTGATTTCATTTTACAAATTCTATCATTAATTTTTGAGATTACAGTATCATTGTAATCTACATATTCATGAGATGATAGATACCTTCTAGTCCAAATAATATATGTCTTATTTTCAGGAATTATATCATAACTACCGAATCCCATCCCATTGGAAACGATTGATTGTAGTATCCAAAATGATAAAAATTCTCTATCACTAAAACAATCTAGAGCTTCCCATATATAATGATCCCACTCTTCAAATTTACCAGATTTATCAACTGAACACAGATAAGTTATTAGGAAAAAATCTTTGCGTTTTAATTTTCTATAGTACTCAGTATTTAGTTCTAAATCTGTATAATATAGTCCTAAATCATGAAAACTAAGTATTCCATGCTTTTCAATGAAATATATTATTTCTGATTGGTCTAAACCTTTTTCCTTAAGTATTTCTTCCCAATTTTCAACAATTTTAGCTCTTGTTTCATCTGTTAGAGGAGATCTTTCATATATTGGTAAATAATCATCTAAAACACCTTGAACAATGTAATCCATTGCAGGACTATCATAATAATTTAGAGATTCAGATATAACTAGTTTTAATAATTGTTCTTTCTTTTGATCAGAAAAAGTTCTGAATTGATTTGCAAGATATTGATAAAAATCTGTTGAATTATCAGACATTCTTAACTCTCTTCTTAACTCTTTCGAATCATCTTTGAATAAAGTATCTAACTCCTCTTTAGTTCTATTTAACGGTTCTTCATAAAGTAAATATCCCTTTCTGTTTTTGGCAAAACATAAAGGATACTGTTTATTGTCTTTTTGTTGAATGTCAACAAAAGTTTCTTTAATCGTAAAACCAAAACTAATCAAATCAGCGAAATCAGCATGTTCCTCATTTGAAATTTTAATTTTTATGTTTTCTAAAAGCATATTATAGAATTCTGGATAGAAAAGATAAGCATAAATAATCCAAAGTTGTTGTTCAATTTGAACATGGCCCAATTTCCCTCTGGAGAAGAATTCTTGGTTCACATAATCATTAAAGCGAAATCTATCTCGTAAATTTCTATTGTCCGAACTAATTCTTTGCTTAAAATCATTTGATAAAACTAGGTTAAATTTATTTTCCAAAGTAATAAAGTACTCTTTCCAAATATTAGAAGAGTGCAACACAATTGGCAATTCAATTTGTCGATCAATAATCTTTGATAAATAATTATCATCTTTTAAATATACTCTTTGAATATCACCAACAAAAACAATAGGTAATTTGCCGTTAATTAAACTGAAAAGTTTGTAACTTTCTTCTTGTTGTTTCTCAGACATTCTATCAAAATCATCTATAATCAAGACTTTAGAAGATTTCGATTTGTTACTTAGTAAGAAACAGTATAGTTCATCTGATTTCTTCTTAAATACTTGCCATATTGCAACTATTAATGCAACTACTCCTCCTAGTTTTAAAAACAGAGGTTTTAAGTCACCAAAATAATCACCTAATCCTATATCAACAATATTAGTCATCAAAATTGAAACAGCGACTAATAAAACGACAAGTATTCTTATACACCAATAAATAAAAGGGTGCAGTTTTGAAAATGCTATCTCAATTGTTGTTCGGGTATCAGTTAATCTCCAAAAATCAACCGTAATAAATTTTTTTTGTGAATTTTTCTTGACCTCATTTAAAAATTCTGTCTTACCTGATCCCCAACTACCATTTAAAAAATATGTTCTTCTCTCACTAAGTAAATTAGAAAAATTTTTCGCTGCATTTGAGGTATCTATATGTTCTAATACTATGAATTTTTCGTCCATATTTTACTCCCTTGTTAAATGAACATATCTTGCAAGAGCTTTGTTTTGAGTATTTCGAGCTGCGAAATTTTTTCTTGGTAGGAAGTAATTAGGTTATCGAGATTTGCGAAATAAGAGCCGATGGCTTGTTGTTCTTCGCATATTGGTATATACAACTCATATTCCCCATATTCCTTACCATTAACTCCTGGTTGCCCCGATCTTTGAGAAGTTACTTTTACATACTGTGTGAATCTATCAGTCAATGTATTTTGAAAAATAAATTTTGAATCAAATTTTTCTTTTATTCGAGCACGAATCAAGAAACCGGCAAAATAAACTTTGCCATCTTTTATGTCATAAAGATATGTTTTCCCAACACTTGCACCAGTACGAGCAAATAATATATCTTTCTCGCACAATAGATAGTTGTCGCATTCACTTACGTTAATGTCTGGAGAGGTTATACTATCTTCTTTAAATTTACGAGAAACATCATCAATATCAGTTATACGAATATATTTATTTTCTCCATCAAATTCCTTAGCTGAGGCATTTAATCCGTATTCAATACTCTCAGTTACATCTTTCAGCTTCACTTTTTCCCACTCACCTTCAAATCCATTTAATCGAATCTCAGGTACCGTCTGTCCAGCTTTGGGAAACATCTTGGAGAGCATAGTTGTCTTTAGGGATTGGTGGTTAGCGAGATTGTCCTTGTAGCTAGCCAGAAGGTCGTCGAGAATGCGGAAAAGGGAGCCAATGGTGGATTGTTCATCTTGGCTAGGTAAAGATAATTCAATACTTTTAACTATTGCAGCAGAAAGATTCCCTTGCCCACCTTGTAGATATTTTTCCAGAATATTTTCTTTCTCTTTTTTTAGATAATTCATAATAAACTCAGAAGAATATCCTGAATTTGGTTTAATAGCAAGTATAGCCTGATTGATGGCACCATTTATCTGACTTATTGCTACCTCTCCACTTGTTGCACCATATAGTGCATATAAAATATCACCTTTTTCTACCATTTTTGCTGAAGAGTTTTTCAAAGCTTCATCACTTATAAATAATTCTGTTTGCTTTGTTTTAATTTCTCCAGAACGAATAAAAGGAATGTTCCCCTCATAATAAGTCTTATTACTTGATTTTGGAGTCCCTCCTGAAAAACTAGTCGTTATATCTCCTATTGTTTTTTTTTCAAGAGAATTATCATATCCCTTAAATCTAATTTTTGGATTATTATGTTGATTCATTTAAAATCTCCACTAAAATACATCTAACAAAACCATGGCATAAAATGAGGAATAACCCCGTTCTTATATAGAGTAACCTTTTCTTTACAATATTTGTAAAGTTTTTGGTTTCTATTATCTTTTAAATGGGATAATAATGATTCTAAATCGACAAAATTTTCCTCTTCAAAAAAGAACATCGGCGGTAATAAAGCATCTTTGCTTTTACCACATGCAAACATTTCCAATGCTAAAAAACCATCAGAATACCCTCGATCATAATATGCTCGTAAATGTTCATTTTCATTCATCCTTTGGTTATATAAAAGTAAATAGCTACGAACAACTTTATGAATATTTTGTGGCATTAACATTCTTCCTGACTTTTTATCGGCATAACACCTCTGAAAAGCATGAATTAGGCCATCTTGATAAGCAATAGTTAATAAAAGTTCGGGATATTCTTGTAAAATTTTATGAAATTTTTTATCATCCATCCACTTAACATGCTCATTTACCAAAGTATCATTTGCATATTCAGTAAATTGGTATAACTCACTATCAAAAATTATTTTTCTTTTAATAAGTTCCTTTTTTAAAGAATTTACAAAATACGTCCCATCAGTAATTATTGGAATTATATTTTCGGGGTGATTATCTAACCACTTTTCATCAATTGTAACTAAATAAAATTGATTAGCAAACTGTCCCAAATCATCTGAAAGAATTTCAATAATTTTATTCAAATCTTCATCACCAAAAGAAAAACCTATAAACACCACTGTCTTTGTAGATAAAATTGTTTTTAATCTGTCACCAATAGGCTTTGTTGATAATTTTAAATAACAATTTTCATAATCTGCATCGGTAGCAATAATTGATCCTAAATTCTTAATAGAGCCATGAATTTTAAATACTCTTTTTTCAAACGTATCCCACAGAGCAACGTCCTCATTGTAAATAATTGGGAACATGTCACAATTATCCTCAAAAAGACAATCCCAATTAGTCGTTATCACTGTTTCAATTTGAGGAATTTGTGAAACTTCAGTATGGAACTCAGATGCTATTCTGTACAATTCAGGAAAATTCTCAATCATCTGAAATCTCTTATTTATTTTTTGAAATAATTTTTTCCGACCATTATAAACATTACTACAGTATAGGCTCATAAGTGATGAAAAAGATAAATCAGCTCTCACATTAACCTTATTATCTTTTTTTAATTCTTCAAACACATCTGTATAAAAAGTGTAAGGCATGACTTTTTTAGATTCTGTGCTAATACCTGCCCCACAAAATAGCACCAAATTTTTATTAATAACAGCTTGAATAATATCTTCAGGTAAAAGAAAATCTTTATTATTCAAACATTGAAAGCAACCTTCTATATTTTCTCCACTAACATGTGCCATAATTATAATCCACTCTCAATCAACTTAATTTTTTATATAAAATCCATCGTAATTAATTATCTTGTAAATAATAGAATTAATTCTATCAATTTCATCATCCACTATTTTCATTAAATTCTTAAAATTTATTTTAGTTTCATACTCAACCATATCTATAAAGTAACTACTAGAATTTAAAAAAACTAGTTCGGGAAATGCTTGAATCTTGTAATGAAATATATTATTTCTTAAGCTACAATTATTTGAAAAAAACTTGTTTTTAACTGTAAAAATTTGCTTGAAATCATCCTCATATTCTTTTTTTAAATATTCACTATATTTATTATGTACTTTTATCAGATAATTAACACTTACAAGATAAGTTTGAATTTTTGATCTATAAAATAGAATACCTTTAGAATTAAATACTTCTGATAATACACTAGTTATAAAATTATTCTGACATAATACATTGAAAAGCTGTAATTGAACCTCCATAGGAAGATTTCCTTGCAAAATATTTCTACGTTTCTCATCAATAAGAAAATAATCTTTATGGCTCATGTTATTACTGTCTATTTTAATTTTAGAACCTTTAGAAATAGAATTTGATTTATTAAACAGTTTTATTATATATTCAACAATAAATCCAATATGTTTAGAATACTCAAAAATAACCTGTTCTATTTCTAATAACCATGTTTTAAAAGATACATTTTCCTCAAACTTTATAAAATCTTCAAAATAAAGAAACTGTTGACTGGTATTTCCAAAAGGAATATTATTTATACTAAAAACTCCAAAGTCGCATTGCCCAAACATATAAACAAAAAGTTTTTGTAAAGCATTATAATCTGTTTGAAGTATGGCTTTAAATTCTCGCGAATTTTTTTTAAGTAGTTTACCAGCCTTTGATAATTTTTTATCAGAGTATAATTTTAATCCAATTCTTGAACTTTTTAGTAATTCCTCAAAATTATAATCCCCTATTTTAAAGACATCCATTTTTACATCTTCTTCTTTAAATATTTCAAGCCATCCTAAACAAACAGATGAGATAATTGGAATTAAAGCAATATATATTTCATTATCGCTAACTTCATCTTTGGAATTATAAATCAATTCTAAAATTTGTCTTAATTCTATAGTTTCCTCTAGCAAAATTGATTTGGATACTTCATGTAGACATTTTTGTTTCATTATTTAGCCATTCTAATACTATTTTATCTCACATATTGTCATTTTATATATTTACAAAGTATAAATAACAAAATTAGAAATCATCTTCAATATTTTTGGATTATATTTTTAGTACTTTTTTGCAATAAACGTCAAAATTATCGTTTATAATTTCACCTAAAATCATTGTTAAATCAATTGATCGATTTTCAATTTCAGATTTCTCAAAATTTTCTGTTCTAAAAACTTCGTTAATGTAAAACTTTGACTCAACTTTATCAAGTAATACTTTCTTTTTTTCTACAAAAGTTTCATTTGAGATTTTTACATTTGTATCCCTGTGCAATAAAGTTAAATTTCCTAATTTATTCTTGTAACAATCTCCATTCTCAAAATCACTTTGAGGTATAATATGTTCCAACTGCCAAATCAATTTACCTTTATGATCTAATTCTGTAAAATCTACTGATATCCCTTTATTTTTATATTTCTCAATACTAATAAGCAGAAAACGAGTGAAATGAACATTGGTTCTTCTATAATAATCAATTCGATCTCTCTGTTCATCCTCAACAAATTTCTGAATTACTTTTTTATAGTCATTCAATTTAAAGTAATGGTGCTTCTTTTCCTGTTCTTTAAAATATTTTAGAAATCCATTACCAAAAACTGTTTCAAAACTATCTAATAATTTATCCACAATAATTCCTCTACCTCCCCACTCTAAGTGGTTCAATCACCTCTTCGATCAGTTGGGTATAGGCTTCTTTGATTTGTTTTTTGTAGCTGAGTGGGTTGAGGGCGTCTGCTACTTCTGCTTTGTAGTCTTTGTAGCGTTGGCTCTTGGTCAGCTGGCTTTCGCCGGCTTGTTTTTTGGCGCCTTTACGGTAGTGTTGGATATAGTAGCGCAGTTCGTCAGCTCCGATATACCAGTTTTTGGCAAAGCTTACGATATGGCTATCGATGATGGATTCAATCATCTGGTCCAAGACTCCGGTGATGGATTGTCCTCGGTAGCGTTCGGGCTCTTCTTGGACTTGGGTCCAGAGGTTTTGGATGATCTCGGCTAGGCTTGGATTGGTCCGGTTCAAGCTCTCAATATAACTGTCCACAGTTGCAATATCCTTGTCACTCAGGGTCTGCTCGTCATTTTCCTCCTGCTGGATCATACTCTGGATCAGCATGAGGATATAGGCATAGTTGATCTCATCGACTTGGACAGACTCCAGCTCATAGTGGATGTCCAGCTCATCTTGGCTGTCCACTTCTGGATCTCTGCTCTTGATCTCTGCCAGGATATTTTGATAGAGGCCTAGATAGGCTTCGAGCTGGCTGTCGCTGAGGCCTGTTTCACGGTAGATCTCTTCCTTATCATACTCCGAGTAGACGCGGATCGAGGCTTGGTACTTGTCAAAGACCTGATAGGCTTTGGCAACCTTACGGAGCTGGGCCGTTGGGGCCTGCTCGAGGGCGACTCCCTCTTCTTCCAAGTCTGTAACTTGGCCTTTAAACTCTGCCCAGGCTTTTAAGAAGTTGCGCTTCTCTTCATCCCAACTTGGTGCTAGGACCTCATTTTCTCCCCCATTGGAGTAGAGCTTGAGGGCATTGTCGACGGCTTCCTTAAAGGCTTGAGGGCGCTGGAAGGTGATGATATGGCCGAAGTGCTTCTTGTCATCAAAGATCCGATTGGTCCGGCTGAAGGCCTGGATCAAGTCCTGTGGGCGCATGGGCTTGCGATCGATAAAGAGGGTAGAAAGACAAGGAGCATCAAAGCCTGTCAAGAGACGATCAACCACGATAACCAGATCCAACTGCTCATTGCGGTAGAGGTACTTGTCCTGCTTTCTGGCCAGGCGATTGTTGACATCGGTGTTAAAGCCCCGCAGATCCGCTAGGCTAAAATGCGTGCCAAACTCTTGGTTGTAGTCCTCCATGACCTGCTTCATGTGGTCTTGGTAGCCGATGGCTTCTTCCTCATTTTCAGTCACCGAGTAGGTGATGGTAAATTTTGGAAAATCTGGTAGGTATTGTTTGACCCGCTCAGAAACTTTGACCCGCTCCTTGCCAGCGAGAATGCTCTTGAGCAGATTATAGTAAGCCTGTGCTCGTGGGATGGACTTGACCGTCAAGATCGCCTCATAGCTCTTTCCGATCCCTTTAGGGATATTGAGCTGTTGCTGGCTCTTATTAAGGATGGCATCGAGGACCTCTAGCATGTGCTCCTTGTCCTCATAGGCCTGGTCTGGGATCTCTTCTTCTAGGAGATCAGAGATGATGGTATTGCGGTAGTCGACCTTAAAGCCCAGAACCGCTCCATCATGGATGGCTTCCTTGACCGTGTATTCATGTAGGCGATCACCATACTGTTGGTGGGTGGTCTGAGCCAGGTCTCCCACTTGTTTGCGTTTGTTTTCCTTAAAGATCGGAGTTCCTGTAAAGCCGTACCAGAGAGAGTTCTTGAAGTAGGCCTTGATCTCCTTTTGCGTCTGTGGCGTAACCGCCCGATGGCACTCATCCACGACAAAGGCCACTCGCAGGTCCTTGATCTTCCCAGCATCCCGCTGGTACTTCCCTTCTTCAAACTTGCGCATCATAGTCGTGATTTTCTGGATGGTCGTGACTACCACGCGCTTGTCATTACCCCCTAGTCGCTTGACCAGCTCATGGGTATTGTCCGTCTCGTCGATATCGATGACATCATTGGCCGCATAAGAGAGGAAGGACGAGGTCGTCTGTTGGTCCAGGTCTCTGCGGTCGACGACAAAGATGGTCTTTTGAATGGCTGGGATCTGCAAGAGATTGCGCGCCACCTTGTAAGAGGTCAGGGTCTTGCCTGAGCCGGTCGTGTGCCAGATATAGCCCGACTCTTGGCGACGAGAGGCTTCCTGCACAGCCTCGATGGCATGGATCTGGTAGGGACGCAGGAGGATGAGGGATTTCTTGCTATCATCGATGACCGAGTACTGCATGACCATCTGATGGGCCCGAGGGATGGAGAGGACCTCATGAGCAAAGCTATTGAGATCGATCATGGGCTGGTTGTCCTTGTCCACCCACTTGGTCAGGAATTGCTTATTTAGCTTGCTTTCACGGGCTGCAGCGATATAGCGTGTGTCGATTTTATTGGTCACGACAAACATCTGTAAGCTGGAGTATATGCCCCGGAACTTGCCTTCACGGTCGTACTTTTTGATCTGATGAAAGGCATCTAGAAAGGCCACTCGTGGGCTCTTGAGTTCGGTATGGATGAGGGGCAGGCCATTGATCAGAAGGGTCGTATCGAGCCGTCGATCCTGGTCTAGCGGATAGGCCTTGTCGCGTTCGACTTGGTTGACCACTTCATAGCTCGACTTACCAGCTGCGATATTGTCCCGCCAGATGACCGCGAGACGAATGGTGCCTAGACTAGCATCTTCTCGCTGGACTTCTACCTTGGCGATCCCATTTTCACCAGCAAGCCACTTGGCCGCTTCATAATAGCTAACAAAGTTAAGCTGGTTCTTGATCTGACGCTTTTCTTGGTCGGTCAAGGGATGGTCCGCCAGCACAGCAACATTGTTTTGCGCGAGCTTATCAAAGAAATTGTCCCATAACTGGTCTTCATTCTTGAGATCCTCGCGATAAGTCCACTGACTCTCGCCTGAAGTCAACTGCTGGATCAACTGTCTTTCAATCTCAAGTTCTGGAGTTGCTACTGCCTTCATCCCTCTATCCTTTTCCTGTACATAATCTCCTATTATTATAGCATGTTTGGGAAAGAAATTAACGCTTTCAAAGCATTTTGTTGGGATTTGGCGCAAAAAAACGAACCTGGTCTGGTTCGTTTTTTCTTAGTCTAAATGAATCCCCTTTTCTGCTAGATTGTCTAAGCATTCTTGAAGGTAAGTGTCCTGGTGCTCGGGATAGATGGGGGTGCTCAAGGCTTCCTCTTCCAGTTCTGGGTAGGCTGGGCAGGTCTTTCCTCTGTAGGTCGACTCCCACCACTCTGGGCTGACCTTATAGCCACGAGCGGTCATCTCCTCCATGATCAGACGATGATAGGCATAGAGGCGATAGGGCGAGTAGTCAAAGACATAGTTGACCGTCGCGTGCTTCTTGCCCCAGCCATTACCTCGAAGGGCGCAACATTCCCGGTGTTGACCCAGGAGCTGGGGACGAGGGAGTTTGGGAATCAAGTCTTGGTGCCAGAGTCTCATCTATTGACCTCCTAGTAGCGTTGAATCTTGTAAGTAGCGATTCGGGTAGCGCTCAAGGAGAGTCTGGATTCCCTTGATCAGATCCTCTTGGCTAGCTTGGCCATGCTGGTACTTCTCAAGTAGCAACATAAAGTCCGCCTTTTCCTCTGCAGTCGCCTTCTTTTTGAAATAGCCCCAGATATGCTGGAAGGCATTGGAGACCTGGCCACGATTTTCCGGCAAGGCCAGTGCTTGCTGGATCAGGTCCTCGACGTGGCTGACCTCTACCTGGTCTTGCTTGAGGTATTCCCGGATTTCCTTGTAGATATTACTGGAATGACTCAGCACCAGGTATTTATTTTTCGCCCATAGGACTTGACAGTGATGTTTTTGATCCACTCTTGTCTCCTTTTGATCTTCTCTATGAATAGTCCTCTCATTATACCATGGAAATGAGTGAAGTCATAAAAAAGAGGCTGGGACAAAAGTCCTAGCCTCTTAATTATTTTTGGATTGTCGAGCAAGACGCAGTGGTTGAGTGGGCTCTACAACGCTGATTTCATCAGCATTTACAGCCCTACTCAACTGCGCGGAGGTGGGACGACAAAATCGAATTCTAACGAATTACCGATTTCTGTCCCACTCTCTCTTTCATTGATTACAAGGCTGTGATGGCTGTGATCAAACCAAAGATGATCCCTGGTGCATTAGCTGCAGCAAGTGGGATATCGCGTTCTTTTTTAAAGAGTCCATAATAGACCCAAAGACTACAGTTGATGGCTGCGACAAGAGGTTGAATAAAGTTTCCTTTGTGACCAGCGAGATTATCTATAATTTGTGGGAAGTAAGAGACATACATCATCACAGACATAAAGGTCGCAACCCAACCAAGAATTTTCATTTGTTTTTCATTCATTTTCATGATACCTTTCGTTTTTTAAGTACGCACTATTCTAACGCTTGCCCTCTTAAAATTCAAGTACTTTTTTCAAATGTTACTAAACTGTAAAGTGTCACAATCTTGTGATTTTGCAGGAAGATGGATTTCTTTTCGAGAGAGTCTTCTCTCTAGTTGCCATTTTTTTGACACTTTGTCTAATTCTTTTGCAAATGTGATCGTTTTCATTTTGCGTAGCATGCAAATTAATTGCATTTTCTTCCTACTTATGCTATATTGATACACAGAGGTAAAATTTTATGAATAAACAAAAAATCAACCAAATCGTTGGCTCGATCGGTGCCTTTATTGGGATTATCGTTTTCATTGCCTACATCCCACAAATTATTGCTAATTTACAGGGAAACAAGGCCCAACCTTTCCAACCCTTGTCAGCTGCTATTTCTTGCTTGATCTGGGTCATTTATGGTTGGACAAAGGAACCTAAAAAAGACTGGATTTTGATCATTCCGAATTCGGCAGGTGTCATCCTAGGGGGATTGACTTTCCTTACATCACTTTAATAGAAAGTGAACAAAGACTGAACTCTACGGGTTCAGTCTTTTTTGTGTATCCCTTTGAAAAACAAAAACAATCGCAGTCGGTTTTCGTACAAAAAAGCCCGCTATGAGCAAGCTAAAAAAATTGACAATTCTTTTCTTTGAATAACCTATGCTGGATTATTGTGCAAAAATATCCAAATGATTTCTAATTATTATTTAGAGTATATTGAAACTTTCCGCTGTGAGAAAAGTGCCTGAAATAATCATGTTTCAGGCACTCGGAAATATTGAGACCTTAGGCTCAATAATTAGTCATGGAACTTCTTCGAAGTTCGCTGACGTCCGTACTCACCTAAGGAAAGTTTCTAATTTGATTCGAGCTTCTCTCTCCTTATATCTGCACAATCTTACGATAGCTCCGAGAGGTGATCCAAAAGACGATCAAGTAGGTGATGAGAAAGACAGCACAGACACTGAGGGTCACGACGAGGACTTGGCCACTATTGATGACACCGAGCACTTTGAGAATGAGGCGGATCATATGGTAGGCAAAGGCCAGGTGGACAAAGGCAAAGATAAGAGGGAGGAAGAAGACGGTCCGCACTTGACGGTTGATGGTCCGTTTGACCTCGTGTTCATCAAGCCCCACCTGTTGGAGGATGACGAAGCGATCACGGTCTTCATAGCCTTCTGAGATTTGCTTGTAGTAAATGACGATGACCGTTCCGACCATAAAGATCAGTGACAAGAAAATCCCGATAAAGAAGATGCCACCAAAGAGGCTATTCAACTCTGCCACATCATTGGCTCGGTTACCTCCATAGATAAATGTTCCTTGACCCTGTTGGCTGCTCAATTCATCGATCATCTTGTCATAACTAGCTGCTAGCTTGAGCTGCTGGTCTTCATCGACATTGACATTGAAACCACCGTAGATATTGGTATTGATGGCAAGATTTGGAAACTGGGCGACAAAGGCTGAGAGGTCAGGCACGATCAGGTAGTTGAAATCCTCCGTCAGCATATTAAACTGATTGGGCACGTGATCGGTGATAAAATCCTTGCTCACTTCTTCCTTGACTTGGAAGTCATGCCCGTTGATAGTAAACTGCTTTTGCCCCTTAAGAGCCTCGTTATGGGCAAAGAGGATGACTTGGTTGCCTGTCAGATCGACGTGTTCGCCTGTCATGTGTTCATAACTAGCTACATCAAAGACCATAAAGACAGTTTTAGGAGTGACGCTGCGTTCATCAGCTGGATAGACGGTGAAATCCGTGCCCTTTTGTGATTTAACCCCAAAGTTGGCATAGGTCATCAGGTCGCGATTTGTGATCTTGAGATGGTGTTCAGAAGCAAATTCATCAAATTTTTGATTGATCTGCTCCAGATCGACCCCTTTCCCTTGGACAGAGAAATCATGAGGCGCCATGATTTTCTTGACCATTTCGCTACCGACATAGATGTTGGTGGCTGCAGAGATAGTCACCAGCACCATGGTCGAGAGGATGGCAATGGTAGCAAGGCCCACTGCATTTTTCTTCATGCGATAGATAAGGTTAGAGACCGAGATCATGTTGTTGGGTTGGTAATAATAGGCCTTCTTTTTCTTAAGCAGGTGCAAGAAAACGGTGATCCCAGCATTAAAGAGCAGGTAGGTCCCGATCATGACCAGGATAACGGCTAGAAAGAAGGTCACAAGCGCAATAATGGGGTCTTTGACAGACACAGCTAGGTAGTAGCCAAAAGCAAGAGCTGCTAAGCCCAGGATGGTTTGAGGCCACAAAAAGCGGGCTTTCTTTTCGCCACTAGATTTCTCACGCGTCAACTGCAAGGCATTCAAACGGAGAATGCGCCAAGCATTGAGAAGAATCAAAAGTCCAAAGATGAGACCAAAGGTGACAAAGACCAAGATGACAATCCCAGGTTGGAAGGTAGATACTAGCTGGACCTTCATCTTCATGAGTTTCAAGAGAAAGGCAAAGATCAGCTTGTCAAAGAGGGCTCCAATCAAGACTCCGGCTGAGATGGTTAGAAAGCCAAACATCAAGAGTTCCTTGAAGATCATGCTGATGAGATGGCGTTTCTCAAGACCCAGCATGCTGTAGATTCCCAGCTCCTTGGAGCGATTTTTCATGACGAAGCTATTGGCATAGAGCACGATGATAGCTCCCGCCGCATTGACCACGAAGAATCCCAAGCTGAGAGTGAACACTATAGAAGAGCCCCCTCGAAGCTCGGAAATGCGGGGATTAAAGGTCAGGGAGTCAAAGAGGTAAGCGATGGTCACTGCGAGAATGACCGCAATCGCAAAGGGATAATAGAGCTTGCGGTTCTTGATCAGATTGGAGCAAGCTAGTTTAGTGGTTAATCGAAACATCTACTCCACCTCACTTGCCATGACTGTCAGAGTATCTGAGATTTCTTGAAACATCTGACGCTCCGTCTTTTCCCCACGGAAAATCTGGTTGTAAAGGATCCCATCCTTGATAAAGAGCACGCGCTTGGCCCGAGCAGCTGCTGCGGTTGAGTGGGT
Source organism: Streptococcus parasanguinis (assembly GCF_040908565.1). Taxonomy (GTDB): domain Bacteria; phylum Bacillota; class Bacilli; order Lactobacillales; family Streptococcaceae; genus Streptococcus; species Streptococcus parasanguinis_AC. The sequence goes on along the minus strand of NZ_JBDGEA010000015.1, from coordinate 11,793 downwards.
CACCATGAGGATGGTTTGGCCCATGCTATTGATATCTTCAAAGACATCTAGAAGAGCAGCCGAAGACTTAGAATCCAGCGCCCCTGTTGGCTCATCAGCAAGGAGAATTTCAGGTGAGGTGATGATGGCCCGTGCTACAGCCACCCGTTGTTTTTGCCCACCAGAGATTTCGTAAGGGTATTTCTCTAGAAGCTGGTGAATGCCCAGTTCCCGACTCACGCTATCCACCTTAGTCATCATTTCCTTGACCGGTCTGCGTGAGAGGACGAGAGGCAAGAGGATATTGTCCTTGACAGACAAGGTATCGAGCAGGTTGAAATCTTGAAAGACGAATCCTAGTTTTTCTCGGCGGAAGCTGGACGCATCCTTGTTCTTGATGGTTGAGGTGTCCGTGCCATTGAGGTAGACCCGTCCTTCAGTTGGTTGGTCCAGCATGGCTAGGATATTGAGAAGGGTCGATTTCCCGGATCCTGATTCCCCCATGATGGCAACGTATTCGCCATTTTCCACGGTAAAATGAATGTCCTTTAGGGCTTCAACCTGCGTCCCTTGAAAGCGGGTTTTATAGATTTTTTTGATATGTTGAACGTCTAGCAATGACATACTTTTCTCCTTTTACTAGTAGATCAAGAAAAATTCTTGGGTTTGTTGCAGGACTTGGAGACCAAATTCCGTCTTTTCCAGATCGGTTTGGTTATTTGGTTTTTTAATCTTTTTGGGTTGTTTCATCCATTTCAAGAGTTTCATTTTCTTGACCTCCTTCATTTGATGAGACTATTGTATAAAAAATAAAAGGCGGCTACCATAACCTAACCTTTCATTTTACCGTTTATTTCTTACATTTTTGTAAGATGGAGATTCTATTCCTCAAAATCACATGATCTAAGTAATGACAAATCTTCTATATCATTTATCTTTGCTTTATCTAATCTAACAGATTGATTCATTACGAGATTTTCATATATATTTCGAACAAATCTTCCATTCGAAAAGTTCTTCTCATCATTTAGGATACTTGTTTTAAAATAATTGATCAATTTCAACTTCAGATTATCACTTAATCTATAGTCATCCTTTTGACACAAAAATTCTAATATTTTCAATAGTTCATCTGGTACATAATTCCCAAATTCAATGAAGTAATTAAATCTAGATTTCAACCCGGGATTTGAAGAAAAGAACTGTTCCATTGGTCTCGTATAGCCGGCAACAATCACAACTAAATCATCTCGATAATCTTCTAAGGCCTTGGTTAATTCTGTTAAGCATTCTCTACCATAAGAATCGGAATTTTCATTTTCAGTAATGCTATAAGCCTCATCGATAAACAGAACTCCTCCTTTTGCTTTCTCAATCACATTTTTGACCTTCAAAGCAGTTTGTCCTTGATATCCCGCAATTAAATCTGTTCGTGACACCTCAATAAAGTGACCTTTAGATAATAATCCGAGTTGTTTATACATTTTTCCAACAATACGAGCTACTGTTGTTTTTCCTGTCCCTGGGTTACCTGTAAATGCCATGTGCAAAGTTCTATTCGGAATTTTCAATCCTTTTTCTTTCCTTAACTTTTGTATTCTTTGATAGGAAATCAGATGATTAACTTCTTCTTTTACATTTTGTAAACCAACTAATCGATCAAGTTCTTTTTTTAAATCATCAAGTGAGCATTCTTCCGTTACTAGCTCATTTTTATTTTGTTTATAACCTTTTAGACTTACATAGCCTGCATATTTCAAAAGCGCTTCTGACAATTGATTTGCTAGAGTGGCGATCTTTTGAGAACCCTCTTGTTTTTCAATGACCAAGTATTGCAAAATATCAATGACTAATTTTTCAGAGTAATCATTGAGCAAAATAATTACTCGTTCAAGAAATTTTCCTTTTGAATCTGTTTGGCTATCAAATTTTTTTGCTAGTTCAATTAATTCATCCTGATAACGGCTCATTTGCTTACCTCATTAATAAAATGATCAAAGTCACAACAGCAACCCCAGTAGCTATGCCTGTCAAAGCAAAAGAAGCTATTAGTTTATTTGATAGAATATTCAGTTGACTTTTTACAGAATCTAATTCATTCTTTAACTGACTAATTTCTGTGCTTTCATCCTTCAAATCACTAGAAGGTTTTTCCAAAGTCTCAACTCTATTCTCAAGTTGTTCAATAAGACCGATAAGTTGACTAGAATCAATTTCAGATAATTGATTTGACACATTTTCTTTAAACTGTTTTAAGGCGATTAAGGTAGCTTTTTGTTTCTCAATCGTCTGATCAATTCGCTCTTGCTCTATTAAAATCTTTTCATTTGTTTTTTTGATCGCAGAAACAGAAGTTAGTATAGCCTGAATGTAATCCTTATCCAATGCTTCTAAAGCTTTATAAACTTCACCAAATTCTTCAATTAAGTTTTGATCACGATCATAAACCTTTGAAAAATACTTCTGAAGTTTTTCAATCAATGAATTGAGTTCTTTCCCAGTCACTCCGTGTTCAGCCCACTCTAATCCAAAGATATCTTCATGTGTACGAACTTTATCAAACTTTAACTCTTCTACATCTTGTTCAGCAAATTTTTTCAATTGTTCTTTTGCTGCATTAAAATCATGATTACTGACTTGTAAGTCAAATTCCTTTTCCATAATAACTCCTAATCTGTTAACTCTGCCAACAAGGCGTCGATTTCTGTAAATTCATTGTCATTTTTTTCTTTTTCTTCAAGTAAGAAAGAAAGCTCATCCCGCATTATTTCTGCTGCTTGCTGATGTCGATCCCCCATTTGACTCAAAGACTTCATTTTATCCACTTGAACAAGCGCCATTCCAACCGCATTCATTTGGTCTTGTACAATCAGTTTATTATTGTATTTATCAATTTTTTTATTTGTTAATTCATCAATCTGCTTGTCGACAATCATTTGATCAATTAATTTCAAGACAAATGCACCGGCTATACCAGCTACTGTTGCCCCCATAAATGTACCGATCAGGCCAGACAAACTTCCTAGCAATGGAATTTCTACACCAAGTGGAGGAAAAATAGATAACAAAGTTGCTCCAATCGCACTACTTAAAACGATCGCTCCAGCAGCTGTTACTCCTGCAACAATAATTTTTCCTATCTCAAGCATTTTAACACTTGTACTTTTATTTTTATTTTCTGGATTTTTTAAATAGTCAATCGCATCGGTAAGAGATCGCCAACCTTGCTGAATAAATGTCCAAACTTGCATAAATGTTCCAACTACAGGCCCAATGATGGAAGTTGCTAACATGGTAACCATTGATTGCCCAACACCAAGAACATGATGAGAAAGATTGGACATAAAGTTTGAAATTGCTTCCTTTACTTTTGCAATGAAGGTTCCGAAATTCTTCTCTTTTTCACCTAACCAAGAAATAAACTTCTTAACAATTTCCCTCAAAAATTCTGTTAACAATTGAAGTACAGCAGCTTTTAAAGCTTTCCCTGTCACTTTCAAAGCCTCTTTACGTCGTGATTTTTTACCGGATTGTATTGCAATATTTTCATTCTCAGCTTTTCTATTTTTTAGCTCCTCTCTAGCCTCCTGATCATCTTTTTCTAATTGTTTTCTGTCAATATTAAAACGTTCTTCCGGCTTCAACCCATTCCTTTCAGAGTTCAAAAACTCTTTCATAGTTTTATCACCCTTGGACATATTTGCAGATGCATCTAAATCATGCAAGTTTTTAGAACTATTTGCAAATTCTTTAACTTGCTCTTTTGAGAAAAATGTAGCCATTTCAATATCATTTAGTTGTTCTTTAATAGAAACTGTATGATCTTTATGAATAGCAGCGGACCCCATATCTCTTCCCTTATCAAAAAATTTACGCGCATCCTTTTTTAGAACTCTTTCTCCTTTTTTATTAGTAGTAAAATTATCTTGCCACTTGTCATATCTTTCTTGATAATTAACATCTCGATTATGAGTTGCAAAGTTTCCTTTTTCAAAATTTTCAGCAGTTTGTATATGTGCTTCTTTTCGTAAATCTAGTTTTTGTCCGTTGTTATCTTTAATAAACTCTTCACCAATTTGGACTGCTAATTGATTTTGAACTTGATCCCAAATGATATCTTGAATAGCCTCTTCAAGATACTCGTTATTTTGTAATTTTTCTCTATCTTCCTCAATTGAAGAAAGTTCATCTAAAATATCATTTAACTCAACTTGAAGACTACTTTGTAAATCCATCAAATCGCCATATTCTAATTCATTATTAGTAATCTCTAATATTTCATTTTTATTTTCCATAATAATCCCTTTTTCCTAATCCATGACCAACTTCTTCTCTTCAAAGCGAATAGCGACGGTTGTGCCTTGCCCAACCTCTGAGTGGAGGCTAATCTTGTGGCCCAATTGCTCTGCAATTTTCTTAGACAGATAGAGCCCCAGCCCTGAGGATTGCTGTGTCATGTGGCCATTGTAACCCGAGAAGCCCCGCTCAAAGACGCGGAGGACATCGCTATTTTTGATTCCAATCCCGCTGTCTTTTATATAGAGGGTCTGGTCTTTGAAATAGATCTCAATTCCACCTGTACTGGTGTACTTGAGGCTATTGGACAAGAGTTGCTCGATGATGACCAAGAGCCACTTGCGATCGGTAATAACGGCGACATCCAAATCATGCAGGTTCACTGTCAAGTTCTTTTGGATAAAAAAGAGGGCATATTTGCGGACCACTTCTTTGACTAAGTCCTCTAGCGACACGCGCTTTAAGACCAGATCGTCATGAAAACTCTCCAGCCGCAGGTACTGCAAAACCAGATTGGCATAGGAGTCAATCTTGAAAAGCTCCTGCTCCATCTGCTGCTTGACAATAGGTGTCTCGACATCTTTGACCAAGAGCTGGCTAGCTGCAATGGGCGTCTTAATCTGGTGAACCCAGAGGGTGTAGTAATCCATCAGGTCATTGAACTTGGCCTGGGCTACTTTGCCTTGCTCCAGGCGCGCCTGCTGTTCTTCTGTATATTTTTCATAAAGGAGATGTTCCAGTGGTGAGGCAAGCTCTATTTCCTCATACAGCAAAGCTTTGCGGTACTCCTGAAAGGTCATAGCGAAATCCCAGATCAAGATACAGAGTGTAAAAAATCCTAGCATCAGAGTCGCATAGAGGAAAACCGTCCCCGTCTCTGGAAAGAGAAAGGCAAAAACCAAATCGACCATCAAAAAGATGACTACTAGATAGAGCAGGCGCCTGCGGGATACCACATACTGCCAAAAGATGTTCCCATATTTATTCATGGATTAACCCATAACCGATGCCTTTCTTGGTTTCGATGAAGTTTGACAAGCCAGCCTCTTCTAATTTCTTGCGAAGGCGGGCCACATTGACAGACAAGGTATTGTCATCAATAAAGAAGTCGCTATTCCAGAGCTCTTTCATCATATCATCGCGCGCCACGATACTGCCCGCATGCTCAAACAGGACTCGCAGGATCTGAAATTCATTCTTGGTCAACTTGATGACTTCCCCTTCATACACTAAGTCCGTAGACTTGAGATTGAGGATGGCTCCCCGGTGTTCCAGCAGATTTTGATCCGTCCCAAATTCGTAAGAGCGGCGCAAGAGCCCTTGGACCTTAGCAAGGAGCACATTTTGATCAAAAGGCTTGGTGACAAAATCGTCTCCACCCATATTGATGGCCATGACAATATCCATGGCTTGATCCCGTGAGGAAAGAAACATAATCGGAACCTTTGAAACCTTGCGAATCTCCTGGCACCAGTGGTAACCATTGTAGAAAGGCAGTCCAATATCCATGAGGATCAAGTGGGGGTCGGTTTCGACAAAGATCCCGAGGACGTCCATAAAATCCTCTACTGCGACCACTTCATAGCCCCATTGTTTCAATAATTGTTTGACCTGTTGACGGATAATGTTATCATCTTCCACTAAAAGAATTTTATGCATGGCTTTCTTTCCTTCTTTTTTCTTCTTCCTATTATAACAGATTAAGAAGCAGAGAAAAAGACTGTTTCAGAGGGAAAGAAGATCTCACTCCTCCTTTCTTGATGGAAGGCGCTTTTTCTCCATCCATTTTTGTGCTATACTGAAAGAAATAAGACACGGGAGGCACAGATGTCAACTATTTTTGATTACCTAAAAGAAGTGACCTACGATTCCATATACGACCGTCCTTTCAAGGAACTGGATGTCCTGGCACTGACAGAGCTGACCTATCTTCCTTTTGATCGGATCGTGCCCCAAGGGGATACGACCAATATTGAAGTCCGCTTATCTGATGCAGCAGAGCTAGTCGATCGAACCACCGATTTCATCGTGACAGACCAACACCTGCAATTAGTCGATGACTTAGCTAGTTCAAAGCGTTTTAAAAACATCAAACTCCTCAACTATGTTAACGAATATGACCCCGATGTTCAGAAGCAGTTTGCGGCTATGACCTATCGTCTTACCATGGATGTTTATTTAGTTGTCTTCAGAGGAACGGATGATACCTTGATCGGCTGGAAGGAAGACTTCCACATGACCTATATGGACCATGTCCCATCTCAGAGGCGTGCAGCCAGCTACCTACAAAACGTCATGAAGGAATTTCCTAAAGGGCGCTTCTTAGTAGCCGGTCACTCCAAAGGGGGCAATCTCGCAACCTATGCCTGCACTTACCTGCCGGATTCCTTATTTGAACGAGTCGATGCCATCTACAGCTATGATGCTCCTGGCCTCAACAGAGCCATTATCGAGACCGAAGGCTACCAGCGGACATCCCCAAACATTCTTCGCTTTGTCCCTCAAGGTTCCATCGTCGGCATGATGCTAGAAGTTCCTGAGCCTGCTACAATCGTAAAAAGCCGAGCTTTTGGTGGCTTTGTCCAGCATGACGCTTTTACTTGGATGATTGAGAAGGATAAATTTGTGACCCTGGATCAAACCAGTCCCGATAGCCAGCAGACCGACGAGACCTTGAAGCAGTGGGTTCGCGAAACATCGGCAGATGAGCGCAAGAAGTTCTTTGATACCTTTTTTGGCATTTTTCTGGACGCAGGCATCACTTCAATCAATGATTTGAGGAACTTAAAAAATTTCTCCAAGATTAAAGAGATCTTTCAAAATGCTCAAGACCTAGATCCTACAGAGCGAGAAATGCTGGAACGTCTAGCCAAACAACTCCTCGATACCCGTGTCCAAGCTTGGAAAAAATGGCAGACGGTTCCCCGTATTCTGGTTCAAATGACTGCATTTTTCAAGCGAAAGAACGCAGTCGAGTCCTCCTCACCTCTGCTCCTTGAGCACAAGGAATGAGACTCAACAACTGAAAAAAGAAACCACCTCTTCTATTCACTAGAACGCAAAAATCATCTGAAATGTCTTTCAGATGATTTTCTATTGGTCCTGAGAAGCTGGTGCATCTGACGTGCCTTCTTCTATGGAAGCCGGGCTTGCAGGCTCAGTTTCTGTCTCAGTTGTGGTAGCTGGTTTGGTTACTTCGCTTGCAGATGGCACCGCTGCTAACTCTGCCTGAAAGGCTTGGATAGCCTGTAGTAGGGCTGCCTTGTCACTCTTTGGATTAGCCAATTGGTCAAAGAGAGCTTCTAAGCGATCAAATACAGCATCACTAGCCCCCTTTTCCTGCAATTGTTGGTGAAGCGCCATCAATTGGTTATAGAGCTGTTGATAAAGGGCGACATCCCCAATCTGAGGCTCTTCTGTTTGCTTTTGTTTTTGCTTTTCAATGGTGTCACTGATTTCGCGTAACAGAGCTTGTCCACTTGCAATAGCCTTGTCTGGATCCGTCTCATTTCCAAGCTGGGCCAAACTTGCTTCAAAGGCAGTTCGTTTAGCCTGGTCTTCGACTTGTGGCAAGAGCGACTGGATTTGCTCTGAGAGCCCTGTCAGGATGCTGGTTCGTTGACGGGATTCTGTCGCCTTGTCCAACTCTCCATATAAGCCCTTGAGGAAATCATAGACCGCTAAGTTATAAGATGGGGCTTGACTTCCTTTTTGATCCAAAACTGTTTTTTCAATAGGATAGGTTTGGCCTTTTTCTTGAGAGAAGAGCTGCTCAATTGCCTGCTTGGTTTGGTAGAGTTCCATAAAGTGAGCCTTAGCATCCCAGGCTTCTTCAAAGGCTTGGGCTCGATAGAGTTTCAAAGCTAGATCTGCCGCCTTGGTGCGCAGTTCTGGTGTCAAGCGCGAATCGCTCAAGCTTTGATAGAAGTATTTGAGATAGTCGACCGATGTCACACCCGTCCGATCTTGCATCTCCTGAACAGCTTCTAATAGCTTCCCTTCCTGCTCTAAACGCTTGCTGTCCTTGGCAGCATAGGCTTCCTGCAGTTGTGAGACCAAGCCTTCCTTCTTCAGTTGGAAAGCTTCTGTGTCTAGCAAGCGCACTTGTTCCAGCAATTCTTGGTATCGACGATCGAGGGCTGTCTCTTCTTTTGGTTTGATCGCTTGAGTCGCATGGATGTATTGCTCATCAACCTGTTTGAGACTGGCCAGGTAGCCTTCCGTCGAGTTACTTGGGAAGCTCTTGACATTTTCCAAGAAGTGGCCCAGGATGAGCTCAATCCGTCGTTGCTGCAATGGATCAGAAGCATAAAGAGTCCGGCTTTCTGCTAAAAGTTGGTTGACCCTGTCCTCTACTACTTTTTTATCTAAGTCTCCTTTTTTGTAAGGCGATTGGATGGTAGGAAGGCGATGAGCTAAGTAGTCTGCTAGTCCCGCTGATCGCACCTTGATGTAGTGGTTGTGATCGCCATGTGGGATGACAAACTGGCCATTTTCAATCTGGAGGCTATAAGGAGAAATCCCCGAGCGAAGGGCTGTTGCATAAAGTTCATTGATAAAGTCTAGTTCAGGATTACCCGTCTCAAGCGGAATCCGAACATGTTCCTTACGAACGGCATAAGGGTGGATGTGGGTCGGATCGTATTCTTGGTCTGGATTGTTAAAGACAAAGAAACCATTGGAAATCTTAATGGCCTCGCGAGGGACGCCGTAGGTCTTACTGATGTACTGGATCTTTTCCTCATCTGAGGCATCGCGAGAATAGCTGGCGACATCATCTGTCAGTGGCTGTCCCTTATCCTCTTCTTTCTTACCTGCCAGAGTTGCCTCTGCTGCTGCAATCTCTTGAGGAGAGAGGTCCTTTTTATAGAAATAATGAGCGTGGTTTCCATGAGCGACCATGTAACCGTCCTCGTCCTTACTGATGACCATGTCTGCGTGGAAGCCATGATCGTGCTCCTCTTCGTACTCGTGATCATGACTGTCCCCATGTTCATGCTCGTGACTATCCCCATGTTCATGCTCGTGACTATCTCCATGTTCATGCTCGTGCTCATGGTCAATTGGTTTTGTACTTGGACTTGAAGGCCGTTTTGGACTTATTTCAGCAGGTGTAGTAGCACCTTGGGCCCGAAGCAGTTGGAATTGCCGCGCCAGCTCACGTTCTAAAGGAGATAGGGAGCTGTAAGGGATAAAGTGGAAATGATCCCCGTGAGGGTAGACAATTCCTTGATCGGTCCACTTGGTAATCTTACTTGGATCAAAGACAGAACCATCAGACTCCACATGACGAGAAGACAGAGGTGTTTTCTGCAATTCTTCCATCAGATTGCTGAGCGTTGAAGTCGGTTTCGAGTTTACAGGTTTAGACGGCACTGGTGTCGTCTGTGTAGGGGTTGGACTGGCTGACGGCTGGTTGCTCGCTTGCTTCCCAAGGCTTGGAGAGGCTTGATCTGGAGTTCCTTGCCCTTGTTCTGTGCTTGCTCCAGCTAGGCGTGAGCCTCCAGCCTGATGGCCAGCTTGACCACCTAAGGCCGAAAGGGCTGCTGCTAACTCGCCAGCAGATAAGGCACTCTTTGGAATATAATGGAAATGGCTACCATGGGGCACAATAAAGCCGTCCCCTGTATCTGAAATGACATCTCCAGGGCTAAAGACATAACCATCGTCCGTACGATAGCCACCAGCTATATGGTTCTTAGCCGTCAACATCTCAAGAGTCTTTCCTTCTTTCAGCGCTTGACTAGGTTGACGGAAGTCACGGGTCTTGCCTGCCTTGTGCGAGGAGCTCGCTTGCACCGATCCCGTTTCCCCTTCTTCTTTAGCGCCTCCTTTTTGTTGTTGAGCGATCTCTTCGATCGAGCGCACATTAACCGTATGCTGAGCATCCTTTAAGTAGAGATAGTATTTACCAGCGCGTTTAATGATATAGCCATCCTTGACCTTGCTGACAATATCAGCTTCTTGGAGCTGATAGGTTGGATCTCGCAAAATCAACTCCTCACTAAAGATGGCATCAAATGGGACCTTGCCGCTATAGTAATGAAAATGATCCCCATGAGAAGTGACAAAGCCTTCATCCGTAATTTTGATGACAATCTGCTCTGCCTGAGTCTTTTCCTTGGCATTGACCGCTTCGATGCTGTCTTCCTTTTTGCTGGAGGCAGACGATGACGCTTTCTTTTCTGCCTGTAGATAATGAATCTGATTCTTTTTCTCTTCCTTAGCTTGTGGTTGCTGACTGAGCGCATAGGCACATAGCCCTATTCCCAAAGTTGCTACCAATCCAATCGTTCCCTTTTTCTTCATCCTTGATTTACTCCTCTAATTCCTTGGCTAAAGTCGCCATATTTTCTTCTAAATTTGCTAATAGATCCTTATCGTTTTGCGGATCAGCTTCCAGTGGATCCAAGACCTTGACACGCGCCCCTGTTGCCTTGGCGATACTATCTGCCACTTTTGACGACGTGTGCTTCTCTACGAAAATCGTTTTCACCTTGTAATCTTTGACAAACTGCTGGATCTCTGCCAATTGTCGGGCAGTCGGTTCTTGCTCTGGGGAAATCCCTGCAATCCCTAACTGCTTGAGACCAAAGCGTTTGGCCAGATAAGAAAAGGCCGTATGCTGGGTCACAAAGGTCTTTTGCTTGGCCTTATCAAAGAGAGGCTGGTAGTGGGCTACCAGTTCCTCACAGCGCTTTTCAAGCTTTTGAGCATTGGCCTGGTAGAGCTCCTTGTTCTTTGGATCGATCTCTCCCAAGCGTTGGGCGATGATCTTTCCTTCCTCTGCGATTTTTACAGGATCCAACCAAGTATGCGGATCATACAAGTGCTTGGCTTCTTTTCCCTGACCAGCCTCGACATCCTCTAATCCAGCCACCTTATCAAGGGTCATTCCTTGGCTACCTTCAATCACTCGCAACTTGGAACCTTGAAGACTGGGATCTAAGCGACCGGCCCAAGATTCCAGGGTCTGAGAATGATAGACAAATACATCCGCATCATAGATCTGAGCCACTTCCTTGGTTGAGGGCTCGTAATCATGAATCCCTGCACCGGACTGAACCATCCAGATCTCATTTTGATCCCCAGAAATTTCCTTGACTAGGGCATAGATAGGATAAAAGCTCGTGACAATTTTGAGACCTTTTTTAGAAGGGGGCTTGCCTGCATTTCCTTGACTAGCACAAGCTGCAAGCAGAAAGAAACTGAGGAACAAGATTCCCAGCACCTTCATTCTTCTCCTTTTCATCCTTCACCTCTTTTTTATTTTTATTAACCAGTTTATTAATCAGTTAATTAACTAGTTAATAATACTGCTAATCATTTGCTTTGTCAAGTCTTTTTTACATTTTTTTCCTTTTAATGCTAAAGACTAGGGTTTACGAGACTCTACGAGTCTTCCCTGCAGAAAAAAAGAGGCTGGGACAAAAGTCCTAGTCTCTCAATTGTCTTTGGATTGTCGAGCAAGACGCAGTGGTTGAGTGGGCTCTACTACGCTGATTTCATCAGCTTTTA
>NZ_JBDGEA010000014.1:0-70492 GCF_040908565.1 Streptococcus parasanguinis | reverse complement strand
GGATTTAGATAGCAAGGATCGAATCGCGGAGTTAGCCATCCAATTTGCGCTCTTATGGGAAAAGGCAAACTAAATGAAAGAAGCAATGATTGAACTGAAGGATTTTTCCTTCCAATACAAGGCACAGTCTGAACCAACCTTGAAAAATCTCAACTTAACCATTTATAAGGGGGAAAAGGTCCTGATTGTTGGTCCATCTGGTTCTGGCAAGTCAACCATTGGCCAGTGCTTAAATGGGATTATCCCTAATATCTATAAGGGAACCAGTAGTGGCCAATTCCTTATTCAGGGGAAAGAAGCCTTTGATTTCAGTATTTATGAGAAGTCTCATTTGGTCAGTACGGTCTTACAGGATACGGATGGTCAGTTTATCGGTCTCAGCGTAGCAGAAGACTTAGCTTTTGCTCTTGAAAACGATATGGTGGAGTTGGAAAGCATGAAATCCCGGGTCCATACCTGGGCGGAGCGCTTAGATTTGAACAAGCTCTTAGGCCATCGGCCTCAAGATTTATCCGGTGGGCAAAAACAACGGGTCAGCTTGGCGGGTGTCCTGATTGACGAAAGTCCGATCCTGCTTTTTGATGAGCCACTGGCTAATCTAGATCCCAAATCGGGTCAGGATATCATAGATCTGATTGATCAAATTCATGAAGAGCAGGGGACGACCACCATTATCATCGAACACCGTTTGGAGGATGTACTCTACCGTCCCATCGATCGGGTCATCTTGATCAATCAAGGACGAGTCCTCTTTAATGGGAGCCCAGATGAGTTGTTGAGGACGACACTGCTGGCTGAAAATGGGATTCGTGAACCCCTCTATTTAACAACTCTTCGCCAGTTAGGCCAGGATATCAGCAAGCTACCGCATTTGGACAAGGTAGAAAAGCTACCACTTGGGGATTTATCAGTGGATATCCCAACTCCTCATTTTGAAAAAGGAGTAGAGGCAGAGACAATCCTAGAACTTGGTCATTTGAACTTTGCCTATCGAGAAGGCCAGCCCATTCTAAAAGATCTTTCTCTAACCATTCCAAAAGGGCAGCGGCTAGCGATTGTTGGTAAAAATGGGGCTGGAAAATCTACCCTTGCTAAGGCGATTTGTGGCTTCATCCAGACGGAAGGAACTTATTTCTCAAAGGGAGAGGATATCAAGGGTGATAGTGTCAAGGAGCGAGCAGAGCGAGTAGGTTATGTCCTGCAAAACCCCAACCAGATGATCTCGACCAACATGATTTTTGATGAGGTGGCTCTGGGTCTTCGCTTGAGAAATGTTTCAGAGAAGCAGATCGAAAGTCGTGTCCATCAAGCCTTGAAAACCTGTGGTCTCTACGAATTTCGTAAGTGGCCGATTTCCGCCCTATCTTATGGTCAGAAAAAGCGGGTGACCATCGCCTCTATCCTTGTCTTGGGACCAGATGTTCTCGTCCTCGATGAGCCGACGGCTGGTCAGGACCAACGAAACTATACGGAAATTATGGATTTCCTTGATGAACTCCATCAAAAAGGGCATACCATTGTCATGATTACCCATGATATGCAGCTCATGTTGGATTATTCCGACCGGGCAGTCGTGGTTATGGATGGGCAGGTTTTGGCTGATTTGACACCGGCAGAGCTCTTGACCCAACCAGAAATTTTGAGACGGGCTAATTTAAAAGAAACATCTATTTTTGCCTTGGCAAATCGACTTGGTGTCGATCCTCTTGCCTTGACGCAGTTTTATATGAATCAGAAGGGGGAAGGCCATGAATAATCGTTTAGTCGGCTACCATGCTGGAACCAGCTTTCTGCATCGCCTCTCAGGCGCCAGCAAGCTCCTTTTCCTACTCTTGGTCTCATTAGCAGCTATGTTGAGTTATGATACTCGCTTGTTGTTGGTCATTGGTCTGGGTGCCCTCGCCTTATTTGCAACCTCAGGCATTCGTTTGAAAGACATCTCCTTTGTTCTGAGTTTTGCCTTAGCTTTTGCCTTTCTCAATGTCTTGATGGTCTATCTTTTTGCCCCACAATATGGGGTAGAAATCTATGGAGCAAAGACAGTTCTTCTAGATGGTTTAGGGGCATATAGTATTACAGCCCAAGAGTTATTTTATCTCTTCAACCTAGCTTTGAAGTATGTCTGTACCATTCCTTTAGCTCTTATTTTCTTGATGACCACCCATCCCAGTCAGTTTGCTTCGAGTCTCAACCAGATTGGGGTGTCTTACAAGATTGCTTACTCAGTGAGCTTGACCTTGCGCTATATTCCAGATGTGCAGGAGGAATACCAGATTATCAAGCTCTCGCAAGAAGCCAGAGGCTTGGAGTTGTCCAAAAAGGCCAACTTTATCCAGCGGGTGAAGGGAAATCTTCAGATGATTTCTCCCTTGATTTTTAGTTCTTTGGAGCGGATTGAAACGATCTCTACGGCCATGGAACTGCGTCGCTTTGGTAAAAATAAAAAACGAACTTGGTACACCTATCAGGAGATAACCACTCCTGATCGCTTGATTATCCTGGGGTCAATCTTCATGGTGGTCTTGAGTATCGTCCTGATTTGGGTAAACAAAGGTCGCTTCTATAATCCTTGGAGGTAAGAAAATGGCAGAAATAATTTTAGTAACGGGAGCATCTGCTGGCTTTGGCCAAGCCATTTGTCACCGCTTAGTTGCCGATGGGCATCGGGTGATTGGTGCTGCTAGACGCATTGAAAAATTACAGGCTCTTCAAGAAGAGCTGGGAGAAGCTTTTTATCCCCTTCAAATGGATGTGACGGAACCTTCTCAGGTAGATCATGCACTTGCTAGTTTGCCAAAAGCTTGGGAGAGAATTGATGTTTTGGTCAATAATGCTGGCTTGGCCCTAGGCCTCGCTCCAGCTCATGAAGCAGAGCTTATAGATTGGTTGACCATGATCCAGACCAATATTATCGGTCTGACCTATTTGACTCGACAAATCCTCCCCCAGATGGTGGAAAGAAATGACGGTTATGTTATTAATATGGGGTCAACTGCTGGAACAGTGCCCTATCCAGGAGCTAATGTTTATGGTGCCTCCAAGGCCTTCGTCAAACAGTTCTCATTAAATCTGCGCGCTGACCTAGCTGGAAAGCAGATTCGGGTGACCAATATTGAACCAGGTCTCTGTGAAGGGACTGAATTCTCGACGGTTCGCTTTAAAGGAGATGAAAAACGAGTAGAGGCTCTCTATCGCGATGCCCATGCCATTCAGCCCGAAGACATTGCGAATACTGTAGCTTGGTTGATCCAACAGCCTAAGCATGTCAATGTTAACCGGATTGAAATCATGCCAGTTTCCCAAACCTTTGGTCCGCAACCGGTCTATCGGGGAGACTAGGCCACATAACCAGCTCTATCCGGTGCTGGTTATTTTTCCATGTTGAAAATAAGAGGGGGAAAAATCTATGTCAAAAGCCTTAGTGATTGGATCCACTGTTTGTGATATTATGGTCTATCTGGACCGTCTACCGAGTCGGGAAGGAGATGCCCATATTGATCACCAGCAATGGTCTGTGGGAGGTTGTGCCTTTAATGTGGTTAATATCCTTCATTTTTTGTCGCAACCCTACCAGTTTGTCTCGCCAGTCGGTTCTGGGATGTATGGTGATTTTATTCGAAGAGAGTTAAAACAATTAGGGATTTCCTCTAGCATCTCATTAGAAGGGGCCAATGGTTGCTGTTACTGCTTTGTAGAGTCTGATGGTGAGCGGACCTTCTTATCGGACCACGGAGTGGAGTATAGCTTTCAAGCAGAGTGGCTAAAAGATATTGAGACAGATCCGTTTGATTACATCTACTTATGTGGCCTTGAAGTCGAGGAGCCAACCGGTCTTGCATTGGTCCAGTCTGTTTCGCAATTAGAAGGCCAGGTGATTTTCGCACCAGGACCACGTGGACTCATGATTCCCAAAGATCGACTGGAAGCAATTTATGATCTGCATCCGATTCTCCATGTTAATGAGGCTGAAGCACTGGCTTTTTCTGGGTGTAGAGAGATCCAGCCAGCCATCGAACACTTGTATCAGAGAACGGGGCAATTGGTCATTGTCACCTTGGGGGAAAAAGGAGCGGTTGCCTATGATGGCAACTGGTATGAGGCGGACGGTTTCCCAGCAGAAGTCGTTGATACAGTAGGTGCTGGGGATAGCCATGTCGGAGCTTTTATATCCGCTCGTTTAGAAGGTTTAGATATGACGCAAGCCTTAAGGTTTGCCAACATAGTCTCTAGCCAGATTGTTGCAAGTAAGGGCGTTCATCTGACAAAAGAGCAGCAAGAAGCCCTGCGAACAGAATTGAAACAAAAATAAAAAAGGAGTAGGGAATTTGTCCTACTCCTTTTTTGACTTTATCCGCTTAGCCCTTTGTATCTTACTACAATGGCCGCTTATTGGGCATGCCCGCTTTTCTTGGATATTTATTGGGGGTTTCTTTTTTCTTTTCGACAAGAGTGATATAGCGTGGATCGCCATTCGGCAATTCATACTGTAGATTGTCTTCAACCTTGCTAAATAGCAGGTTCAGGGCATTTTTGGCTTCTTCCAACTCTTCTGGAGCATTGCTGGCCTTGAGAGCAAGAAGACGTCCCCCTACTTTCAGGTAAGGGATGGTCAGTTCAGAAAGGACCTGCATCCGAGCAACGGCACGAGCAGTCACAAGATCAAATTGGGCACGGAAGGCCTTATCTTGCGCAAAGTCTTCAGCTCGTCCATGGTAGAAATGAACCCCGCTCAAGCCTAACTCTTCAGCTAGTAGGTGGAGAAAGTTGATCCGCTTATTGAGGGAATCAATGATGGTCACATCCAACTCAGGGAAAAGGATCTTCATTGGAAGACTTGGAAAGCCTGCACCAGCTCCGATATCCAAAAGACGGATGGGTTTGTTTTCGATCAACCCCTGCAAGATGGGTGCGATCGAATCATAAAAATGCTTGAGATAGACTTCGTCTTTTGCGGTGATGGCGGTGAGATTAATTTTCTCATTCCATTCCACGAGGAGCTCGAAATAGCGTTCGTATTGCTCTTTTTGTTGATCAGTTAATGGGAAGCCGAGATCGGCTAAATGGGTATAAAATTCTTCTGGTTTCATAAGATAATTTTACCACAAAATAAGAGAAATTTGATATACTGGTAGAAAGAAATGAAAGGAATTCAATAAAATGATTTGGATTATTCTTGGGATCCTTGTGGTCCTTGTGTTGATGGTAGTAGGAGTTTACAACGGTTTAGTGAAAAGTCGGATGCAAACTCGCGAAGCTTGGAGTCAAATCGATGTACAATTGAAACGTCGGAATGACTTGATTCCAAACTTGATCGAAACGGTTAAAGGCTATGCCAAGTACGAAGGAGATACACTTGCTAAGGTCACTCAACTTCGCCAACAAGTAGCTCAAGCATCTTCACCTGCAGAAGCAATGGCAGCCAGTGATGCTCTTTCACGTCAAGTTGCAGGCATCTTTGCGGTTGCTGAAAACTACCCAGATTTGAAGGCTAACACCAACTTCATGCAATTGCAAGAAGAATTGACCAATACAGAAAATAAAATTTCTTATGCCCGTCAATTGTACAACAGTGTGACAAGCAACTACAATGTGAAATTGGAAACTTTCCCAACAAATGTAATTGCTGGAATGTTTGGCTTCAAACAAGCCGAATTCCTTCAAGTGCCTGAAGAAGAAAAAGCAGTACCAAAGGTGGATTTTAGCGGATTAGGAGACTAATATGCTGTTTGACCAAATTGCAAGCAATAAAAGGAGAACCTGGATTCTCCTTATTGCTTTTTTCATACTCTTGGCCCTTATCGGAGCAGCCGTTGGTTATCTCTGGTTAGGCTCCTCGCTTGGTGGCGTCATCCTTGCTTTGATTATTGGGGGCATCTATGCCTTTAGCATGATTTTTCAATCAACGGAAGTTGTGATGCGGATGAATGGTGCACGCGAGGTAACAGAAGATCAAGCTCCTCAACTTTACCATGTTGTCCAAGACATGGCCATGGTGGCTCAGATTCCTATGCCTCGTGTCTATATTGTAGACGATCCTTCCATGAATGCATTTGCGACAGGGTCTAATCCTCAAAATGCAGCTGTTGCAGCAACGACAGGTCTTCTAGCTGTGATGAATCGAGAGGAATTGGAGGGAGTTATTGGACACGAAGTCAGCCATATTCGCAATTACGATATCCGCATCTCCACCATTGCAGTGGCCTTAGCCAGTGCCATCACCATGCTCTCGAGCATTGGTGGCCGGATGATGTGGTGGGGCGGTGGCCGTAGACGGGATGATGATCGAGAAGGAGGCAGTGGTTTAGAAATAATTATTCTGATCCTTTCCTTGCTTGCCATCGTATTAGCACCATTAGCGGCGACCTTGGTACAGTTAGCCATTTCTCGCCAACGGGAGTTTCTGGCTGATGCCTCCAGTGTCGAATTGACACGGAATCCTCAAGGGATGATCAATGCTCTTTTGAAACTAGATAACAGTGCACCCATGCAACGCGAGGTTGATAGTGCCAGTAGTGCTCTCTTTATCAACGATCCTAAAAAAGAATCCGGCTTTCAAAAGCTCTTTTATACCCACCCACCCATTGCTGAACGGGTGGAAAGACTAAGAAGAATGTAAAGTGAGAGTTGGACAGAAATCGGTAATTCGTTAGAATTCGATTTCATCGTCCCACCTCCGCACAGTTGAGTAGGGCTATAAAAGCTGATGAAATCAGCGTAGTAGAGCCCACTCAACCACTGCGTCTTGCTCGACAATCCAAAAACAATAAAGAGGCTAGGAATTTTGTCCCAGCCTCTTTATTTGCTAGACAAGAGGACGGTAGTGAAACCGAAAATGGCAAAGATTCCCCAAGCTAAAGAGAGGTTCCAGATAGCTAGACTAGAAAAAAGGACTGTTCCAAGAGGCATAGCAAAGCTTACCATCAGACCCAAAAAGCTAGAAGTAGAGGCTAATTTCTCAGCTGGCAGTTTGCTCATTAAAAGACTGGAAACTTTTGGGTTGATTTTTGCAACAAGATAACCGAGGAAAGTGATGAGTAGAAGGGATAGGATATCCCAGTGGACCAGAACATTTGTGAGGCCAAGCATGGTCAGACCACCTGCAATCCACAGTAGAGTATGGTGAAGGGTTTGTTTGGAAAAATAATCGTGAGGTGTCAGGCTAGCCCAGACCATGCTTAAAATAGTCACTGCTTCTAAGATCAAGAGCGATTGGCTAAAGCTCAAATGAAAGAAGGGGGAGTGAAGCAGTTGCAAATTATAGATGCCGGAGATGGATCCGCCCAAAGCATTGATGAAAACTAGGGATAGGAGAAGTTTTCCAAAGTTGTGAACTTCTTCATCTGCAAAGATAGTGGTGACATTGCGATAGATGTCTCGACATTCTTGAAGGAAAGAAACTTTCTTACTCGAATCCACTTGAATCGGTTCGTGGGTCAGTTGACTTCGTCGGATGAAAAGACAAGTGGAAGACAGGAGAAATGTCAGGGCATTGATCGAAGCAACAAGTGCAAAGTTTTGGTGACTGACAGCTAAAAGCCAGACTCCCAGCGCTTGACCTGAAATGGAACAAACCATACTAAGCAGTTGATTGAAGGAATAGGCTTCCATCAGATCCCCTCTAGGGATGTTCTTCTGCATAATGGGAAGTTGCAATCCCCCGCGATAATCACTTAAACAATCTGACACAATATTCAAGAAGCAAACGATCGAAAAGGCCAGGTAACCCGGAATCTGCGTCATCAGTGCAATGATGACGAAAAGGATAGCTTGCAGAAAGCCCATTCGGATCAGCCAGTCAGCTTTTTTAGCGGTGTGATCGGCCTTCATTCCAATGAAAATGGTGAAAAGACTTGGGATAAAAACAATGAGATTGGCGATCCCAACTGCCAGACTAGGGTGAGGCATACTAGCCGCGAAGACCACAAAGACCAAATTGTAGATGGCAGCACCAATGGTATTCAAAAAACGTGAAAGACTGAGTAAGGCAAAGATGTGATTGCGAAATAAGAGTTTCATAAGCTTTCCTCCTTATGCTTAGCAGATAAAATAACTTCTCTTAAATGTTGCAAGGCCTGCTTGAGAAGAGACAGTTTCTCCTCTTCCGTCAGTTCTAATTTTTCCTCTTTAACATAAAAACTAGTTTGTTTAAGGAAATAATGAAGGAGACGATTCTTTAGTCTGCTTATCATGCTGGGACCTCTTTCTTTTCTTGATGATCCTATTGTAGACCTCAAAAATATGGAAAACAAAAAGTTGCATATTTTCAACAAAAAGAGGCTAGGACAAAAGTCCTAGCCTCTCAATTGTTTTTAGATTGCCGAGCAAGACGCAGTGGTTGAGTGGGCTCTATTATGCTGATTTCATAAGCTTATACAGCCTTACTCAACTGTGCGGAGGTGGGACGACGAAATCGAATTCCAACGAATGACCGATTTCTGTCCCACTCTCTTTTCAGGATTCCTTGAGGAGTTCTTGCAGGCCCTGTTTGTAGTAGTTGGCACTGTCCTTACAATCCAGAATAGAGAGGACCTGAATGGCCTGTTCCATCTTTTCAAGACCAGTTTCTTTTTCTCCCTTTCGATAAAGAAATTCCCCTTTGGCATAGAGATAAACCGTCCGAAGGTAGGCTTCGTTTTCAGAGTAAAAGTGGTCCTTGATCAGCTGATCAAAATAAGATGCATCTTCAAATTCATCCGAACTGATGGCCAGAAAAAAGCCATTGAGAAAAATAGAGTTGAGGGCAGGACGAGAAGAGTCTAGGAGAAGCTTGAAATCATCTCTTTGGACCAACTCCTCTGTATACTGTCGATAGAGCTGACTAGAGAAAAGAGGAGAGGTCAGTGAAAATAGGCTTAACTCAAAATTTCCCCAGACCATGACAGAGAAGAGGTAGTCATAGAGGAAATCTAGTTCCTCTTGGCTAGCAGCCAACTCCACCTCAGGATAGAAGGCAAGCATTTGAGCCTTGAGAATAATACTGGCTAAGAAGTCTTCTTTTTTGTGATCTTTCTGATAGGCTAGCTGGTAGCGTTGGTACAAGGCTTGATCATGTTCCAAGCTCATGTTTTCATAGTGTTCTTTCAATAATTTGGGAATAAAAGAGTGCTGATCGATTTCTGCTAGATGGGAAAACTCACTGAGGCTGGTTTTGATCTGTTGAAGAGCCTGAAAAAAACGTTGCGTAGTGAGGTCATTTTCCCCTCTCTCAAATCGAGATAGCATAGAGCGCGAAAATTCCCCACCAGTAGCTTCTTCTAATGAAATATGGCGACTTTCCCGTATTTGCCTAAAAACTGCTCCGATTTCTTTCATGCCTTCTCCTCTTTTAGCTGGTATTTTTCAACCAATTGCTCAACGGTATTCCCCTTACTTAACCAATCGACCAGACGATCTAATCGACGAATTTCCTGCATCAAAGGATCTTGAATTGTTTCAATTTGCACGCCACAAACTTTCCCAGTAATCAGTGTTCGATTGTGGTGATAGGCAGGAGCTTGGCGAAAGAAATCTCCGTAGCTTCCGTCACGCTTTTTCCATTCTTGCAGTTCCGCCAGAGAATAGCCTGTTAATCGCGAGGTGATTTGGTCAAGGCTGGTCTCTGTTCCACCCTTTCGTAAGACTTTTTGGACTAAAGCTGTATATACAGTTGAAAATGATAAATCGTAAACTCTTGCCATCAGATTTTCTTTATCTTTTTTCATGATTATAACAAATTTTTGAGGAGACTTCTTGGTTGAGGGGCGGCTTCATGATATACTAATAGTATCTAGAAGATTTGAGGACAAAAGAATGAACTTATTTACACAAGAAATCCGTAAAAATCCTGAAGGACTAGCTTTTGATCAAGAGTTGGATTTGCTCAAGGAATTGCAAAAGCGTAATCCAGAAATTCTTGATTTAAAGAATGTGACAGCGACAGGACGAGTAGCCTATGATACAGGCCTCTATGTCTTGGATTACCAATTGACCTATACCATCGTCCTTGCCTCTAGCCGAAGCATGGAGCCTGTCGAGCTTCAAGAGAGCTATCCTGTAACAGAGGTATTTGCAGAGGATGTACAGTCTGACGCAGATATCGAGGCCCTAGAGGAAGACTTGATCCTTCCAATCGAAGGTGGGAAGATTGAACTGAGTGAGAGTGTAGCGGATAATATCCTGCTCAATATTCCTCTCAAGGTCCTCACTCCAGAAGAAGAGGCTGGACAAGGTTTTATCGAAGGCAATGATTGGAAAATCTTATCCGAAGAAGAATACCAAGCCGCTCAAGCGATCAAGAAAGAAGAAAACAGTCCTTTCGCAGGTCTAAATGGCTTGTTTGACGAAGAATAAGCTAGAGATTGCATTTGATAAATTTAGATATAAATACAGGTCTTTTCTTTGAGGAAAGGCCTTTTTTTGATATACTAGAATTAATAAACAACAGAGGGGAGACCTCTAAAAAAGGAGAAAAAGTATGGATACTTTATTTATTCCAGGTTGGTTGATTACTTTTGTAATCGTAGCCATTCTTGTATTGATCTTGTTGGTCAAAGGGTATGTCAACGCTAAACCCAACGAAGTCGTGGTCATTACAGGTCTTCGGAAACAACGTCACTTGCGTGGGAAAGCTGGCTTTATGATTCCCTTTGTCGAACAACGCTCTTATCTTGATATTGAGCAATTCTCGACAGATGTTCGGACGTCAGAAGCAGTCCCAACACTGGACTTCATTAACGTCCGTGCTGATGCAGCTGTTAAGTTAAAAATCGGAACAACCGATGAGATGATTGCCCGTGCTGCAGAAAACTTCTTGAACTGGAATACGACGGATATTTCCAACTCTGTTCAAGATGTCTTGGAAGGGAATTTGCGGGAAGTGATCGGTCAGATGGAGCTCCGTAAGATGGTCAACGACCGTCAAGAGTTTGCTTCAAAGGTGCAAGACAACGTAGCACCAGACTTGGCCAAAATGGGTCTAGAAGTCATCGCCTTTACGGTTCAATCTTTCTCTGATGAAGGGGGAGTCATTGATAACCTCGGGATTGAAAATGTTGAAACCATTAAGAAAGATGCCTTGATTGCCAAAGCCAAAGCAGAACGCGAACGCAAGGAAGTCGAAGCAGAACAAGATAAATTGGCCAACGACAAACGCGTCGCAGCCGATCTTGAAATTGCGCAAAAACAAAACGAATTAAAACTCAAACAAGCAGCCCTCAAGCAAGAAGCAGATATTGCTCAAGCCAAGGCAGATGCCGCTAAAGGGATTGAGGCAGAAGTGCAACGTCGTGAACAAGAGCGCGTGGCAGCCGAAGCCAATATCATGAAACAAGAAAAAGAAGCGGAAGTCAAAGAGCGCGAAGTTAAGGTTCGTGAGCAAGAATTGGATGCCAACATCCGTAAGCAAGCCGAAGCTGAAAAATATGCGCGTCAACAAGCAGCCGAAGCTGAATTGATCGAACGCCAACGCAAGGCGGAAGCTGAACTTTTCGAAACACAAAAAGAAGCCGAAGCTCGGAAAGCCCAAGCCGAAGCTGAGAAATTTGCTCAACTGCAAGAGGCTGAAGCTATCGAAGCCAAAGGTCGCGCCGAAGCCGAAGCTATTCGCTTGAAACTAGAAGCCGAAGCTAAAGGTTTGGACCAAAAGGCCGAAGCGATGAAGAAAATGCAAGAAGCAGCCATTACTGAAATGGTCGTTGATAAGTTGCCTGAAATTGCGCGTGCTGTCGCAGAACCATTAACCAAGGTGGATAAGATTACCATGTACGGTGAGGGTAATGCTTCTAAGATGGTGGGCGATATCATGCAAAGTATCGACCAAGTCTCTCAAGGAGCTGGATTCGATATTCGTCAATTGTTAGCAGGAGCTCTTGGGGTCAATATGACGGTCAACAAACTCAAAGAAGGAGAACAACCGGTCATTGAAGCGAATGAATTAGCTTCAAAAGAAGATTAATGCCATTCTTAAGAAAGTGTCTGAGAACTGTTTCTCGGGCACTTTTGTTTTTAAGATCAAATGACTTGCATGATCTTCTCACTCTTGGAGAAGTGGGAAGCTATTTTCTGCTTTCATTTGATGTCAAAAAATGGTAGAATATAGGCAAACTATAAAGAGGAGTGTCACATGACTAAAGCAAACTTTGGTGTTGTTGGTATGGCCGTAATGGGTCGTAACCTTGCCCTTAATATCGAATCTCGTGGCTACACAGTTGCCATTTTTAACCGTAGTAAAGAAAAAACAGAAGATGTTGTTGCTTGCCATCCTGATAAGAACTTTGTGCCAAGCTATGATATCGAAAGCTTCGTAAACTCTATCGAAAAACCACGCCGTATCATGCTCATGGTTCAAGCAGGGCCTGGTACAGATGCAACTATCCAAGCCCTTCTTCCACATTTGGATAAAGGCGATATCTTGATCGACGGAGGAAATACTTTCTATAAAGATACCATCCGTCGGAACGAAGAGTTGGCAAACTCTGGTATCAACTTTATCGGTACAGGGGTTTCTGGTGGTGAAAAAGGTGCCCTTGAAGGTCCTTCTATCATGCCTGGTGGACAAAAAGAAGCCTATGAATTGGTAGCAGATGTTCTTGAAGAAATCTCTGCAAAAGCGCCTGAAGATGGCAAACCATGTGTGACTTACATCGGTCCTGATGGAGCTGGTCACTACGTGAAAATGGTCCACAACGGGATCGAATATGGGGATATGCAATTGATTGCAGAAAGCTATGATTTGATGCAACACTTGCTTGGCCTTTCAGCAGAAGACATGGCTGAAATCTTTACTGAGTGGAACAAAGGCGAGTTAGACAGCTACTTGATCGAAATCACTGCGGATATCCTTGGACGCAAAGACGACGAAGATCAAGATGGTCCAATCGTAGACTACATCTTGGATGCTGCAGGAAACAAGGGGACAGGTAAATGGACTAGCCAATCAGCTCTTGACCTTGGTGTGCCATTGTCACTGATTACTGAGTCAGTATTTGCGCGCTACATTTCAACTTATAAAGAAGAACGTGTACACGCTAGCAAGGTACTTCCAAAACCAGCTGCTTTCAAATTTGAAGGAGATAAGGCTGAGTTGATTGAAAAGATCCGTCAAGCCCTTTACTTCTCAAAAATCATCTCATACGCACAAGGTTTTGCGCAATTGCGTGTCGCTTCTAAAGAAAATAACTGGAACTTGCCATTTGCGGACATCGCATCTATCTGGCGCGATGGCTGTATCATCCGTTCTCGTTTCTTGCAAAAGATTACAGATGCTTACAACCGTGATGCAGATCTTGCTAACCTTCTATTGGATAAGTACTTCTTAGATGTTACTGCTAAGTATCAACAATCAGTTCGTGATATCGTAGCCCTTGCTGTTCAAGCAGGTGTACCAGTACCAACCTTCTCAGCAGCCATTACTTACTTCGATAGCTACCGTTCAGCGGATCTTCCAGCAAACTTGATCCAAGCACAACGTGACTACTTTGGTGCTCACACATACCAACGTAAAGACAAAGAAGGTACTTTCCACTATTCTTGGTACGACGAAAAATAATCTTGCTTTATGGTCAAAAGAGTTCTACTAGTAGAAAATGAGAAGCAAATCGCTCGCTTTATTGATTTGGAACTTCAAAAAGAGGGGTATCAAGTTGATGTGGTCGAAGATGGGAAAGCGGGTCTGGCATTGATTGCTGCGACCAAATATGATCTGATCTTGTTTAATTACGATCTGTCAGATATGTCTGGTGAAACATTCGCAGAGGAAATCAGTCGGATTCGCCCAGCTTCTGTTTTGATTGTTTTAGATAGCCGCGAAAAAATTGCTGAGCACAAAGAGAGTATTCAGCGCTTTGCCGTTTCCTATATGGTTAAACCCTTTATTATCAGCGATTTGGTAGATAAGATCACAGCCATTTTTAGAGGACGTGATTATATTGACCAACATTGTAGCCAGATGAAAATCCCAACGTCATACCGCAATTTGCGCATTGATGTGGAACACCATACCGTCTATCGTGGGAAAGACATGATTAGTTTGACCCGCAGAGAATATGACCTCCTGGCGACTCTGATGGGTAGCAAGGGAGTGGTGACACGAGATCAGTTGTTGGAAAGTGTCTGGAAGTACGAGAGTACAGGTGAGACTAATATTGTTGACGTCTATATCCGTTATCTCCGTGGGAAAATTGATCTACCAGGTCAAAAAAGCTATATTAAGACAGTTCGTGGGATTGGCTATGCCATGCAAGACGCATTAGAGTGAAGCATTCGAACCCTTAGAGGGTTCGAATGTTTTTATGTTTCAAGGGAAACGTTTGCGCTGAAAAAGAATGAGGTTTAAAAGGATTCAGCCTAAAAAAAGATTAAAAAAGATAAAATTAGGAGAAAAAAATGAATGTAAGGCTTTACAAATTTTTAAAATATGGTATACTAGAAACAAATTAAGCGCAAACGTTTTCTTAAAACAAAGCCTTAAACAATATAAGGAGGTTGAATGATGAACAAAGGATCATTCAAAAGTTTATTTAGCTTTGAATTCTGGCAGAAGTTCGGTAAGGCCTTGATGGTCGTTGTCGCTGTTATGCCAGCAGCTGGGTTGATGATTTCAATCGGGAAATCTATCCCTATGATCAACCCTAATTTATCTCCACTTGTAATCACAGGTGGGATTCTCGAACAAATCGGTTGGGGGGTTATTGGGAACCTTCACATCCTCTTTGCCCTTGCTATCGGTGGTAGCTGGGCCAAAGAACGTGCAGGGGGGGCCTTTGCAGCTGGTCTTTCTTTCATCTTGATTAACCGTATTACAGGTGCAGTTTTTGGCGTGACATCTGAAATGCTTTCTAAGGGAAATGCTACGGTTCATACGATTTTTGGTGGCTCAATTAAGGTTGCAGATTACTTTACTAGTGTTCTTGAAGCACCAGCTCTTAAGATGGGTGTATTTGTAGGTATTATCGCTGGTTTTGTTGGAGCAACTGCCTTCAATAAATATTACAATTATCGTAAACTTCCAGAAGCACTTTCTTTCTTTAATGGGAAACGATTTGTACCATTCGTGGTTATTTTCCGTTCTGCTATTACTGCATTATTTTTAGCAGCCTTGTGGCCAGTGATTCAAGCAGGAATTAACGGATTTGGTGTTTGGATTGCCAACTCACAATCTACTGCACCAGTATTGGCACCGTTCTTGTACGGTACTTTGGAACGTTTACTCTTGCCATTTGGTCTTCACCATATGTTGACCATCCCAATCAATTATACCCAACTTGGTGGAACATACCACATTTTAACTGGCGTAGATCAGGGTAAAAATGTATTTGGACAAGATCCTCTTTGGTTGGCTTGGGTAACAGACCTTGTTAACTTGAAGAAGGCAGATCCTAGCCAATACCAACACTTACTTCATGCCTACACACCAGCTCGTTTCAAAGTTGGACAAATGATCGGATCATTTGGTATTTTGATGGGGGTTGTGGTTGCCATCTACCGCAATGTGGATCCAGATAAAAAAGAAAAATACAAAGGGATGCTTGTTGCAACTGCTCTAGCAACCTTCTTGACAGGTGTTACTGAACCAATTGAATACATGTTCATGTTTATTGCAACACCATTGTACATTATTTATGCATTTGTGCAAGGGGCTGCCTTTGCAATGGCTGACTTGGTTGATCTTCGTGTTCACTCATTCGGTTCAATCGAATTCTTGACACGTACCCCAATGGCCCTCAACGCTGGTTTGGCACTAGATATCTTTAACTTTGTATGGGTAACAGTCCTCTTTGGATTTATCATGTACTTCATTGCCAACTTCATGATTAAGAAATTCAATTATGCGACTCCAGGACGTAACGGGAACTATGAACAAAATGATGATGCCCCTTCAGGAGATGGTGCAGCAGCAGGTGCTGCTACAAGTTCAGCAAGCTCACAAGTGATTAACATCATCAACCTTCTTGGTGGACGTGCCAATATCGTAGACGTTGACGCATGTATGACTCGTCTTCGTGTAACCGTTAAGGACGCTGAAAAAGTCGGAACAGAAGAACAATGGAAAGCTGAAGGCGCTATGGGTCTTGTCATGAAAGGACAAGGTGTCCAAGCGATCTACGGACCTAAAGCTGACGTATTGAAATCTGATATCCAAGACGTTCTTGATTCAGGTGAAGTCATTCCTGAAACACTTCCTAGCCAAATGACAGCAGTTCAAAAGGCTGAAGCAACCTTTAAAGGTGTGACGGATGAAGTTCACTCCGTTGCAGATGGTGAAGTGATCAACATCGAAGATGTGAAAGATCCTGTATTCTCACAAAAAATGATGGGTGACGGATTTGCGGTTGAGCCTGAAAATGGCCACATCGTTTCACCAGTTGCTGGTAAAGTTACCAGCGTCTTCCCAACCAAACATGCCCTTGGTTTGGTAACGGATAATGGTTTGGAAGTCTTGGTTCACATCGGTCTAGATACAGTTAGTCTTGAAGGAAAACCATTCGAGGTTAAAGTTACGGAAGGTCAAACAGTAGCTGCTGGAGACCTCTTGGTAGAAGCAGACCTTGATGCGATCCGTGAAGCAGGTCGTGAAACATCAACAATTGTTGTCTTCACAAATGCAGATGCGATTAAATCCGTTAAGGTCGAACATACTGGTAAATTGGGAGCAAATGCGCCTGTTGCCACAGTAGAATTATAAGAGACATCGGCAAAGAAAACGAGGTTGGGGCAATGCACCCGGCCTCTTGCCGTTTCTTGATTTAGAAAAAAGGAGAAATCAGGGGATGAAATTTTTAACATTAAATTCCCATAGTTGGATGGAAGAGAATGCCCAGCAAAAATTTGAAACCCTCAAGGAGCAAATTTTAGAAGCGCAATATGATGTGATCTGTTTCCAAGAGGTCAATCAAGAAATGGCCTCAGAAGCTGTCGAAACGGATGAGTATTATCAAGCCTTGCCATCAGCTGTAGCCATTCACAAAGATCACTTTGTTCGCGTATTGGTAGAAGAGTTGGCTGCTCAAGGACTCCACTATTATTGGACTTGGGCCTACAACCATATTGGCTATGATCACCTTAATGAGGGTGTAGCGGTTCTTTCACGTCAACCTTTGAAGGCGGATGAGATATTGGTCTCCAATATGGATGATCCAACGGACTACCATACGCGTCGGGTGGCCGTTGCCCATACCAGTGTCGATGGAAAAGAGATTGCTGTTGCCAGTGTCCATCTTTCTTGGTGGGACAAAGGCTTCCAATTTGAGTGGCCACGTATTGAGAAGTACTTCAGCCAAGTAGGTAAACCCTTTATTCTAGCTGGTGATTTCAATAATCCTGCTGGTCAAGAAGGCTATGAAACGATTCTATCCAGTTCACTTGAACTTCAAGATAGCTTTATTGAAGCTAAAGAAACAAAGGGTACCTATACTGTAGGTCCTGGAATTGATGGCTGGACAGACAATCAAATTCCATTGCGGATTGATTACGTCTTTGCAAGTCCAGAATGGGACATCCAGCGTCTACATGTCATTTTTGATGGTCAAAACAAACCTCATGTCAGTGATCACTATGGCTTAGAAGCTGAATTATCGCTTTAATATAAACGGAGAGTCGAAAGGAAAACGATTTATTCAATCGTCCTTCGACTCTTTTTTATGGATCAATGAGGAGCAAGCATAGGGGATTCTCCTGTTCTTCTGCTTTCTTTACGATTCAATTTATGGTAAAATGAAGTGTTAAAACAGTTTAAGGAGGTAGCAAATGCGTTGTCCAAAATGTGGTGGAAGTAAGTCTAGTGTGGTGGATAGTCGACAAGCTGAAGATGGGAACACCATCCGTCGTCGCAGGGAATGCGAAGAATGCCATTATCGCTTTACTACCTACGAACGAGTGGAAGAGCGGACCCTAGTGGTTGTCAAAAAGGATGGGACACGTGAGCAATTTTCTCGTGATAAAATCTTTAATGGTATTATCCGCTCGGCTCAAAAACGGCCTGTTTCTAGTGACGAAATCGAAGAAATTGTAAATCGGATCGAGCAAAAGGTTCGCAGCCAAAGTGATAATGAAATCAACAGTGAGTATATTGGTTCTTTGGTTATGGATGAGTTAGCAGATCTAGATGAGATCACCTATGTCCGTTTTGCTAGTGTTTACCGGAGTTTCAAGGATGTCGGTGAGTTAGAGACCCTCTTGAAACAAATTACGAAGGGAACCAAGAAGAAAAAGGAAAAATAGATGAAGCCCAATACGCCTTTCGCATTTTTAAAAAATAATCTTCTTCCACCGGCAGGGGCTGCATTGGAGCAGTATTACCTGCCTATTTTAGAGACGGAAACAGTAGCAGTTTATCGTTATCTGCTCGCCTCTTATGATCAGGGTGAAAAACAATATTTACTTGCTCAAATCCTCAATCATTTGAATATAGGATTTCCACAGTTGCTACTAGCCTTTGATCGTTTAATTGCCATGGGTTTGCTCGATCTCTATGAGGAAGAAGTTGGGATCACCATCCAGTTACATGCTCCTCTTGCCTCAGAACAATTTTTTTCAAATGCTGTTTTTAAACGCTTACTGGAAAAAAAGATTGGGGAAAAGGCAGTGGAGGATCTGCTTCCAGCACGCTCTTTAGGAACTAGACGGCAAGTGTCCTTCTCTCAAGTATTTGGACTAGATGCTGGTGAGGTGGCTGTTGTTGCCAGTAAAAAACAGCAGTTTGATATGGAAATGTTTAAACGGATGATGGGGCGTGATGGACTTCGTTTTGCGGATGAAGGAGAAGCAACTCTTGCCCTCTTTGCCATCGCAGAAGAGCAGCAATGGACCTGGTATGAAACCTATCTCCTGGCGAAAGAAACAGCTGTAGAACGGACCATTTCTCCGAAGAGAATGAAGCAAAAATTGGCTCAGGCTAGCCAAGAGCAACCACGTATGTCCTATAGCCGTCAGGAAGAAACTATTCTGAGAGAAGCTAAGGCAAAATCCAGCTTACAATTTTTAGCGGAGATTAAAAAGGTTCGCAATGCGACCATTACGCAGAGCGAACGCAAGACTCTATCTAAGTTAGCTGATCTAGGCTTACTAGATGAGGTGATCAATATTATTTTATTGTTGACCTTTAACAAGACCCAGTCTGCTAATCTGAATGAAAAGTATGCTTTGAAGGTAGGAAATGATTTTTCTTATCAAGGAGTCAACAGTGCGGAACTGGCGATTTTAAAAGTTCGAGAACGCCAGAAACAGGCTAAGGTTCAAGGAAACAAGGGGACGAGTCCTACATCAGCCAAGGGCAAGCAAAACAATGTTCCCAAGTGGAGTCAACCACATTATCAAAATCAAACCAGTCAAGAAGAAAAGGTGGATCTCGCTAAAGAGAAACAACGCCTGTTAGAAAAACTGAATCAAGGAGGTGAGTAGATGGAAAGTGTAGGTCAAACCATGTCTCACATGAATCGTGCGCGTCAATTTAACTATGAGGATTTGGTCGCACAGATCTTGGCAGACCAAGAAGTCGCTGCCTTTATCAAAGACCAGTCTTTGTCTGAGAAAGAAATTCGTCGTAGTATTTCAAAATTTAATCAATACATCAGTGAGCGCAACCGTTTCTTATTGGGAGATTCGGATTACATTGCCAAAGGATATAAGCCCATCCTCACCATGAATGAAGGCTATGCGGATGTCGCTTATGAGGAGACACCAGAGTTAATCGAAGCACAAAAACGTGCTGCGATCAACCAACGTCTCAACTTGATCAATCTCCCTTCAACTTTGAAAGAAGCGAGTCTAGCCAAGGTAGAGCTCGATGATAAGGGACGATTTGTGGCCTTTGAGGAATTAGCCAATTTTGTAGCCAACTATCCCGAGTATCAAAAGGGAATTTACCTCTATGGTGATTTTGGAGTAGGAAAGAGCTACATGATGGCAGCCCTGGCTCATGATTTATCAGAAAAACGCCAGGCCTCTACCACTCTACTACATTTCCCAAGTTTTGCTATCGATGTCAAAAATGCCATCAGTTCGGGCTTGGTCAAAGAAACCGTCGATCAGGTGAAAAAAGCCGAAATTTTAATTCTCGATGATATCGGTGCGGAACAGATGTCAGCCTGGGTGCGAGATGAAATCTTACAGGTGATTTTGCAGCACCGAATGCAGGAAAATCTCCCAACCTTCTTTACTTCTAACTTTAATTTTGAAGAGTTGGAACGTCATTTTTCAGCTTCGCGCAATGGGGATGAAACCTGGCAGGCCAAACGTGTCATGGAGCGCGTGAAATTTTTAGCCAAGGAAATCCATTTGGAAGGAGTCAATCGCCGATGAATGAAACCATCCGTTTAATGAATGCTCATTTTTCTGTTCGCCGGTTTAAGGAAGAAGCTATCAAAGAAGCTGACCTCAAGGAAATCTTATCAGCTGGGCAGATGGCATCAAGTTGGAAAAACTTTCAGTCTTATTCTGTGATTGTGGTCAAAAGCAAGGAAAAGAAAGAAGCTCTCTACGACTTGCTTCCCCAAGAAGCGATTCGCCAATCAGACGTCTTTCTTCTCTTTGTTGGGGATTTAAACCGTGCTGAAAAAGCTATCAAACTTCATGAGCAGGATTTCCATCCTGAAGGGGTGGACAACTTACTGATCACCTCAGTGGATGCGGCTCTAGCAGCTCAAAATACGCTATTGGCAGCTGAAAGTCTCGGCTATGGTGGAGTCATTATTGGCATGTTGCGCTACTGTTCAGAGGAAGTTGCAAAACTCTTCCGTCTGCCAGACTATACCTACCCTGTTTTTGGGATTGCCCTTGGAGTACCCAATCAGCAGCATGCGGTGAAACCACGCTTACCCTTGGAGCAGGTTGCTTTTGAAGAAGAATACCAAGAACAAGACTTATCAGTTGTGACTGCCTATGACAAGGTACAGGCAGATTATGCTGGAGCGCGTGTAACGGACAGCTGGAGCGAGCGCCTTGCAGCTCAATTTGGGCAACCTGAACAAGAAGAAACCAAAAAACTACTAGAAAAACACAAACTATTATAGAAGTGAAGAGAGACCTTCTTGAAATGAGGTCTCGCCTATCTTTAGAAAAGAGGAAATCATGGCCCTACCAACTATTGCGATTGTAGGCCGTCCCAATGTTGGAAAATCGACGCTCTTTAACCGGATTGCCGGTGAGCGGATCTCCATCGTTGAGGATGTAGAAGGAGTCACTCGTGACCGCATTTATGCAACAGCTGAGTGGTTGAATCGAAAATTTAGTATCATTGATACAGGGGGAATTGATGACGTAGATGCCCCATTTATGGAGCAAATCAAGCATCAGGCAGAAATTGCCATGGACGAAGCAGATGTCATTGTCTTTGTTGTTTCTGGGAAAGAAGGGATCACCGATGCTGATGAATATGTCACCCGTATCTTGTATAAGACCCATAAACCAGTGATTCTGGCTGTCAACAAGGTGGATAACCCAGAGATGCGCAATGATATCTACGACTTTTATGCCTTGGGGCTGGGGGAGCCACTACCGGTATCCTCTGTCCACGGGATTGGAACTGGAGATGTACTCGATGCCATCATCGAAAATCTCCCCAACGAAACAGAAGAAGAAAACCCTGATATCATCAAGTTCAGTTTGATTGGTCGTCCCAATGTTGGGAAATCAAGCTTGATCAATGCAATCCTTGGAGAAGACCGGGTTATTGCAAGCCCAGTAGCTGGAACCACACGGGATGCCATTGATACCCATTTTACCGATGCAGATGGCCAAGAATTTACCATGATCGATACAGCCGGTATGCGTAAGTCGGGTAAAATCTATGAAAACACTGAGAAATATTCTGTCATGCGTGCTATGCGGGCCATCGACCGTTCAGATGTGGTCTTGATGGTCATTAATGCCGAAGAAGGAATTCGCGAGTATGATAAGCGGATTGCTGGATTTGCCCATGAAGCTGGTAAAGGTATGATCATTGTTGTTAACAAATGGGATACCATTGAAAAAGACAACCATACCATGAAGCAGTGGGAAGATGATATTCGTGACCAATTCCAATACCTTTCTTATGCTCCGATTGTCTTTGTGTCAGCACTTACCAAACAACGCTTGCATAAGTTGCCAGAGATGATCAAACAGATTAGCGAGAGTCAAAATACGCGGATTCCTTCAGCTGTCTTGAATGATGTGATTATGGATGCCATTGCCATCAATCCGACACCAACAGATAAAGGAAAACGTCTCAAGATCTTCTATGCGACCCAAGTGGCAACCAAGCCACCAACCTTTGTGGTCTTTGTCAATGAAGAAGAACTCATGCACTTCTCATACCTCCGCTTCTTGGAGAACCAAATTCGCAAGGCCTTTGTTTTTGAAGGAACTCCAATCCATTTGATTGCGCGAAAACGGAAGTAGGGAATATGCGAAAAATAACTGTTTTGATGAAATTTTTGCTTACCAGCCTCATCATTGTTTTCTTAACAGCTTGTCAGTCGACGCGTCAAGAAAAGTATCAGGGATCTTATGGAAATGGGGATGAATCAATCATACTGACCATTAAAAATAAGGAAATACTTAAGACGGAGTTCTGGAAAGAAATACCTGATATTGATGCTTCCGACTCATTGGCATTTAACTCAGCTAAAGATAGTTTGCTTGAAAATTATGGTCATATCAAGGGAATGGACTATACTGTTGAAAAGTCCAAGTCAGGCCATTTGCAGATCCATATAGTGACAGATTTTTCAAAATTGGACCTAAAAACTTGGAACAAAGCTTTTAAGTCGAATAATAAATTGAAGGACTTAACTGACTATATTAAAACGAAAAAAATGTTAGAAGAAAACGGGATGGTCAAGGTTCGATAAAGTTCGAGCACGATTGAAAAATAAGTAAAAAGGGCTCTTTGTCAACTGCAAGAGACAAGAAGGGTCCTTTTTTATATGAACATCTGAGAGACTAACCAAGTAGAAGAAAAATTCTAATGTTTTTAAATGGATTTAAAAGGGAGTGAAATGATGTCAAGTACAGAATTACTTTTGTTTGTTTCTTTGTTATGCTTATGGGCACTTGTACGTGTCATGAGAAAATTTTTAAAGAATTCTTTGATCTTTTGGGGCATGGCTATCCTTTATGGTGCCTCACTCATTCTTATCATTTGGGAATGGGTGATCATGACATCATCGATGACATTTTATGGAGAGATTGTCAAAGTAAGTTATTACTCTCTATTGGTAAAAGGGTTAGCTGTTTTTGGGATATTTTGGTCCTTCATCAAACTTTTATGCTTGGGAACATTCTACATGATGATTGGAAATGCCTTAATAAAAGACAACTCACAAGATCAAGTCGATCATTAACGGGAAAGATATAGATGTAGAGTAAAAAAGCATCGTGTGACAGTGAGAGATCTTGCCTGCTGAACTCGTGAATAGATTGTCCCCTTGAGGGGCATTTTTTTGTGAACTTTTTAGGAACTTTAAGGACTGTTTAAGTGGGGATCATTGAATAGTAAATAGCCCGAAAACGTCTATTTTAATAAGTTTTATCGAATAAATTTTAACTATACTTTGAAATATGGTATAATAAAGGGATTAATCTAAGGTGGTAAACATGGCAAAATTAATTCCTGGGAAGGTTCGTTCACAAGGGAGCCTTCTCTATGAAGCTGGGAAAATTTCCCTTCAGGAAGTAAAAGAAAAATACCTGTATTTTCGAGTGGAAGAAGAAAGCTTGCGGTACAGTTTGGACGACGATGCCGTTTTTTGTAGCTGTGCTTTCTTTCAAAAGAAAAAATTCTGTACGCATCTGGCAGCTGTAGAAGCTTTTTTGAAGAATGATGACAGTGGGAAAGCTGCTCTTGCAAGTCTTGAAGAAGACGCCACGGCGACTGAAGAAACGCAGGAGAAGGTTTCTTTTGGAAGTTTGTTTTTAGACCAGGTCCTTCCAAAAATCGAAAAAAAAGAAACACGCTATGTCTTATCAGCAGTTGGACAGGAGGATGAATACTCTGGTCAATTCTTGTGGACCCTTCGCATTCGTCGCTTGCCAGACGAGCGCTCTTATGTGATCAGAGATGTGCTAGCTTTTTTGCAGACCCTTCAGAAAGAAGGACACTTTGCCATTGGCAAAAGTTATTATGAACCCATTTCTTACTTAGAATTTGATGGGGCTAGCCAGGATGTGATCAATTTCCTACAGGGCTTGGTCACAGATAGTGGATCGAAAGAGCAAGATTTCTTTCCAAATGCTGGGCGCCATCTCTATTTTCCACCGACTCTTTTTGAAGAAGCTGTGGAATTACTGATGAATTTGGATTCTTTTCTCCTGCAATATAGCTTATATGACTTTTCAGAAGTCCATTTTCAGGATGTCCATGGGGAGGAAGATCTCTTTCATTTTCAGGTGGAAGACCATGGTGATTTTTACGAATTGATTATTACGGAGCCACAAGTGAAGGTTGTCGAGTCGGCTAATTACCTGTTTCGAAATGGTATCTTCTATCACCTGACGCCCCAACAGCGGACCCTATGGAAGGCCATTCAAGATCTTCCAATGGATCAGGATCGCAAAAAACGCCTGCATTTTGATCCAACGGATCAGACCAAACTTTCCTATAGTTTAAAAGAGTTCAAAAAACTGGGACAAATAACAGCACCGACCAGCTTTTTAATCCACGATTTCACTCCGGAATTTCATTTTGATCTAGCACAGGACCAGACCGTTTTACTGGATGTTGTCTTTCAATACGAAGATCGTGCGGTGACCACGCGTGAGGAGCTTCTCAATCTTCCTTATTCCAGTGATTTTGATAAGGAGCAAGAGGTCTTTGCAACCATGCTAGCAGCAGGTTTTACGGATGATTTTTCTTCCCAAAGAAGTCCTTTATCAAGTGAGCAAATCTATCCATTCTTTCACCAACAGATCCCGACTTTTGAAGCTTTAGGAGAGGTTGCCCTGTCTGATAGCCTTTTAGATCTTTATCAAGTGGAGCGTCCAAAAATTGATGTCAAAACCAATGGGAGTCTACTGGAGATCGGTTTTGACTTTGAAAGTGTGGATCCAGCTGAAGTGGATCAGGTCCTCAAAGCTCTTGTGGGGCAAGAAGATTATTTTGTCAGCCATACAGGGAAGGTCCTTGTATTTGATGAAGAAACCAAGAAGATCAGTCGAGCCTTAGCGGATTTGCGCGCTAAGATGAGCAAGGGTGGGAAGCTACACGCCCGCCGGATTGCTGCTTATCAGCTATCTGATTTGTTGGCAGATCAAGACAATGTTCATTTTTCAGAAGAATTTCGAAATTTGGCTCATGATCTGACCCATCCAGAAGATTACCAACTCCCTCAGATGACAATCCAAGCGACCCTAAGGGATTACCAAGAGACAGGGGTCAAATGGTTCTCCATGCTGAATCATTATGGTTTTGGGGGCATTTTAGCCGACGATATGGGGCTTGGAAAAACCCTGCAGACTATTTCATTTCTAACGAGTATAGCCCAGACTGAAACCAAAATCTTGATTCTAGCGCCATCTAGTCTCATCTACAACTGGAAACAGGAATTTGCAAAGTTCGCTCCTCAGATGGAAGTGGCAGTTGTTTACGGCCTCAAGCAACATCGAGATGAACTCATTGCAACCAATCCCCAAGTGGTCATTACAAGCTATGCCTCTTTCCGTCAGGATGTAGAGGAATACCAAAAAAATCAATATGAATACTTGATCTTGGATGAAGCTCAGGTCATGAAAAATGCCCAAACCAAGATTGCTCAACACTTACGTGGTTTTGATGTGCCACATGTATTTGCTCTTTCTGGCACACCCATTGAGAACCATGTTGGAGAACTTTGGTCCATTTTCCAAATTGTGCTTCCTGGTCTATTTCCTGCTAAAAAAGAATTTCAAAAATTAAGCCCTGAGACCATTGCGCGATTTGTCAAACCTTTCGTCATGAGACGGAAAAAAGATGAAGTGCTCCAAGAATTACCGGACTTGATTGAAACAACCTATCACAATGAGTTGGATGAAAGTCAAAAAACGATCTATTTGGCTCAATTAAAACAAATTCAAGATCGGGTTCGAAGCTCTAGCGAGGAAGAATTAAATCGAAGCAAGGTGGAGATCCTCTCCGGTCTCATGCGTCTTCGCCAAATCTGTGATACCCCAGCCCTCTTTATGGAAGACTATCAAGGAGACAGTGGGAAGTTGGAGAGTCTTCGCGACCTTCTGGTTCAAATCCAGGATGGAGACCATCGGGTCTTGATCTTCTCCCAATTCAGAGGCATGTTGGATATTCTGGAGAAGGAGATTGACCAGCTCGGTATGACCTCCTTTAAAATCACGGGTTCTACTCCCGCAAAAGATCGTCAAGAAATGACCAATGCCTTTAATGCAGGAGAGCGCCATGCTTTTCTCATTTCACTGAAGGCTGGTGGGGTTGGATTGAACCTCACTGGTGCCGATACCGTTATCTTAGTCGATTTGTGGTGGAATCCTGCTGTAGAAGAACAAGCGATTGGCCGGGCCCATCGAATGGGGCAAGAACAAAATGTTGAAGTCTACCGCATGATTACCCGTGGGACTATCGAAGAAAAAATTCAAGAGCTCCAAGTTTCAAAACGCCATCTGGTTTCAACGATTTTAGATGGAACGGAAACACGATCTAGTTTATCGGTTGAGGAAATTCGTGAGATTCTTGGAATTCAGTCAGAATAGCTTGAAAAATTCTGTGAATAGTTTATAATTAATGGAGTGTCGAAAGGAAGAAAGCATGACAGAAAAATATTTTCCTCAAGTAGGGGATAATGAGTTGATGTTAACAGAGATGCCCCACATGAACCTGTATGATGAAACAGATTTGATTAGTAACATTACAGGCGACTATGTGGATAAAAATTTTTTGGAATGGCAACCGATTGCTGAAAATACCAAGCCTAAGCATCCTTACCATCAACCACTAGAAGAGCCCCTACCGAAAAGACGGCCAGTAAGAAAACCTGATTTTAAAGAGCCGATTGATAAAAAAAGCCCTGCCAATCGTTATGCAGAGGAAGCTAGAGAGCGTGCGCGTGAAGATCTGAAAAAGAAACGCACAGCTCCCTACCTGACTACAGAGCCAGTGGCTACCACAAGTAAGCGGAAAAAGCCATTTATTTCAGAACGAAAACCTGGCCAGCCAACAGCACCCTTCCAAAAGGAAAATCCGGGTGAATTATTAAAATATAGCAAACGATTGCGACAAGATCGGTTGATCCTTGCAGAGTTTGAACCCGCAGGAGAAACAGAAGTGGCAGAACCTACTGAGAAGAAAAATAATTATGATTTCTTAAAGACCAGCCAGATATACAATAAAGATCAGCAAAAGCTGAAACCACAGCCGATCAAACAAGAATTGGATTTAACCCATCTAGATCAAGAATAAGGAGAAAACATGTCTAATACATACCATTTTATTGGAATTAAAGGAGCAGGGATGAGTGCTTTAGCTCTCATGCTTCACCAAATGGGACATACTGTTCAAGGGTCAGATGTTGAGAAGTATTACTTTACGCAACGTGGCTTGGAACAAGCAGGAATTCAAATTTATCCATTTGATGTGAAAAATTTGGAAGGAGACAAGATCCTCATTGCAGGGAATGCTTTTCGTCCGGAGAATAATGTGGAGATCGCTTATGCGGATGAGCATGGCTTAACCTATAAACGTTACCACGAATTCCTTGGTGAATTTATGCGTGACTTCGTCAGCATGGGAGTTGCCGGAGCGCACGGAAAAACCTCAACAACAGGGATGCTTTCTCACGTTTTATCAAATATTACCGATACTAGTTATTTGATTGGTGATGGGACAGGTCGTGGCTCTGCTGCAGCTAAATACTTTGTTTTTGAATCAGATGAGTATGAACGCCACTTTATGCCTTACCATCCTGAATACAGTATCATCACCAATATTGACTTCGACCATCCAGACTATTTCACAAGTTTAGAAGATGTCTTTAATGCATTTAATGATTATGCCAAACAAATCAGTAAGGGACTTTTCATCTACGGGGAAGACAAAGAATTGCGTCGGATTACCTCATCTGCACCAATTTATTACTACGGTTTTGACAAGGAGACGAACGATTTTGTGGCAAGCAACTTGCTTCGCTCAACGACAGGTTCAACCTTCAACGTTCATTTCCGTGGAGAAGATTTGGGGCAATTCCATATCCCAACATTTGGTCGTCACAACATCATGAATGCCACAGCTGTCATTGGCTTGCTTTACATTGCAGGATTTGACTTAGATTTGGTTCGTGAGCATCTGAAGACCTTTGCTGGCGTGAAACGTCGCTTCACTGAAAAAGTCGTCAATGAAACAGTCATCATCGATGATTTTGCGCATCATCCAACGGAAATTATTGCAACCTTGGATGCGGCCCGTCAAAAATACCCAAGTAAAGAGATTGTGGCTATTTTCCAACCACATACCTTTACACGGACCATTGCCTTGTTAGATGAATTTGCTGAAGCCTTGAATCAAGCAGATGCTGTTTACTTGGCACAGATCTATGGTTCTGCACGGGAAGTCGATCATGGCGATGTGAAGGTTGAAGATTTGGAAGCAAAAATTGTCAAACGTTCAGCGATTATTACAGCTGAGAATGTTTCTCCTCTTCTTGACCATGACAATGCGGTCTATGTTTTTATGGGGGCAGGAGATATTCAAACCTATGAATACTCATTTGAGCGTCTATTATCCAGTTTGACACATAACGTACAATAAGAGATGATTGAGTCTGGAATCGAGTGGTTCCAGACTCAAATTTATCTGTCTGCTGAAGAATCATGAAACGAGGGAAGTAGGATGATGATTCGATCAATCACCCCAGCTGATCAAGAGCAGCTGTTGTTGCTAGAAGAAGAACTTCATGACAATGAATGCTTTGACTACATTACTGCTCTAGAGGAAATACTGGATTCTAATTTGGCCTTTTCTATTCTTGCAGAGCAGGATGGAGATATTGCGGCTTACTTGTTGGCGACAGAATACCAGCATTTAATGGATGACCTAATCGTATTGCGATTAGCAGTGAGGCCAGCCTTTCAAGCTCAAGGATACGGTTCGATTCTGATCGCTGCTTTAAAGGATTTAGCTGTTCAAATTGAAAAGAAAGTCATTTGGATCGATTGCCCAGAAGACTTACTTTCTTATTTTGCCCAGCAAGGATTTCGAGATGAAGCTGAGTCTGATCGAGGTGTCCGTATGGTTTGGAAACGATAGAAGGAGTAAATGATGAAAGAAAAGATTCACATTCGACAAGCAGAGCTGCAAGATTTGGATGCGATTGAGCGCATTGAACTCGAAAATTTTTCAGAGGAAGAAGCGATTGAGCGTGAGATTTTAAAAGATCATATTGAAAAGATCCAAACGACTTTTCTAGTAGCCGAGTGCGAGGGTCAGATTTTAGGCTATCTAGAAGGACCTGTTAGACCAGAGCGTTATTTGATCGATGCCTCCTTTACAGAGGTCGAAGATCTCAGTCAGATAGAGAGAGGCTTTATTTCTATTACATGTCTATCCATTGTCAAAGAAGCCCAAGGACTTGGAGTGGGAACCCTTTTGCTTGAAGCGATGAAAGAGATTGCGATGGAGGATGGCCGTGAGGGGATCAATCTAACCTGTCATGATTATTTGATTCCTTATTATGAAAAACAAGGGTTTACCAATGAGGGGCTTTCAGAATCCCAATATGCGGGTGAAGTTTGGTACAATCTGGTCTGGAAAAATGAAAACCTTAATTAAATAGGTATTTTGAAGAAGAAGGGCGATTTGTATTGCTTTTCTAAATCTTTTAAGATATAATATTAAGGATTATGATGAGGGAGGTCAATTATTTGACTGATAAATCACAAGACAGTGAGAAGTTATTAAGCTTCAAAGAGCAGATCCTCAGAGACTTAGAAGAAGCCAATGAGCAACTTCTAAAGATTGAAAAAGAGTATGATCTACCTGATCGAAGCATTGAAACCCCTTCTTCACTGAAAGAGGAGGAAGAAGCAACACCACCTCCAAAAGAAGAAGCTGTTGTGGCTCCCACAGAAGAACCAGTGGAGCCAGAAAAGGCGACTCCTGCTGTAGAAGAAAAGAGTGAGCTTACAAAGCCTGCTAAAAAAGAACCAAGTCAGGAATCGGTAGAGGAAAGTTTATCACGCTCTTCTCGTAACCAGCGCCAACAAAAACAAAAGAAACAAAATAAGATCGCTAAACGAATTGTGCGGACAGTGGTCAGCCTTTTGCTGATTGTGATCGTGGCTACAGGGATCTTTGCAGTGACCTATATCCATTCAGCTGTCAAGCCAATGGATAAAAATGCAACAGAATTCGTAACGGTTGAGATTCCAGCAGGTTCAAGTAATCGTGAGATTGGAGCGATCCTTGAGAAAAAAGGACTCGTGAAAAATGGCCAGTTCTTTAACTACTATACCAAGTTCAAGAACTATAGCAATTTCAAATCCGGTTACTTCAATTTGCAAAAGAGCATGGATTTAGAAACCATCATCCAAAAACTGCAGGAAGAGGGAACCAAAACTCCCCAGGCTCCAGTTCTTGGGAAGGTGACGATTCCAGAAGGTTATACGATCGATCAGATTGCGACGGCTATCACTACCGATGTCTCCACTAAGAAGGCAGGCAAGACTCCATTTAAGAAAGAAGATTTCTTGAAGGCTGTCCAAGATGATGCCTTTATTGAGAAGATGGTGGCCAAATATCCTAAGCTCTTGGCGAATCTGCCAGGTAAGGATTCTGGTGTTCGCTACCGTTTAGAAGGTTATCTCTTCCCAGCTACTTATAACTATGGGAAAGATACCACAGTGAAAGAAATGATCGATCAGATGCTTGCGGCCATGGATCAAAACTTAACTCCATACTATGAAACACTTGAGAGCAAGAACATCAATGTAAACGAAGTATTGACTCTTGCTTCCTTGGTTGAAAAAGAAGGGGCGACAGATCAAGACCGCAAAGATATCGCAAGTGTCTTCTATAACCGTTTGAACCAAGACATGCCTTTGCAAAGTAATATTGCAATTCTTTATGCAGAAGGGAAACTTGGTCAAAAGACGACCTTAAAAGAAGATGCAACGATTGATACAGAGCTGGATTCACCTTATAATATTTATAAGAATACCGGTTTGATGCCTGGTCCAGTGGATAACCCTGGAGTATCAGCGATCGAAGCGGCGGTGAACCCAAGTAAGACAGACTACTTGTATTTTGTCGCAAATGTCGAAAATGGTGAAGTCTTCTTCGCTAAGACATACGAAGAACACAATAAAAATGTAGAAGAACACGTCAATAGTAA
This sequence comes from Streptococcus parasanguinis, assembly GCF_040908565.1. GTDB lineage: Bacteria > Bacillota > Bacilli > Lactobacillales > Streptococcaceae > Streptococcus > Streptococcus parasanguinis_AC. The sequence continues at coordinate 39,212 of NZ_JBDGEA010000014.1, read as the reverse complement.
ATTGACACAAGCAAGTTCAAACTAGAAAAAGCATGTGGCGCGTCCACAGCTTTTTCATTCAAATAATAGAAAGAGAAGTATAATGGCAGAAAAAACATACCCAATGACCCTAGCAGAAAAAGAAAAATTAGAACTAGAATTAGAAGAATTGAAATTGGTCCGTCGACCTGAAGTTGTAGAACGGATCAAGATCGCTCGTTCATACGGTGACCTCTCAGAAAACTCTGAGTACGAAGCAGCAAAAGATGAACAAGCTTTTGTGGAAGGTCAAATCTCAAGCTTGGAAACAAAAATCCGCTATGCTGAAATCGTCGATAGCGATGCAGTTGCTGTAGATGAAGTAGCGATCGGAAAAACCGTTACAGTCCAAGAAGTTGGCGAAACAGATGAAGAAGTATACAGCATCGTAGGTTCAGCAGGAGCAGATGCTTTTGCAGGAAAGATCTCAAACGAAAGCCCAATCGGTCACGCTTTGATTGGTAAAAAAACAGGTGATGTGGTCACTGTTGAAACACCAGCTGGAAGCTACCAAGTGAAAATTTTGAACGTAGAAAAAACAGCGTAACTATAAAAAGCAGGCTCTCCTAGAGGGCCTGCTTTTTTTGTGCTCTTAATCTTTTTGTGAGAGTGAAAATTCTTTGCTGACTGAACGATATCAAAAAAAGCACTTGAACCCAAGGTTCAAGTGCTGCTCTATTTTCGCTAGAATTAGTAGTTCGTACTACTTTCTATTGCGTTGTTTTCCTGCATTGCGGTTGTTTTTTGGTTTGTGTTGAATTTGTGTCGTCGCAGTTGGTGTAACGTCTTTTTTCACACGGTGACTAGTCGCTTTTGGAGGATTGTTTTTGTATTCCTCAGCGACCCGCTTGCGAAGATTTGGACGAATCAAGTAGTTGATGACAAATTGTTGGATAATTTGGATCACCCCACCGACTACCCAGTAAAGAGTCACTCCGGCTGAAGAGATCAATGAGAAGACACCGATCATAATCGGGCTCATCAGTGATGCTTTACGCATACTTTCCTTTTGGGTTTCATCTTCAATCCCATGAAGAGAGAGCATACTTTGGATATAGTAGAGAACCGCTACGATAGCCGTCAAGAGCAAGCTTGGTTTTCCAAGAGCAATACCAAGGAAACTACTTTCTGCTACCCCTTTGGTGTGCTGAGCTGCAAAGAAGAGGGCAGAGAAGAATGGCATTTGGATCAAGAGTGGTAAACACCCAACTCCACCAAACATGCTAACCCCATTTTCACGTTGAGCAGCCATTAATTCTTGTTGTGCCAATAGCTTTTCTTCTTGTGTGCTAGCGTTTTTCATGCGCTCTTGGATTGGGCCAAGGATGGGTTTTAAGTAGTTCATCTTTTCAGATTGGTAGGTTGCCTTCCATGATTGGTACAAACCAAGTGGCAAGATGATTAAACGCACGATCAAGGTGACGATAATAATCCCGATCCCAAAGCCCAAGCCAAGGTTATTAGCAAAGAATTTGATGGCTTCGCCCATTGGACGGCCAAGAAGATTCCAAATCAATCCAGTTGGATTTCCAGTTTTCCGATCGACACTCACGCATCCTGATAAGAAGACGAGCGAAGCTAGTCCCATCGATGCCAATAATGCAAGTTTATTTTTTTTCACAAATCGTTCCTTCTTTTTTAAAATGTTACCTTTCTATTCTACTGTTTTTTTTGAAAATACACAATAGTTCTCTAGTCTTAATTTGAAATTTTGAAGTCCTTATAGTTTTCAAAGTTTGCGAGCGTAACATCCAAATAAGTCACATGCGCAAACGGCGTAGGACCTTTGCGTATTTCTTGGATGAATTTGGCCATTTGACTGCTAGACTCTGCCTGAGCTAGAATACCAACCGTCCCATCGTCATTATTCCAGACACGGCCAGTGATCCCACCAATCTCCAAGGCAAGACTGTAGACTCCCCAGCGAAAACCAACTCCTTGAACCCGTCCTTGGGCAATCATTTTTACCTTTTGCATGTGCATCCTCCTTGACTCGAAGAAATCTATCTGAGGCATGATTTCTTCTTTTTCTTTGTGCTATAATAGGTCTATGAATATTATAACGTCTAAATCCAATAATGTAATCAAAAATGCCAAAAAATTACATCAAAAAAAATACCGGACAGATTCTTATCTCATTGAAGGCTGGCATCTCTTTGAAGAGGCAGTAGAAAATCAGGCGATCATTCGTCAGGTCTTTGTTTTAGAACCCTATTTAGACCGGGTAGAGAATATCCAAAACGTCACTGTCGTGACTTCGGAGATCTTGAGTCTCTTGGCTGATTCGAAGACCCCTCAAGGAATTGTCGCAGAGATTCTTCTAGAGCAACCCGTCCTTCCAGATCCGTTACAAGGTCGCTACCTCTATTTGGAGGATGTCCAGGATCCAGGTAATGTGGGAACCATGATTCGAACAGCAGATGCAGCCGGCTTTGATGGTGTCATGCTTTCGAAAGCATCCGCAGATCTCTATAATCTCAAGACTCTTCGATCCATGCAGGGCAGTCATTTCCATCTCCCTATCTGGAAAATGGACCGAGAAGAACTTATGGAGCGAGTTGAGCAATCTCATCTAGCAGTTCTCGCAACGACGCTTTCAGAAGCTTCCATTGACTACCGTCAGCTTCCTCAGAACGATCAGTTTATCCTGGTTATGGGGAATGAAGGAAATGGCATTAGCCAGGAAATGGCGGCACAAGCAGACCAGCTGGTTCATATTACCATGCCGGGTCGGGCTGAGAGTTTGAATGTTGCAGTAGCAGCTGGAATTTTGATGTTTCATTTAAGGAATTTTTGAGAAAAAGCAGTATACTTAAATTGAAAAAAGAAATTGGTGGAAATCTTATTGGGAGAGCCTATCAAGGAAAGGTGGTGATCTGATGCAATATCATCGTGACAAAGAATACATGAACTATGTGGGACATCTGATCCAGCATCCGAAGGTTCAAAAATTAGCCGACATTCCTCATCATATTCATTCCAATCGTTTGGAGCATTCCATTCATGTTAGCTATACTAGTTATAAACTGGCTAAAAAATTTGGCTGGGATGCTAAAAGTACGGCTCGGGGTGGCCTCTTGCATGACCTTTTTTACTATGATTGGCGTGAGACTAAGTTTACCAAGAGTCACGCCTGGATTCATCCACGCATTGCCGTGAGAAATGCGCGAAAGATTACAGATCTTAATGCTAAGGAAGAAGACATCATTGTTAAACACATGTGGGGTGCTACCCTTGCCCCGCCTCGCTACAAAGAATCTTTCGTGGTGACGATGGTGGATAAATACTGGGCTGTTAAGGAAGCTTCCGAACCTTGGCGGAAAAAGATGGCCAAAAAGAGATTTTTTCATCGAAAAATGTTAAAATCGTAGTAAACAAATTTGAAAGGAACTTGTTTATATGTATAATGATTCAGTAATCCAAGAACAAAGTGGATTGAATGCTTTTTATAACAAAATCTATTCATTAGTAGGAATTGGTGTTGGGATTTCAGCCCTTGTGTCTGGCCTGATGATGACAGTCTTTCAAGATTTCTTCGTTCAAATCTTGACAACAGCACCAATGGTTTACTACGCAGCAGTCGTTGTAGAATTGATCTTGGTCTTTGTTGCCAGTGGGAAGGCTGTTAAAAACAGTCCGTCTGCTCTTCCAATCTTCTTGATCTACTCAGCTTTGAATGGCTTTACGTTGAGCTTTATCATTGCGCGCTACATGCAAGCGACGGTTTATAAGGCTTTCTTGGTCAGTGCCTTGATGTTTATTGTCATGGGAGCTATCGGACGCGTCGTGAAAAAAGACCTTTCTGGAATGGGACGTGCCTTGATGGGAGTCTTGATCGGTGTGATCATCGCTTCTGTTGTGAACATGTTCTTGAGAAGTTCTGGCATGGATTATATCTTGAGTATTATTTCTGTCTTCCTCTTTGCAGGATTGACAGCTTGGGATAACCAAAAAATCCGCTATGTCTATGATCAAACCAATGGTCAACCCGCGACAGGCTGGGCAGTGGCCATGGCTTTGGAACTGTATCTTGACTTTATCAACCTCTTTATCAGCCTTCTTCGTATCTTCGGAAGAAACGACTAATCAAAGAGAGATTGAGCTGGGGCAATAGCCTCGGCTTTTTTTGTCTTCCGACTTGTGCTATACTTATAGTGACTACAGAATAGAAATGAGTACTTATGAAAATACCTTTTGTAACCCGTGAACAATTAGAAAGCCTGACCCAAGAATTTCCTACCCCTTTTCATCTCTATGATGAAGCAGGAATTCGTGAAACGGCTCGTGCCCTCCATCGAGCTTTTGCTTGGAATGAAGGATTTAAAGAATACTTTGCCATCAAGGCGACTCCGAACCCATCGATCCTAAAAATTTTGCAAGAAGAGGGCTGTGGGGTTGACACTGCCAGCTACGTCGAATTGTTAATGGCAGATAAACTTGGCTTTAGTGGAAAAGAGATCATGTTTTCTTCGAATAACACGCCAGCTGATGAATTTGTCTATGCTAGAGAATTAGGGGCAACTATCAATCTGGATGCCTATGAAGACATTGCTTTCTTGAAGTCTGTGACCAGCATTCCCAAGGTCATCTCATGTCGCTATAATCCTGGTGGAGTCTTTGAACTGGGAACTGATATTATGGACAATCCGGAAGAAGCCAAGTTTGGAATGACCAAGGAGCAATTGATCCAAGCCTTTATCGAGTTGAAAGAACTAGGTGTGGAAGAGTTTGGCATTCACGCTTTATTAGCTTCTAATACTGTATCCAACGATTACTATCCAGAGCTAGCGCGTCAACTTTTTGAATTGGCAGTCGAAGTTGTCGAGAAAACAGGTGTTCACTTGGGCTTCATCAACCTCTCTGGTGGAGTTGGGGTCAATTACAAACCAGAGCAAGAACCAAATGATATTGCTATTATTGGGGAAGGCGTGCATCGTGTGTTTGATGAGATTCTCAAACCGGCAGGACTTGGCCATGTGAAAATCTATACCGAACTTGGTCGCTTTATGCTAGCTTCACACGGTCTTTTAGTGACGACTGTGACCCATAAAAAGAAGACCTATCGGACCTATGTTGGCGTTGATGCTTCAGCTGTCAATCTTCTTAGACCAGCTATGTACGGAGCCTATCACCATATTACCAATATGGATCGTCCAGATGGACCGACTGAAGTGGTCGATGTCGTGGGAAGTCTCTGTGAAAATAACGATAAATTTGCTAAACAACGAGAACTACCAGTGACGGAGATTGGAGATTTGCTCGTGATCCATGACACCGGAGCTCATGGATTTTCAATGGGGTATCAGTACAATGCCAAATTGCGTTCTGCAGAAGTTTTGCTTCAAGAAGATGGGCAGGCCCGTTTGATTCGTCGAGCAGAAAAACCAGAAGATTATCTTGCGACACTCTACGGCTTTGACATTGAAAAATAAGCGATTGTCTGATATAATGATAGTTATGTAAAAATAATGGATCGGAGAAAATTGTATGAATCTCTTTTTAGGAATTTTGTTGATTATTTTAGCTTTCTTTGGTGGGATGGTTGCAGGAATGTTCTTGCTTCGTCGTCAATTTGAAAAAGAATTTGCATCAAATCCCCGTTTGAATGTTGAAGCAGTCCGCACACTTTTAGGTGCGAGTGGCCAACGTCCAAGCGAAGCAAAAGTTCAACAAGTCTATCGCCAAATTATGAACCAACAAAAATCAGCAATGGCGAAAAACAAGAAAAAATAAGAGTGGGGCAATCTCACGATAATAAATGAGAGGGGCTTGGAGGAATTTCTTAGTCCCTCCTTTTGGAAGGAAGAGATATGGATAACCGACCGATTGGTTTTTTAGATTCTGGAGTAGGGGGCTTGACTGTTGTCCGCGAATTGCTCCGTCAGCTTCCTCACGAAGATGTCGTCTATATTGGAGATTCAGCGCGTGCACCTTATGGTCCTAGACCAGCAGACCAAATTCGCGAGTATACTTGGCAGATGGTGAACTTCCTTCTGACCAAAAATGTCAAGATGATTGTTTTAGCTTGTAATACAGCGACTGCAGTGGTTTGGGAAGAAGTCAAGGAAAAACTTGATATTCCTGTTTTAGGAGTGATCTTGCCCGGAGCTTCTGCAGCCATTAAATCAACGACCCATCAAAAAATTGGGGTCATTGGGACACCGATGACAGTTTCTTCTGGAATTTATAAAGAGAAGATTCAAAGTCTGGCACCAGATATGAAAGTCACCAGTTTAGCTTGTCCCAAGTTTGTTCCTTTAGTAGAATCAAACGAGTTGGCATCCAGTGTGACCAAAAAGGTGGTTTACGAAACCCTAAAACCACTAGTTGGAAAGGTTGATACCTTAGTCTTGGGATGCACCCATTATCCCCTTTTAAAACCGATCATTCAAAATGTGATGGGACCGGATGTCAAATTGATTGATAGTGGGGCAGAGTGTGTTCGGGATATTTCCGTTTTATTAAACTATTTTGAGCTCAATAAGAGTCGCGAACTCTTAGAGCAGACCCACCGCTTTTATACCACTGCAAATGCCAATAGCTTTGCAGCGATTGCCGAAAAATGGCTAGAACGTTCAGTGAATGTGGAGCACATAAATTTATGAGTGACAAACTATTTGAATACAAAGATTCCCAAGATTGGTATATTGCCCAATGGGGAGAAGATGCAGACTACAACCAATTTAGTCAAGTGCCTGCGGAAGCTTCCACTCTGTTAGACCAGCTGGAACTTCTCTTTGCCAAGGATCCTGAAGGATTTCCTCTCAATCTATCGGTGATGCGCTATGGATCAGCCTTTCGTTTCCTAACCTTTTTGACGAAAATCTTGAATGAAGTCAAGGGAAGATCTTTTGAAATTGTCCAGCGTCAAGGTGCCTTGCTCTTGGTTGAAAAAGGGAAATTGCTCTATTTGCATTTGCCAAGTGATGGGGTGGATTTGGAAGCTTTTTTAGGGCAAGACAAGGTCAAAGATACGATTCTTATTGCGACTCGAAATGAGGGAAAAACCAAAGAATTCCGTAATATGTTTGAAAAGCTAGGCTTTGAAGTGGAAAACCTCAATCAGTATCCAGAGCTTCCAGAAGTCGAAGAAACAGGAATGACCTTTGAGGAGAATGCTCGGCTAAAAGCTGAAACCATCGCAGAGCTAACTGGGAAAACAGTCTTAGCGGATGATTCAGGTTTGAAGGTAGATGTCTTAGGAGGCTTACCAGGGGTTTGGTCAGCTCGCTTTGCGGGAGTTGGTGCGACAGATGCGGAAAACAATGCGAAATTGTTGCACGAATTGGCCATGGTCTTTGACTTGAAAGACCGTTCAGCCCAGTTCCATACGACCTTGGTGGTCGCAAGGCCAGGCAAGGAAAGCTTGGTGGTTGAAGCTGATTGGCCAGGGTATATTAATTTTGAACCTAAGGGTGAAAACGGGTTTGGCTATGATCCACTCTTCTTAGTTGGGGAAACGGGCCGTGCTGCCGCTGAATTAACACTTGAAGAAAAAAATACACAATCGCATCGTGCTTTAGCTGTTAAAAAGTTATTGGAGGTATTTCCATCATGGCAAAGCAAACAATCATCGTGATGAGTGACTCGCATGGAGACCGCTCCATTGTTGAAGCTATTAAAGAAAAATACCTAGGCCAGGTCGATGGGATCTTTCACAATGGGGATTCTGAGCTAAAAAGTGACGATCCTGTCTGGGAAGGGATTCACGTTGTTCAAGGGAACATGGATTTTTATGAGGGCTATCCAGAACGCTTGGTGACCCAACTAGGACCAACACGAATCATCCAGACCCATGGGCATCTCTTCCAGATCAATTTTAGTTTTCAAAAATTGGATCTGTGGGCCCAAGAGGAAGAAGCAGATATCTGTCTTTACGGCCACCTTCATATCCCAGATGCTTGGAAGGAAGGAAGAACCCTCTTTGTGAATCCTGGATCGATCAGTCAGCCACGCGGTCTGATTCGAGAGTGTCTCTATGCTAAAATTGAGATAGATGATTCTCATTACAAGGTAGAGTATTATACGAGAGACCATGTATTGTATCCTGAATTGACAAAGGAGTTTAGCAGATGATAGCAAAGGAATTTGAACGTTTCTTGCTGGCGCAGGAAGAGACGTTCTTAACTCCAGCCAAAAATTTAGCGGTCTTGATTGATAACCACAATGTAGACCATGCTGTCTTGTTGTTGAGCCAGATTAGCTATAGTCGTATTCCGGTAGTGACGGATGAACGCAAGTTTGTGGGGACGATCTCCCTAACGGATATTCTATCTTATCAATTGAAACACGAGATTCCTGAGGAGACTTTTGCTTCGATGGATATCGTAGACGTTACAAAGAAGGAGGTCGGGGTCATCGGCTTGGACTTCAATTTGACAGAAGTCCTGCACAAGTTGGTGGATGACTCCTTCCTTTCGGTGGTGGATGAAGAAGGCTATTTCCAAGGGATTATTACACGGAAATCGATTCTTAAAGCCATCAATTCGCTCCTGCATGGTTTTTCAAATGAATACGAGATGATTCCAAAATGAAAGAATTTATTGCAAGTTTTATTGATCAAAAAGAATTAAGTGAAAATTCTCAGTCTGCCTATTTCTATGATTTGGACCAATTTATTGAGTCGATCCATGGAAAAGTGACACCGACAAATTTGAGAATTTACCAAGCTTCGATTAAAGATTTTAAACCGGCGGTTCAAAAACGAAAATTATCCGCCGTCAACCAATTTTTATATTATTTGTATCAAGAACGCTTTATTTCTGAATACCATCGTTTGGTATTGCCTAAAATTCAACCGGCCAAGACCCATGATCGGGAATTGTTGGATCTGACCCATTTTTGGGATGAATCAACTAACCCACAGGGACGCTTGATGGCCTTGTTGATTCTGGAGATGGGCTTGTTGCCAAGTGAGATCCTCCAAGTCAAAGTCGAAGATATTCAGCTGGACTTTCATGTCATTCGAGTGGGCAAAGATGGCCAAAAACGGGTTTTAAAGGTTCCAGAGCCTTTACTGGATGAGTTGCAACTTTTCCTAGATGGTGTTTATCTCTTTGATAATAAAGGAAAATGCTACTCCCGTCAGTGGGGATTCCGACAATTAGAAGCCTTCTTGATCGAAAAAGGGAATCAAGACCTTTCGGCACAATCGATTCGTGAGCAATATATTTTGAAACAACGTGAACTCGGTGTGGATCTCTTTAGTATTGCGCGTGAATTGGGCCTAAAAACCATGGTGACATTAGAAAAATATAAATAATGGATATTAAAATTAAAGATTTTGAAGGGCCTTTGGACCTCTTGCTCCACTTGGTCTCTAAATACCAGATGGATATTTATGAGGTCCCCTTGATTGAGGTGATCGAACAGTATCTGGCTTATCTGGCGACCCTCCAGGCGATGAAACTAGAGGTAGCAGGAGAATACATGCTGATGGCTAGTCAACTAACCTTGATCAAGAGTCGAAGACTTCTTCCTAAGGTTGCAGAGGAGATGGATGAAGCAGAGGATCTCGAGCAGGACCTCCTTTCTCAATTGGAAGAGTACCGTACTTACAAGCAATTAGGAGAGTTGATGGCCTCACAGCACGAAGAGCGCGCCCTCTATTATTCAAAACCAAAGATGGAATTGATTTATGACGATACCGAATTACTTCATGATCGCACCACAGTGGATCTCTTCTTGGCTTTCTCAAAGCTATTGACCAAGAAAAAAGAAGAATTCCGTCAGAACCATACAACCATTGTAAAGGATGAATACAAGATTGAAGATCTGATGGACCAGCTGCGTCACCGATTCTACGATCGCTCACAAGTTCTCTTGCAGGACTTGTTTCTAGAAGCAGCGGATCTCCAAGAGGTCATTACCTTATTTCTTGCAACCCTTGAATTGATCAAGATCCAAGAGGTCACAGTGGTACAGGATAGGGCTTTTGGAGAAATTTACTTAAATAGGATTGAACATGAGCAAATTAGCTGAAATTGAAGCACTCTTATTTGTAGCGGGTGAAGAAGGAATTACTGCCAGACAAATCGCAGACCTTCTCTCTTTACCTCCGACAGGTGTGGTGCAAAGTTTAGAAAAATTAAGCCAAAAATACCAGGAGGACACAGATACGAGTCTGTGTTTGATGGAGACAGCTTCCCGTTATAAATTGGTGACAAAGGCAGACTACGCTTCGGTTTTACGAGACTATTCTAGAACGCCCATGAATCAAAGTTTGTCTCGGGCTGCCCTCGAAACCTTATCAATCATTGCTTATAAGCAACCGATCACCCGTGTGGAGGTCGATGATATTCGGGGTGTCAATTCCAGCGGTGCCATTACCAAACTACTGTCATTTGATCTGATCCGAGAGGATGGGAAAAAAGAAGTCCTCGGGCGTCCCAATTTGTATGTCACGACGGAGTATTTTTTGGATTATATGGGAATCAATCATTTGGAGGAATTACCAAAGGTTGAAGAAGTGGACATCGATTCAGAGGAAGGTCAATTATTTTCAGAGAGAACAGAGGAACTAGATGAGAATTAACAAATATATTGCCCATGCAGGCGTGGCTAGTCGTCGCAAGGCCGAAGAACTGATCAAGCAAGGCTTGGTGACAGTAAATGGCCAAGTTGTGCGTGAATTAGCGACCATTATTAAGACCGGTGATCAGGTTGAAGTAGAAGGTACTCCAATCTACAACGAAGAAAAGGTCTACTATCTTTTAAATAAGCCACGTGGCGTCATCTCTAGTGTATCGGATGATAAAGGGCGGACAACAGTCGTTGACCTTTTATCTCAAGTGCCAGAGCGCATCTATCCAGTAGGACGTTTGGACTGGGATACATCTGGTGTCTTGATTTTGACCAATGATGGTGATTTTACAGATGAGATGATTCACCCACGTAATGAGATTGATAAGGTCTATGTGGCGCGTGTCAAAGGGATTGCCAATAAGGAAAATTTGCGTCCCTTGACACGAGGGGTGACCATTGATGGCAAGAAAACCAAGCCAGCGACTTACGAGATCTTAAAAGTGGATGTTGAAAAGAACCGTTCAGTGGTTCAGTTGACCATTCATGAAGGGCGCAACCACCAGGTCAAAAAGATGTTTGAAGCTGTAGGACTTTTAGTGGACAAACTCTCCCGAACCCAGTTTGGAAACCTAGATGTCTCAGGACTTCGTCCGGGTGAATACCGTCGCTTGAACAAAAAAGAAATTAGCCAGTTGCACAATCTAGCAGTGACTAAATCTAAAAAATCATGAAAAAAATCCTGATTGCTATGGTCAGAGGCTATCAAAAATGGATCTCTCCCCTATTTCCGCCTTCTTGTCGCTTTCAACCGACCTGTTCCAATTATATGATCCAAGCGATTGAACGCTTTGGTGTGAAAGGTGTCTTGATGGGGGTTGCTAGAATCTTGCGATGCCATCCGGGTACCCAAGCGGGACCAGACCCCTTGCCAGACCATTTTAGTTTGAAGCGAAATGAAGAATCAAAGTAGGACGATCACAAATAAACAGAAATGAGAGTGGGACAGAAATCGGTAATTCGTTAGAATTCGATTTCGTTGTCCCACCTCCGCACAGTTGAGTAGGGCTGTAAATGCTGATGAAATCAGCGTTGTAGAGCCCACTCAACCACTGCGTCTTGCTCGACAATCCAAAAACAATTAAGAGGCTAGGACTTTTGTCCCAGCCTCATTTTTTTATAACACTCTCGTTTTATCAGCGTTTAGACCATGTTTTAGGAAGGAAGAGCAGAATCATTGGATAGATTTCAAGCCGTCCGGCAATCATGGCTAAGGAAAGTAACAGTTTTGAAATCGGACTAAAGATGGAGAAGGTTTGGCCCGTACCAATCATAGGTCCAATGTTGTTGAAACAACTAAAGACAGCACTGACAACCGTCATGAAGTTATTGTTGTCTAGACTCACTACAAAAAGTAAGCCGATCGTAATAAAACTATATATTGTAAAGTATTTAAGGATCCGGTGTTGGGTGTCCTTATCGAGTACGGTATCATTGACATGTAGGGTCAGCACCCGATTGGGAGACAAGGTTGAAAGCACCTGATTTTTAGCAATTCTCCATAAGGTCAAGAAGCGAATGACTTTTAGCCCACCAGCAGTCGAGCCAGCAGAACCACCGACCACCATCAGCATCAAGAGGATAAATTGTGAGAAAAGAGGCCATTTTTCCGTTGTCCCATAACCAAAACCGGTTGTGGTGATGATATTGGAAACTTGGAAGAAGGAAATCTCAAAGCTCTTCGCAACATTAGCATAAAGGTGAAGGCAATTGTAGGCAATCAATACGCTAGATAGGATTACAATAGTGATGTAGGTCCGCAATTCCTCATCTTTAAAGAAGGCCTTGAATTTTCGGATCATAAGGAAGTAGTAGAGGTTAAAGTTAACCCCAAAGACCAAGACCCCGATACTGACCAAATAGGTAATTAGACTACTGTTGTAGTGAGCGATCCCATCATTAAAGACGGTAAAGCCCCCAGTACCAGCTGTCCCCATGGCGATGACAAAACTATCATAAAGGGGCATGCCGGCAAGGAAATAAAGAACCACAAAGAGGAAGAACAAACCCAAGTACAAGAAATACAGGATTTGAGCCGTGCTTTTTAATTTGGAAACCACTTTTCCAAAAACTGGACCAGGAACTTCTGCCTTCATGACTTCCAGGTGGCTGTTCTTGTTGTTGTCCATAATAGCCAGAGCAAAAACCAATACTCCCATCCCTCCGATTAAGTGGGTAAAACTGCGCCAAAAGAGAAGGGAGTGACTAAGGACACTGACATCATCTAAAATCGTTGCCCCTGTTGTTGTAAAGCCCGAGCTAATTTCAAAGAAGGCATCGATGATGTTTGGGATTTGTCCGGAAAAAACAAAGGGAAGGGCACCAAAGAAGGACCATAAGATCCAACAGAGGGCCACAATTAGGACTCCTTCCTTGGCATAGATATGAAAGTCTTTGGGTTTTTGAAAACTCCCAAGAAGTCCAAGTCCAAGTAAGATGGCCATGGTTGCTCCAATAGAGATAAAGACCTTGGCAGGTTCCCGATAGATTGCAGCGACCACTAGGGGAACGATTAGGAGACCTGCCTCGATTAAGAGGAGTTTGGATAAGAGGTAACGAATCATGCTTCTATTCATCAGGCTTACCTCTCAAGTAGATCGTAGATTTTAGTGACATTTTGAATCAAGGTGGTCACGATAATTCGGTCTCCCACCATTAAATGATCATCTCCATTCGGGAAAATAGCCTTGCCGTTTCGAATAATCGCAGCGATTAGAACCCCTTTTTTCAATTTCAATTCGGATAGTGGCCCTTGGGTTAGTTTATTATCTTCCTTGATTTGGAATTGTAAGGTTTCGATCCGGCCATTTGCAACATGGTGTAGAGCCTCTAAGTTTGAGAACTGTGCATTGTAGCGTCCACGAATAAAGTGCATGATGGTATCCACAGCAATGCGTTTTGGAGTGACGATACTGGTCATATCCTGATCCCCAATAATCTCTAACAGGCTGGTTCGGTTAACCTTGGTGATGTTCTTTTTGACGCCAATAGAATCCAGGAACATGGAGGTGATGATGTTTTCCTCATCAACTCCTGTCAAAGTGGCCACAGCATCGTAGTTGTTGGCACTTTCTTCTAAGAGGATATCCTTAGCAGTTCCGTCTCCATGAACCACATAGAGGTCAGGGAATTCTTGGCTAAAGAATTCAGCTCGTTTGCGATTGACCTCGATGACCTTGAGATCGATCTTGCGACGGACATCTTGGAGAATATTGAGCAAATAGTAGGCAATTTTTCCGGCACCAATCATCATCATGCTCTTAATGACTTGAGGTCGGACATTGTTGTGGAAGAGAACGATATCGATCCGATTTCCTGTCACGAAAATCTTGTCTTGGGGCTGCAAAACAAAGTCTCCGTTTGGAATCGTGAGCTCATTTCCCCGTTCGATAGCACACACAATGACGTTTCCATATTTCTTGCGGAATTGGGAGAGGCTCATATTGCAGAGATTACTATCTGGTCGGATCTTAAATTCCATCAAGGCTACACGACCATTTGCAAAATGCTCCACAGAAAGGGCATTTGGGAAGTCAATGATATTAGCAATATAACGAGCTGTCAGCAATTCAGGATTGACAACTAGGGAGAAGCCCAAGATATTTTTTTCCTTGAAGTAGGAATTGGAATATTCCGGATTCCGCACCCGAACGATGGTTTCTTTGGCTCCCATTTTTTTAGCTAAAACAGCAGAAACCATGTTCACTTCGTCGTACTCGGTCATGGAAACGAAGATATCGCAGTCTTCAACATCTGCTTGCTCCAAGATCTTGAAGTTTGCGCCATTTCCTAAAATCCCAATGATATCAAACCGTTTGGTAATATGGTTGAGAACGGATTCGTCTTTTTCGATCAAAATAACATCGTGGTTTTCAGCAACGAGAGAACGACAAAGGGCCGTTCCGACCTTTCCTCCACCAACAACAATAATTTTCATAGATTACCTCCAGAGTATGCTTCTATCATACTCTATTTTCAAGAAAAATTCATCTATTTTAAGGACTTTCTGGAGGAATTATACCAAGCTAAGAACAAGTGGGAAAAATTGTCAAAATAGAAGAATGAGGAGGGAACGAAAACTTTGATAAAGTTTCTTAAAAAAATCTAAAAAAACTATTGACAGGAGCTTCAAAAGTGATATACTTAAAAAGTACCTTCGTTGATTTACCTCAAACCTGTTGTGAGTTAAGTTAATGAAGCTGTAACCACGCTGTTTGCTGAGCTTGACTCCGGGCAGTGTGGCTATTTTTTTATCAGAAAGAGATCGAGTATGAATATTGAAGAACTGGACTACCAAGAGTCAGCAGCTCAAAACCACATCGTCTTGTTCCAACCTCAGATTCCACAAAATACGGGCAATATTGCACGGACCTGTGCGGCAACCAATTCCCCCTTACATATTATTCGTCCCATGGCTTTTCCGATCGATGATCGCAAGATGAAGCGGGCTGGACTCGATTACTGGGACAAGCTGGATGTCCGTTTCTATGATAGCTTAGAAGAGTTTATGGAAGCAGCGCGTGACGGTCAGGTGCACTTAGTGTCTAAGTTTGCAAATCAGACTTATTCGGACGTTTCTTATCAGGATGGGAAATCCCATTATTTCTTGTTTGGACGCGAGGACAAAGGATTGCCGGAAGATTTTATGCGTCAGCACGAGGATAAGGCCATTCGCATTCCGATGAATGACGAGCATGTTCGTAGTTTAAATGTCTCCAATACCGTCTGCATGATTGTTTATGAGGCGCTTCGCCAGCAGGGCTTTAAGGGGCTGGAGTTGAGCCATCGTTATGAGCACGACAAGCTCAAATAAGAACGAAAAATTAAAAACCGAACCATGTAATCCATGAAGTTACAAAAACTTGCCTAGGCAGGTTTTTTTTGTTATCATAAAAATGTCTTCAGGGCAGGGTGAGATTCCCGACCGGCGGTGACTTTTACTAGGAAATGTTTTTTTCCTTTTATACTTTGTTGCCAAGCTTTGCTTAACGAGAAGTTATGACTACAGCTTGTCGTATCGTTTAAAAGAAAAATCTCCATTTCCATACTCTAAAAGAAGTCCGCGAGCGCAAGCTGATGTGGTGTGACTCCACAACCGACAGTATAGTCTGGATGGGAGAAGACGAGAGACGAATAGACTGACAGCTATTCTGATCTGTTTAGAGCTGATGCATAGGAATAAAACGTTAGGTGCTATGATTGACTAGCGGTGTTTTTCAATGGGGACCAGCTAAAGTGACTAGAATGTTTTCTAGTTTAAGCTTTGTTTAAATAGTTTAGAGTAGAATGATGGGGTAGACGTCTTTCCAGCTTCTCTAATTTTTAAAAAATTGGAGGAACCTGTTATGACAAATACACGTAAACTGACCCTAGTGGCTGTTTTATCCGCATTATCTTTTATTTTGATGTTCTATCAATTTTCTTTCTTGATAGATTTCTTCAAAATTGATTTGAGTATCATTGCCATCTTGTTGGCCTTGGTCTTGTTGGATTTTAAAAGTGCTGTTTGGGTGACCTTGATCCGATCTGTTCTTAAATTAGCTCTTAATAATAAGGGGCTTGAGACCTTGATCGGACTACCAATCAATATCATTGGAATTCTTGTTTTTGTCCTTGCTTTTGCATGGATTTGGAACAAGGAACGGACCCATGGCCGATTTGTCCTGGCAACGATTGTCGGAACGATCAGCTTGAGTATCACGATGGTATTGGTGAACTATGTCTATGCAATCCCTTTGTATGCTCGCTTTATGAACTATGATATTTCGAAAACACTAGGGCTTGTCCACTATTTAGCCGCAATGGTTGCACCGTTTAACCTGATCGAAGGAGTGATTTGGGCCATCGCATTTGGATTGATCTACACTCTTTTGCAACCGATTTTGAAAAAATATGAAAAATAAACAACAACATTGGGCGAAGGCAAGCTTCGCCCTTCTCATTTTTGTCATTCTCGGGTATGTGATTCGTTTCTACCCGCAACAATTAACGGGCTTTGATAGCGCGCTTCAATCTACTATTCGAGGCGATCTGCCTGCAACACTGACGGCCTTCTTTACTAAGGTGACCCATGTCATGGATACCAAGATCATTGTCATCTGGGTGGGCCTTCTGCTGGCGGTCTTTGCCTATAAGAAATGGTACAGTGAAGCTCTTTTTCTTGGGAGCAATCTGGTATTGACTGGTCTTTTGGTTCTTCTTCTAAAGAATATCTATCAGAGACCGAGACCAAGTATTCTTCATCTTGTAGAGGAAAAGGGCTTTTCTTTCCCGAGTGGTCATTCACTGGCGTCTACCCTTGTTTTGGGAAGTTTGATCCTCATGATCGGCCAACATGTAAAAAATAAAACAGCCCTCTATTGCCTTCAAGGCTTTCTGGTTCTGGGAATTGTGACCATTGTGGTTTCCCGCATTTATGTTGGGGTCCACTACCCATCAGACGTTCTCGGCAGTATGATTTTGGGTCTTGCTGTCTTGCAATTTGAGTACCCCTTGTACGATCGCTTGCGGTTTCAATGGCGCTTTACAGGGAAGCAAAAATAACTAACAACTAGGAGTTGGACTCGTGTTTTGAGTTCGACTCTTTTTTTGCTATAATGAAGGGTATGAAATCCTACAATACCTTGAATGATTATTATCGAACCTTATTTGGAGAAAAGACCTTTAAAGTCCCTATTGATGCAGGCTTTGATTGTCCCAATAGAGACGGAACAGTCGCCCACGGTGGCTGTACTTTTTGTACGGTCTCGGGTTCAGGAGATGCCATTGTGGCCCCAGAAGCTCCGATTCGAGAACAATTTTACAAAGAGATTGACTTTATGCATCGGAAATGGCCGGATGTGAAGAAGTATCTGGTCTATTTTCAAAATTTCACCAATACCCACGATAAGGTGGACGTCATTCGAGAGCGTTATGAGCAGGCCATCAATGAACCAGGAGTAGTAGGAATCAACATCGGTACGCGTCCGGATTGTTTACCAGATGATACCTTGGCCTATCTAGCAGAGCTGACCGAGCGCATGCATGTGACGATTGAGTTGGGGCTTCAGACGACTTATGAAGCGACGTCTCAATTAATCAATCGGGCCCATAGTTATGACCTCTATGTTGAAACAGTCAAGCGTATTCGCCAACAGGTGCCCAAGGCTGAGATCGTGTCCCATTTGATCAATGGCCTTCCGGGGGAGACGCATGAGATGATGGTGGAAAATGTTCGCCGTTGTGTGACCGATAATGAAATTGATGGCATCAAGTTGCACCTCTTGCATTTGATGACTAATACACGCATGCAACGGGACTATCATGAAGGACGCCTTCAACTCATGAGCCAGGAGGAGTATGTCAAGGTCATCTGTGACCAGTTGGAGATTATCCCCAAACATATCGTCATCCATCGAATTACAGGGGACGCACCACGGGATATGTTGATTGGCCCTATGTGGAGCCTCAACAAATGGGAAGTCCTAAACGCTATTGAAATTGAAATGCGTCGTCGTGGAAGTACCCAAGGATGTAAGCTAGAAGAAAAGGAGAGTGCTGATGTTACGACCGCTTGAAATGGCCCATCAATTTTTAGCAGAAGTCATCACCAAAGAAGATGTGGTAGTGGATGCCACCATGGGAAATGGACATGATACGGCCTTTTTAGCCAAACTAGCAGGCCAGGTCTATGCCTTTGATATTCAAGAACAGGCCCTTGTAAATACCCAAGAAAGATTGGAAAAGTTGGGACTTCAGCATGTCCGGTTGATTTTGGATGGTCACCAGCATGTGGACCAATATGTAGAGACCCTCAAAGCAGCTATTTTCAATCTGGGTTATCTGCCATCTGCAGATAAGTCGGTGATTACTCTTCCAGTTACCACGATTGAAGCGATGGAAAAAATCTGTGCTCGCCTAGAAAAAGGTGGGCGAATGGCTTTGATGATCTATTATGGTCATGAGGGAGGAGATATCGAGCGTGATGCAGTGCTAGATTTTGTCAGTCAGCTCCCTCAAAAAGATTACACAGCGACCATCTACCGGACACTGAATCAAGTGAACCAACCACCGTTTTTGGTCATGATTGAAAAATTAGAAAGCTATCGTCATGGATAAAGAATATTTAAAAAATAAAATTGAAGGATTGAGACACCATTTTGTTGAATCAACCATTCACGAGCGTGCAATCGGTTTTTATGATGAAGCCCATATGACCAAAAAGATGCTCAAAATAAAAAAGAAATTGGTTGCGCTTGAGATGGAACGGTGCCAAAAGAAGATTGAGCACAAGGATGTAACCAAGACAGACCAAAAGATTGCGGAGTTAAAACAGCAATTTGAGACTTGCTGCCAAGAACGCTAGGGAGGGAGGAAGATGGAATTACTCCTTTATGCAGTGATCTTCTCGATGATCTTGATCGTCTCAAATGTCACCAATAAACTTGTGCCGAGCCTTCCTCTGCCTTTGATTCAAATCTTACTAGGGATCGTTTGGGCTCTCTTTGTCCCAGAAGAAAATTTTCATCTGGATACAGAGCTCTTTCTGGCCTTGGTCATTGGCCCTCTGTTATTTCGAGAGGCGGAAGAAGCAGATATTACCTCTGTCTTAAAGCACTGGCGCATTATTCTTTATTTGATTTTTCCAGTGATTTTTATCTCAACCATTAGTTTGGGGTGGGCAGCTCACTCCTTGTGGCTGAGCCTTCCTTTAGCAGCCTGTATGGCCGTAGGGGCAGCTCTAGGTCCAACAGACTTAGTAGCCTTTGCTTCCCTGTCTGAGCGCTTTACCTTTCCAAAGCGGGTTTCGAATATCTTAAAAGGAGAAGGGTTACTAAATGATGCCTCAGGTCTAGTTGCCTTTCGAGTGGCCTTGGCAGCCCTTGCGACCGGGAGTTTCTCCCTTGGAGAGGCAGGGATTTCCTTAGGAATCTCCATTATTGGAGGATTTGCGGTGGGGATCTTGACGGCCTTTGTGAACCGTTGGCTGCAAACCTTACTCTTGAGTGTTCGCGCTAGTGATATTGCCAGTGAATTGTTATTAGAACTGAGCCTCCCGCTGTTGACCTTCTTCCTAGCAGAAGAACTCCATGTCTCTGGCATTATTGCAGTGGTTGTGTCAGGGATCCTAAAAGCCAGTCGCTTTAAGCACATTACCCTCCTTGAAGCGCGGGTAGATACTGTGAGTCATACTGTCTGGAATACGGTCAACTTTATCTTAAATGGGTCAGTCTTTGTGATTTTGGGAATGGAACTAGAAATGATCGCCAAGCCCATCTTAAGTAGTCCCATTTACAACAATCTTCTTTTAGTTCTTTCTGTCTTTCTGTTGACAACCTTGCTCTTTTTAATTCGTTTTGTCATGGTTTACCTTTTTTATTGGTTCCGAACGGTTCGACTAAAAAAATCATTGAGAAATTATTTGAAAGATGCCTTATTGCTGACCTTTTCGGGTGTGAAGGGAACGGTTTCGATTGCGACGATTCTTTTGATACCAACCAAAATCGAAAAAGAATACCCCGTCCTACTCTTTTTAGTGGCAGGAGTTACCCTTGTCAGCTTTATTGCTGGCTTAGTGGTGCTTCCAAAATTATCAGAAGATAAGGAAGAAACCAATAACTACCTGATGCAGATCGCGATTTTAAATGATGTCGTCATGGAATTAGAAGCAGACCTAAAGAATAGTAAGCACAAGGGCCCCTTGTATGCGGCGATTGATAACTACCATGGTCGGATTGAAAATTTGATTCTAAGCCAAGAAAACAAGCTCATTCAAAAGGACTGGGAACAGCTGAAGCTCTTGATTTTGAGTATTGAAAGTGACGGCTTGGAACAAGCCTACGAAGAAGGAAAGATGCGCGAGCGGGGCTACCGCGTCTACCAACGCTATCTTCGTAATATGGAGCAGCGGGTCAATCGCAACCTTTCGTCTCGTCTAACTTACTACCTCTTGGTTTCTTTCCGCATCTTGCGTTTGCTGGTCCATGAAATCCTAACATTAGGTTCTGGCTTTCGAACTTGGTGGAACCGAGAAGATAGAAAGTTAGAAGCCGTTGATTATGACCAGATTGCGGCCCTTTATTTGGCCAATACGGAAATCATCATTGAAAGTTTGGAAGACCTCAAAGGGGTTTATCGGAGCAGTTTGATCTCTTACCTGCAAGAATCTCGTCTGAGAGAGACGGCCATTATTACTAGTGGAGCCTTTGTGGAGCGGGTTATTAACCGGGTGAAACCAAATAATATCGATGAAATGTTGAGAGGTTATTATTTAGAGCGTAAGATTATTTTTGAATACGAAGCGCAACACCTGATTACCGCCAAGCAAGCGCGTCGCATGCGTCAAAATGTCAATGAATTAGAAAGCTACTCCCTAAGAGAAAGTGCCAACACTCTTCCATACGATATGATCGAGTATGCACAAAATCGATAAGCGTAAAAGTAAAAGTGCTAAGATGAAAATCTTAGCACTTTCAGATTGAAGAAAAAGTCATATAAAAAACTTTCCTTAGGTGAGTACGGACGTCAGCGAACTTCTTTAAAGTTCCATGACTAATTATTGAGCCTAGGGTCTCAATAATTCCGAGTGCTTGAAACAATAACGTTTCAGGCACTTTTCTCACAGCGGAAAGTTTCGGTATTTTCTTGAATCGATTTAAAAATTGGAACTCATTTTTATTTTTTTGCAAAATCGCTTAACTTATTTTACTTTAAAGTAGTTTGTCTACATTCTAAAAGTGCTAAGATGAAAATCTTAGCACTTTTTGATTTATTCATGGTCTTCTGTGTGTGCGATTTCTGGTTTAACAAAAAGTCGCTCATCTCCAAGATCGATAAGGGATACTGGTGCTTCGTAAAACTGGCTAAGGACATGAGGAGTTAGGATCTTTTCCTTTGGTCCTTGCTCGACCACTTGGCCATGTTTGAGTAAGAGGACATGGGTCATGTCTTTTGTAATTTCCTCGGCATGATGGGTGACGTAGATCATGGTTGGCGCGTGATCCAGTTGTTTGATATGATGGATCTGACGGAGGAGCTTTTCTCTGGCAAAGAGATCCAATCCACTTGAAGCTTCGTCAAAGATGATCAGATCTGGCTGGTCCATGAGGCTTCGTGCAATGAGGACCGTCTGCTTTTCTCCCTGGGAGAGCTCCCGGTATTTGCGACCGATCAGAGAGCTAGCCCCAATAGAAGTCAGCATATCCCGTGCCCAGTTTAGTTCTTTCTCCCCGTATGCAGCATATAAAATACTACTCTTGTATTGACCGGTTAGGACAATTTGTTCTGTCAAAAGATGCTCTGGCAGTCTTTCTGAAATAAAGGAGCTAACGATCCCAATACGCTTTCGTAACTCAGGAATCCCCCCTTCTCCAAAGCGTGTTCCAAGGACCGTTACCTGTCCCGAACTAGCCCAGTATTCAGACATCAACAGTTTAAGGAGGGTCGATTTTCCTGCTCCATTTAAGCCTAAAATCGCCCAGCATTCATTTTCTTTTACTCGCCAGTTAATCTCTTTTAAAAGAGATTTTCCTTTGCGGATCAAATTGACGTCTTGTAGTTCAATCAAATTATTCATAACTTCATCCTTTTGATTAAAATCTCCTTTATTCTAACATAAAATATGGTAGAATAGAAAACAGGAGGTAAGGAATGTTTCGAAATAGTAAATTGTTATTCTGGACATGTGAGATTTTATTATTGACGGTGATTTTCTATATTTGGAAATCGATGGGCACCTTGATTTCTCCATTTGTATCCGTTCTGAATACCATCCTCTTACCATTTTTAATTGCAGGTTTTTTATACTACATTACCAATCCAGTTGTGGAATTGTTGGAGAAACACCTTAAAATCAAGCGTGTGTTTGGCATTTTGATCACCTTGGTGGTCTTATTTGGCATCGTGGGCTTGGGGATTGTTTATCTCCTCCCCATCTTAATCAATCAGTTAACCAGCTTGATCAACTCGACCCAAGGCCTGTATTGGGAAGTCCAAAGTTTGGTTCGAAAACTCTCGACCAACCCTTTGTTCCAGAATGTGAATATCCAATCGACGATTCAGCAGTTGAATCTCTCTTATGTGGATATCCTACAAAATCTCTTGAATAGTGTGACCAACAGTTTAGGAAGTGTGGTTAACACCATTGTCAATACGGTCTTTATTTTGATCATGACCCCCGTCTTCTTGGTTTATTTCTTGATCGATGGGAAGAAGTTATTACCCATGCTAGAGCGGACCATTTTACGCAATGACAAACTTCATATCTCAAGCCTCTTGATTAGTTTGAATGAAACGGTCTCCCGCTATATTAGTGGTATTTCAATCGATGCCTTGATCATTGGGACACTAGCCTACATTGGCTATAGTTTTATTGGATTGAAGTACGCTTTGGTCTTTGCCATCTTTTCTGGGCTGGCCAACTTGATTCCTTATGTAGGACCAACCATCGGCTTGATTCCAATGATTATCACCTATGCCTTCACAGATATGGATATGATGATCAAAGCAGTCATTTACATGTTGATCATCCAGCAGATCGATGGGAATATTCTTTATCCGCGTATTGTTGGAGGCGTGATGAAGGTTCACCCGATTACCATTATGGTTCTCTTATTGCTCTCAAGTAATATCTACGGCATTATCGGGATGGTCGTCGCGATTCCAGTCTATTCGATTGGGAAAGAAATTGTAAAATTCTTGGTAAATCTTTATGATAACCACCGTGCTGCCAAGGAGCAGAAGAAAAAAGAAGAATTTGGAATCATTAATAAATCTTAGACTCTAGCGCCTATATGGGCCTTGGAGTCTTTTTTGTACAGTTTTTTGAGAAAAATACAGTTAAAAAACTACAACTGTTATGAAATGTGTTAAAATATAAGTGATTTTTAAATAAAATATGAAAATAGGTAGGGAAAGATGAGACTGCTCTTATCCAAAAAACAAAGACGTCAACTCCAATTGCTAGAAATCTTGATCAAGGAGAAAAGATGGTTTCACTTAAAAGAGTTGGCCAAGCGTTTGGATTGTACAGAACGTTCGTTAAAAGAAGATTTGTCTAATCTTCGTAGTACATTTGATGAGTTTTTAATTGAATCCTCTACCAATGGGATCAAGATCAGTTATGAGGATTCGGTTGGGCTTGAGGTGATTTACCATCACTTTTTTAAAGAATCACAAGCCTTCGCCTTGATTGAATACCTCTTCTTCCACAAGGATGTTTCCAATGAATATATTTGCAGAAAGTTTGATCTGAGTTACCAATCTTTCTATCGCTTGATTCGGACAATTAATCAGAAACTTCAAACTAAATACAATGTGAAGATTGATTTGAAACCTTTGAACCTTGTTGGGAATGAGATCGATGTTCGTTTCTTTTATGCCCAATATTTTGCAGAGCGTTATTACTATATGGAATGGCCTTTCCCAGAATTTAAGGAAGAGGCTGTGACTGATTTGATTACTTTTTTCTTTAAACTCTATGGCTATCCATTGACCTTCTCTGTCATTAAGTCTTACAAAGTTCTCTTGACAGTCTACTTGTCGCGCATTAAGCAAGGCTTCTTTATTGATATGCCAACCACTTTTGAAGCTTATAAAGATCAGTACCAAGAGGTGACCAATGTCGAGGAGATGTTGCGCTATTTTAGCTTACAGCTGGGTGTCGAGTTGAATGAACAAGTGCTGGAGCAGTTCTTCATTATCTTTATTCAAGAGAATTTCTATTTCAGTCCAGAAAGTTTGATCGAAGCTGCAGAAACAGACACTTATGCCAAAGAATCAACGACGCTCATCAGAGATATGTTCAAGGATCTATGCTATACCTATGATCTAGAAATTGAGAATTTAGATGAAATGTTGATGCATGTCCATAATACATCTCATCTTGGTCGGAAGGAATTATTCTCGGAGTTTCTCTTATTTGATACCAAGACCAACACCAATGAAGATTTTATGAGCATCTTCCCAGCCTTCTATGATGATTTGAAGGAGCATATCATCACTTATATGAAGACCATGAAGCATGATCTGAATGATGAGATCATCAAGCACATGATCTATACGGTATACACTCACTGGGAACGTCTCTTGCCACAGTTATTGCGCCGTCGGAAGTCTATTAAGGTCTTGATTATCAGTCGTTTTGACGATCACCATGCCAAATCCATGATTGATTTCCTTGATTTTTACTGTACGGACAACTTTGAATTTACACAGATGATCAAGTACAATCTAACAGTGGACGATATCGAAGCTACGGATGCAGATGTGGTGGTAGCCAACTTTATGATGCCGGAATTAAAGAAAAAACCTTTTATCTGTACAAGTAGTCTCTCATCGCTTGAGCTGGTTGAAAAACTCAATGCCTTCTTTTATGATTTTACCAGTGCAGAACACTAAAATCAGGACTTGTTCCTGATTTTTTGATGGTAAAAAAAGAAAATTTTATAGAAGAATGCAGGCTCTCCTATTTTGTGGTATAATATACAATATTATATACTGGAGGAAATTATCCATGGAAGACCCTGGCAGTCAGGAAATTTTACTGGAATTTATTTTATTGATTGTTTTAACATTGTTGAATGCCTTTTTCTCGGCAACCGAAATGTCAATGGTATCGTTGAATCGTTCTCGTGTAGTGCAAAAAGCAGAAGAAGGGGATAAAAAATACATTCGTCTTCTTAGCGTTTTGGAACAGCCCAACCATTTCTTATCCACTATTCAGGTGGGGATCACCTTGATTACCATCTTATCTGGGGCGAGTCTTGCAGATAGCCTTGGTCATCTTATTGCTGGATGGATGGGCAATACTAAAACGGCACTTACAGCTGGAAGCTTTTTATCTCTAGCGTTTTTGACTTATATTTCGATCGTATTTGGGGAACTCTATCCGAAACGAATCGCTATGAACCTGAAAGATGAGTTAGCTGTTCGAACAGCTCCGATTGTCATTTTATTAGGAAAAATTGTTAGCCCCTTTGTTTGGTTGCTTTCAGCGTCGACCAACCTTTTGAGCCGTATCACACCAATGGAATTCGATGATCCAGATGAAAAGATGACGCGGGATGAAATCGAGTATATGCTGACCAATAGTGAAGCATCACTAGATGCGGACGAGATTGAGATGCTCCAAGGGATCTTTTCATTAGATGAAATGGTAGCGCGTGAAGTCATGGTGCCACGGACAGATGCCTTCATGGTTGATATCAATGATGATACCAAAGAAATCATTGAAAGTATCCTTAAGCAAAACTTTTCACGGATTCCTGTCTATGATGATGACAAGGACAATGTCATCGGTCTCATCCATACCAAACGTCTCTTGAACGAAGGATTTATCAATGGCTTTGATAATATTGTCTTAAGAAAGATTTTACAAGAACCTTTGTTTGTTCCAGAGACCATTTTTGTGGATGATCTTTTGAAGGAATTGCGCAATACCCAAAATCAAATGGCTATTCTGCTTGATGAATATGGTGGGATGTCTGGTTTGGTTACCCTTGAAGACCTCTTGGAAGAAATCGTCGGTGAAATTGACGATGAGACTGACAAAGCAGAAATTGATGTCTTTGAAATTGCGGACAATACCTATGTCGTACAAGGAGCCATGTCACTAAATGACTTTAACGAATATTTTGATGTTGAGTTGCAAAGTGATGATGTGGATACCATTGCAGGGTATTATCTGACAGAGGTTGGGCGAATTCCAACCTTGAAGGAGCGACTCAGCTGTGAAGTCGATAGTCAAAAGAAACACCTCATTTTGACAAATGACAAAGTAAAAAATGGTCGTGTGACCAAGGTGAAAGTTGAAATTTCTGAAATCGTCGAGGAAGATGAAGAAACTAAATCAAAAGAAGATTAAAAAATAGAGGCTTGGACGTGTTCCAGCCTCTGTTTTTTTTTCTTGTCAGGACCAGTTGAATTTTCAAAAAATTTCAAAAATTTCTGAAATAGTCTTGACAGCCAAAAAAAATTACGGTAAGATAATACCCATAAAAAAAGAAAGCAGAAAATAAACATGAAGCAACAAGCCATTTCAACTCAAAAATTTTACTTTAGCTACTTTAGATAGTGTTTGTAGACATGATCTCATGGATGCAAACAACCCAAGCAATTTGTTTGTATCTATGTGGCTAAGATTTTTGATGATGGTCCATAGAGCTAGTATCTAAATGGACCGAGGTTTTTGTATCTTGTTGGAGAATTTCAAGCATCCGTTTAGAGAATAATCTAAGCGGATTTTTTATTTATTTTTGCAGTAAAGGAGTTTGAAATGAAAGTAGTCAAAAAATTACTAGCACCTGTCCTAGTTGTAGGACTTCTATTAACATCATTGGTGACCTTACACCACCTGAAGGATGCTAAAAAAGACAATGTCTTTCGAATTGGGATTTCCCAGTACATCACCCATAAGTCGCTCGATGCGACACGAAAAGGCTTTATCGAGGAGTTGAAGAAAGAGGGCTATATAGATGGGAAAAATATTCAGATCGATTTCCAAAATGCTCAAGGGGAGCAACGAAATCTGAAAAATATTTCCAAACAATTGGCTGAAGAAAGTGATCTCGTCTTTGCGATTGCAACTCCTTCGGCTCAAAGTTTGGCTAATACCACTAAATCAACACCTATTGTCTTCTCAGCTGTGACCGATCCATTGGCAGCGAAATTGGTGAAAAACTTGAAAGAACCAGGTGGCAATATCACAGGGACAAGTGACCAGTCAGAAGATGCGATCGCTACACAGGTAGACTTGATCAAACAAGTGCTCCCGACAGCAAAAACAGTTGGGATTCTCTATACGCAAAGTGAGCCTAACTCAGTTGTCCAAAAAGACAATGCGAAGAAGATCCTAGAAGCCAAAGGTTATCAAGTGGTTGAAAAAACCATTCTCGATAGTAACAATGTGAAAGCAGCAGCAGACAGTATCATGTCAGAAGCAGATATCGTCTTTGTTCCGACGGATAATATCATTTCTTCTACAATGGAAACCATCAAACAGGTTTCCCTCAGTCACAAGGTGCCAGTTTTTGGTGGATCTACTGAGATGGTAACTACGGGTGGTTTGTACAATTTTGGTACCGATTATGAGGAATTGGGAAGACAAGCAGCTCGGATGGCTATTCGCATCATGAAGGGTGAGAAACCTGGAAAAGTCGCAGTTGAAACACCTGAAAAATTAGAATTGCATACCAATAAAGAGATGGCTAAAGAGCTTGGAATTGATATTAGCTCGTTGAAGGTAGAAAAATAGGAGGTTTGAGATGAATTTCGTTTTATCAAGTTTATCAGAAGGTTTATTGTGGTCGATCATGGCGATCGGTGTTTACTTAACATTTCGAATTTTAGATATTGCCGATATGACAGCAGAAGGAGCCTTTCCACTTGGAGCAGCGGTTGTGGCTTCACAGATTCAAGCGGGAAGAAATCCCTGGCTGGCGACCTTATTGGCTTTTCTAGCAGGGATGATCGCAGGCTTGATCTCTGGGATTCTCCATACAAAAATGAAAATTCCAGCCCTTTTGACAGGGATTGTCACTTTGACGGGTCTCTACTCTATCAATATCAAAATCATGGGGGGAGTTCCCAATCTTTCTATTGGCGATGCAGATACCATTTTCAAGAGTGTCATGAAATTAGGACTTTCCAATGAAGAAGCTGTCTTTTTGATTAGTATTTCCTGCTTGTTCATCGTATGTATCTTGTTGACCCTCTTAATGAAGACGCAACTTGGCTTGGTTCTACGATCGACAGGTGATAACATCCCGATGAGTGAGGCTAATGGGGTTAATGTGGACAACATGAAGATGTTGGGCTGCATGATTTCAAATGGCTTGATTGCTCTGTGTGGAGCCATGTTTGCTCAAAATGATGGTTTCTCAGATGTGACTTCTGGTACAGGGACGATCGTGGTTGGCTTGAGTGCGGTGATTATCGCTGAGGTTTTGATCCACGAATTGACCATTGGTTGGCGCTTGCTTTCCATCGGGGTTGGAGCCATTGTTTACCGTTTGATTATCTTAAATATTTACGAGATCCCAAATCTCGATCAAAATATGGTTCGTCTCTTCAATGCGATCTTGCTCGCGATTGTCTTGTTCGCTCCTGAGGCGCAAAAACGTCTTCGTGTTCGCGGATTGAAGTTAGGAAATAAATAGGAGAATAGTATGGCAACATTATTATCAATTGAAGGCATTCATAAGACATTTGAAGCAGGAACGGTTAATGAAAACCATGTCTTAAAAGGCTTGAATCTCCAAGTAGAAGAAGGGGACTTCATTTCGGTCATCGGTGGAAATGGAGCTGGGAAATCAACCTTGATGAACATCTTGGCAGGAAATCTGGTCGTAGATGAAGGAGATATCTTGCTTG
The DNA here is from genome assembly GCF_040908565.1 of Streptococcus parasanguinis. Lineage (GTDB taxonomy): Bacteria > Bacillota > Bacilli > Lactobacillales > Streptococcaceae > Streptococcus > Streptococcus parasanguinis_AC. The sequence goes on along the minus strand of NZ_JBDGEA010000014.1, from coordinate 10,265 downwards.
AAGGCAACTCCATCAAAAATACCAGTGTTCGTAAGCGTGCTAAGGATATTGCGCGTGTCTTCCAAGATCCTAAAATGGGGACAGCTTCTCGTTTGACCATTGAAGAAAATATGGCCATTGCCCAACGTCGGGGGAGATCTCGTGGTTTGGGCTGGGGCGTTCGGGAGAAGGATCGCGAATTATTCCGTGAAGCCTTGAAGGAACTGAATATTGGTTTAGAGAACCGTCTCAAAGTCGATACTCAATATCTATCTGGTGGGCAACGTCAAGCTTTGACTTTGGTCATGGCAGCCTTGGTTAAACCCAAACTCTTGCTTCTGGATGAACATACCGCAGCGCTTGATCCCAAGACCAGTGAAATGGTCATGGAATTGACACAAAAGATCGTGGAAAGCCATGATTTGACAACCTTGATGATTACGCATGATATGAACCATGCTATTGAATACGGCAACCGCTTGATCATGCTCTACCAAGGCAAGATCGTTGTCGACGTCAAAGGAGAAGAAAAGAAAAACCTAACGGTTGAAGATTTGATGCATCTTTTCCACAAGAACAGTGGTGAAACCTTGGTGAGTGATGAATTGGTCTTAGGATAGAATAAAAGAGAGTGGGACAGAAATCGGTCATTCGTTAGAATTCGATTTCGTCGTCCCACCTCCGCACAGTTGAGTAGGGCTGTAAAAGCAGATGAAATCAGTGTAGTAGAGCCCACTCAATCACTGCGTCTTGCTCGACAATACAAAGATAACTGAGAGGCTAGGACTTTTGTCCCAGCCTCCTTTTTATTTCCTCCTCTCTGCATAGTCGACAAAATGAAACTTGTCTAATTTATGACGGCTTTCGGTGAACTGGAATTGCCGACCGTCTGCTAAGTAAACTTGGGAGCGGACCGTTACCACGTGTTGGTTTTTTCCAAGATCCAGTAAGATCTTATCGCGATTATCGATTGGTGAAATCAAAATTTCTTTCTTGGCATAGCCAATCTGCAAATTCAAGTCTTCTTCTATATATTGGTAGATAGAGCGCTGGCAATTTCCTTAGTCAGGCCAGGGATCAACTCTCTATCCAGGTAATCAATATCTAAGACAGAAGCGACGCCATCTACCACTCGTTGCCGGGTCACTTTCCAAACCAAACGATGAAGGGGAAATCCAGTTTTTTTGGCTCCTTTTTCATCGATAACGATTTTTTCCAAACGAATGACATTGGTCTCTGACTGAAGACCAGAAGCTTCGACGATTTCTTAGTAGCTGGTTAATTGCGAGACAGAAAAGTCAAAATGGGATTGTCTACAAATTTGCGACCCCATCCCTTGAACAGTCTCGATAAAGCCTTCCTCCTGGAAGAGCTTGAGGGATTTACTGATGGTATCTCGGCTGACCTGGTAGTGCTCTTTTAAGTCATTTTCGCTAGGCAGAAAATCCCCGACTAGATATTTTTCTTCTAATATTTGCTCTTTAAAAATTTGATAGATATGTTGGCATTTTTTCATGATTTGGACTCGCTTGTCTGTTTTTTTTTGAAAAATATTTTTGAAAGCGCTTGAAAATGTAAAACCATTCCCTTATAATAAAAGAGGAAAACTTTTTAGGGATGGAGAGAAGCATGAGATATAACGGAAAAAAGATTCGATTATTAGCAGTAGCTACCTTATTGGCTAGTCAGTTTGGGGTCTTTAACAGTGCCCTCACGGTAGTTGCTGACGAGACCACAGCTTCGACTTCAGAGCCAGCACTTGTGACGAACACTAGTAGCGAGGAAGGCTCGACAAATCATTCGACTTCCGCTACAACAACTACAGAAGCTACGACGAGAGCTTCGAGTGATAGAGGAGAGATATCTAGCAGTTCCTCGGAGGATACCGAAGAGAAAACGGTTAAGATTGGGGAGATTCAAGGGGAAGCGCAACGCTCTCCACTTGAAGGCCAAAAGGTAGCCATCAAAAATGCGGTGGTGACCAAAACAGACCGCTATGGTTTTTATGCTCAAGATATTGAATCGGATGGTAATAGTCGGACTTCAGATGGGATTTATGTAGTTTCTAAATACAAGGTCAAGGTCGGTGACAAGGTAAAAATCACCGGTACCGTCAAAGAAGGCTATATGGAAGAAGTCACCTTGGGAGCGGGGAAGACCTTTAAGGAACCGACGAATAGTTTAACGGTGACCATGTTGGTTGATGCTTGGATCACAAAAGACGGGACAGCCCCTCTTCCAGAAGCTGTGAATATCACTGCGGGGATGCCGGCAGAGGTGAAGACTAATCCAACTGCTTATGCTCCAGAAACCGATGCCCTCGATTATTGGGAAAGTCTGGAAGGCATGCTCACTGTAGTAAAGAAACCGCATGTTCTAGGTCCCCAGTATAAAGGAGATATCTATGTATTGGGAGAAGATTTTACAGGCCTTCCTTTCAACAATATTGGAGGTCTGAATCTACGGCCACATGCGCAAAATACAGCGACGATCCCGATTTATGTTGGTAATCAGTTTGTCGCAAAAGCCAAGGATTACTTTGCAGAAGACGTAACAGGAGTGGTAACGTATCGGAATAGCTTTTATAAGGTAGAGCCCACTCAACAGCTGACGGTCCAAGATGGTGGCTTGCAGCGTCAATCAGCTCAAACCCAACCAAGTGAGGACAAGCTGACCATCGCTTCCTATAATATTGAAAATTTCTCGGCCAACAATGCCAAAAATGAAACGCCAGAGGATAAGGTGACGCTGATTGCCAATTCCTTTATCCATGAAATTCACAATCCGGATATTATTACTTTGATCGAAGTGCAGGACAATAATGGCAGTGTGGATGACGGGACGACCAGTGGTCTTGAAAGTGGACGCAAACTAGCCAATCGGATCAAGGAATTGGGTGGCAAGAGCTATGAGTATACGGAGGTTGCTCCACTAGATGGGGCTGACGGAGGAAAGCCTGGTTCTAATATTCGTTTGGGAATCCTCTACAATCCAGAACGTGTGACCTTAGCCAAGAAAGAGGCAGCGACTAGCAACGAAGCAGCACAATTTGACAAGGGACACCTGGTTAAAAATCCAGCTCGGATTGCCCCTAACGATCCATCGTTTAATCATACTCGCAAGTCTTTAGCTATTGAGTTTGAATTCAAAGGTCAACCAGTTGTGGTGATTGCCAATCACTTGAAATCAAAAATCGGAGATGATGCTATTTATGGGGCAAGCCAACCAGCAGTGGAACATACCTTGCCAACTCGTGAAGCACAAGCTAGTGTCATCCATCAATTCGTCCAAGAAGGATTGAAGCAAAATCCGAAGGCGACCTTCGTTTTGACGGGTGATTTTAATGATTACGATTTCTCAACCACAGCACAGATCCTTGCGGGCAATGAGCTAACCAACTTAATGTCCCAACATGATGCAGGTGATCGCTATTCTTATTTCTACCGTGGTAGCAATCAAGTATTGGATAACATTTTTATCTCAAACAACATGGCAGCCAAAGCAAGGTTTGAACCAGTCCATATCAATGCTTCCTTTATGAAGGAACACGGTCGTGCATCAGACCATGATCCTGTCTTGGTCCAAATCGACTTTAGTGGAGCACAAATTCCAGGAACGCCGACGGATGATCAACAAGGAAATACAGGACAAGCAACGGAACAAACCAGCCCTTCTTCATCGAATACAGGAACTCAACTAGCCCCTCATCAGGACCAAGCTAATGAACAAAAGAGTTCAACAGCTGAAAATAAAGAGAAGGGCAAGAACGAAGATGAGAAGCAAGAAGACAAGGAAGAGGCAGTAACAGAAACTAAGACACCAGGTAAACGGAAAATCCTTCCATCTACTGGACAAAAAACAAGCTATCTAGCTCTTTTTGGAGTTGCAGTAGCTACGATGAGTCTTGTCTGGTATAAGAAAAAAAGGATGACTTACTAACGTGTTTCATAAGAAAGATCTAAAAAAGGAGTCGCTGGCTCCTTTTTTCTATTAAAATACAGGACAGTTAGTCCCATATTGGAAACTGTACTAGGACAATGAAAACTACTGAAAAGAACAGTTTCTTTTCAAAAAGAAGCTTAAACTCTTTAAAATAGATGGAATCGTGATATAATAAAATCATAAAACGTTTTCAAGAGAAGAGGTTCCTCAATGGAAAATGAAACAGTTGACTATGGAAAAGTAACAGGAATGGTACACTCGACAGAAAGTTTTGGTGCAGTAGACGGGCCTGGGATCCGCTTTATTGTCTTCCTTCAAGGCTGTCAAATGCGGTGTCAATACTGCCACAATCCAGATACTTGGGCAATGGAAACCAACAAGTCCCGTGAGCGGACGGTGGATGATGTCTTAGAAGAAGCCCTCCGTTATCGTGGATTTTGGGGCGAAAAAGGGGGAATCACTGTCAGTGGTGGAGAAGCCCTCTTGCAGATTGACTTTTTGATTGCACTTTTTACCAAGGCTCAAGAGTTGGGCATTCATTGTACTTTGGATACCTGTGCTCTTCCTTTCCGGAATACGCCTCGTTATTTGGAAAAATTTGACCGCTTGATGGCAGTGACAGACTTGGTGCTTCTTGATATCAAGGAAATCAATGATGAACGACACAAAATTGTGACCAGCCATACCAATAAAACGATTCTAGCTTGTGCCAAGTATTTGTCTGATATTGGCAAGCCCGTTTGGATTCGCCACGTCTTGGTGCCAGGTTTGACAGACCGAGATGACGACTTGATCGAACTTGGAAAATTTGTTAAAACCCTTAAAAATGTCGATAAATTTGAGATCCTTCCTTACCATACTATGGGGGAATTCAAATGGCGTGAATTGGGAATTCCGTACAAATTGGAGGGTGTGAAACCACCGACAAAAGAACGGGTCCAAAATGCAAAAGATTTGATGGAAACAGAAAGTTACCAAGATTACCTGAAACGGGTCAAAGGATAAAGAAGAAAAACAGTTGGCAATCCCAACTGTTTTTTCTAGTGAATGCATTGTTCTTCCCTTTCTTTAAACGGAAAAACGTGTTAAAATAGAGTGAATCTATAAATGAAATAAAGAGGTAGAAATATGTCAAAAATTCTCGTTTTTGGTCACCAAAACCCTGACTCAGATGCCATTGGTTCATCTGTAGCCTTTGCTTATCTTGCAAAAGATGCTTATGGTTTGGATACAGAAGCGGTGGCTCTTGGAACTCCAAATGAAGAAACGGCTTTCGTATTGGATTATTTTGGTGTGGAAGCACCGCGCGTGATCACATCTGCTAAAGCAGAAGGTGCAGAGCAAGTCATCTTAACGGACCACAATGAATTCCAACAATCTGTTTCAGATATCGCTGAAGTAGAAGTTTACGGTGTGGTGGACCACCACCGTGTGGCTAACTTTGAAACTGCCAGCCCACTTTACATGCGTTTGGAACCAGTTGGATCAGCATCTTCTATTGTATACCGCATGTTCAAAGAACACGGTGTAGCAGTGCCAAAAGAATTGGCAGGTTTGATGCTTTCAGGTTTGATTTCAGATACCCTTCTTTTGAAATCTCCAACAACACACCCATCTGATAAAGTGATTGCACCTGAATTGGCAGAATTGGCTGGTGTCAACTTGGAAGAATACGGTCTTGCCATGCTCAAGGCTGGTACAAACTTGGCAAGCAAATCTGCTGAAGAATTGATTGATATCGATGCCAAGACCTTCGAACTCAACGGAAACAATGTTCGTGTGGCTCAAGTCAATACAGTTGATATCGCTGAAGTCTTGGAACGCCAATCTGAAATCGAAGCAGCTATCCAAGCCGCAAATGCAGCTAACGGCTACTCTGACTTTGTTTTGATGATTACAGATATCGTGAACTCAAACTCAGAAATTTTGGCTCTTGGTGCTAATATGGACAAGGTAGAAGCAGCTTTCGACTTCAAACTTGAAAACAACCACGCTTTCCTTCCAGGTGCTGTTTCACGTAAGAAACAAGTGGTACCTCAATTGACTGAAAGCTTTAATGCATAATCATAGATGGGGAAGCCCATTGTTAAAAAGGAGTTTCGGCTCCTTTTTTGCTAGGAGAGAAGTATGTTAGAAAATGGCGATTTGATTTTTGTGAAAGAAGATACAGAAATGGGGCAGGCTATCCAGGCTTCTACAGGTAACTACAGTCACGTGGCTATCTTTTTGGACGGTTCCATTTATCATGCTACGGTGGAAGGTGGCGTCCTGGTCCAGGCCCCTGAGGACTTCTTCGAAGCTGGAAAAGTCTATGACCTTTATCGCTATCCGAAAATCGATCTCAAAGAGGTCAAAAAGTTGTCGGAAAACCTTTTAGGTTCTCCCTACAATGCTTCCTTTTATCCAGATGGAGATGGTTTCTATTGTTCCCAGTTTGTAGCAGCAATTCTTCCTATTTTTGATACCATTCCAATGAAGTTTGGAGAGGGAGAAGAAGAGATTAGTTCCTTTTGGAAAGCCTACTACAGAGATCTAGGACTAGCTGTACCTCTGAATCAGCCCGGGACCAATCCTAGTCAGTTAGCCCAATCACCACAGCTACAGTTTAAAGAAAGGTATTTGGATGATTACCATCATTAATCCCACACGTTTGACACGTCAGCCATTTTTCAAGGACTTGATCAACTATCTGGATCAGCACGACGATGTGATCCTGCGGCAAATCAAGGCCCAATTTCCAGATCAACCAGTGGATAAGCTGATGGAGGAGTATATCAAAGCGAGCTTGATCCTTCGAGAAAATAAACGCTACACTCTCAATTTGCCTTTCTTAGAGTCAGTTGATCGGGTTGACCTGGATGAAGTGGTCTTTGTCCGAGAGGATAGTGAACTTTATCAAGAATTAAAAGCCAAGGTCTTTCAAACAGAACTCCGCAATACTACCAACGAAGCGATTTTGGTGGAAGAGACGGACTTTGAGCGAAATGCACAGACTCTTTCCAATTACTTCTACAAGATGAAACACCAATATCTATTGACGGAGGAGCAAGAGAAGCTCTATGCTATCTTGGGAGATGTCAATCCTGAGTATGCTCTCAAGTATATGACTAGCTTTTTGCTCAAATTTCTCAAAAAAGAAGTAGTCCAGCAAAAGCGCAGAGATATCTTTGTCGATAGTTTAGAAGTCTTAGGCTATATCCGCAAAAATAATGAAGGCAAATATGCATTAGCAGTGGACTTGGATAAGGAAAGACTGATGTTTATCAAACAATAGAAAGAGGCTAGGAAAACTTCCTAGCCTTGTTTTGTTTGATTATAGATAACGTTCAGCGATGGCGGCGTCACCTGGATACTCTTCTTTTACGCCATTGACGATTTGGTAGCAGTCCGCTCCTTTTCCAGCGATAATAACAGCATCTTCAGGCTTGCTGGTTGTCGCCATAGCCAGTTGAATGGCTTCTTCGCGATCTGCGATTTTCTCGACAGGGCGCGTGATGAAGCTACTAATCTCTTCAGCGATTGCCAAAGGATCTTCATAGTTGGGATCATCCGCTGTGAGGAAGACTTGGATCTCAGGATGCTCTTCTAAGAGTAAGCCAAAGTCCTTGCGGCGGCTCTCTCCTTTATTCCCAGTTGATCCGAGAACTAGTGAAATGGTCCCCGTTTGATGGGTTTCGACAACAGAGAGCAGTTTTTTCAAGCTATCTCCATTATGGGCATAGTCGATGAAGACCTTAGCACCGTTTTTCTGAGTCAAGACTTCCATTCGGCCAGGAACGCGCGTCTTAGCAATCCCTTTTTGGATATCCTCGAGGCTCGCACCTAGGCGAAGGCAGGCAAGACCTGCAGCCACAGCATTTTCTTGGTTGAAGTGACCAATCAGTTGGATATCATAGTTTCCAGCTAATTTACCAGTGGCTGAGAAGCTGAAAGCTTTGGAGTTTTCAATTTGATTCTCAGACTGGCTTCCATAAAAGTCATGTTCTTGGCCTTCGACTTGCTCTTTCAAGACGGAGAAATGATCCATATCGCTATTGATAACAACGGCTCGGCTATTCTTCATGAGGAGACGTTTGTGGTAGAAATAATCCTCAAAAGTTGGGTGTTCAATCGGTCCAATATGGTCTGGTGTGATGTTGAGAAAAACTCCCACGTCGAAAGTTAATCCATACACTCGATTTACCAGATATGCTTGGCTGGAAACTTCCATTACCAGATGGGTTCTCCCATTCTTAACCGCTTGAGCCATCATATCAAAGAGATCAATATTTTCAGGAGTTGAGAAGGAAGATTTGAAGAAAGTCTTGCCATCTAAAGTTGTATTCATTGTCGATAAGAGGGCTGTTGGGTAGCGTTGGGACAAGATATGATAGGCAAAGTAAGCCGCTGTTGTTTTTCCTTTAGTACCAGTGAAAGCAAGGATTTTAAGTTTTTCCTGAGGGTTGCCATAAAATTCCATGGCAATCAAACTCATGGCCTTCTTAATATTGTTGACAACAATAACAGGAATACCAACTTCATAGTCCTGCTCAGCCACGTACCAACCAAGCCCTTGTGCGATAGCTGAAAACAGATATTCTTTTTTAAAGGCAGCTCCTTTTGCAAAAAATAGAGTATTTTCTTTGGTTGTTCGGCTATCGTAACTGATGCTGTCAAAAATAACATCGCTGTAGTTGTAGTGGTAATGTCCTTGGTCGATAATCTCACGGAAGAGACCATCAGTTTTTAAAATATCTAATATAGTTTCTATCTTTATCATCATACTTTCTATTGTAAACCTAAAGTCCCTATTTTACAAGTGTCATGGAAAAGTTTATAATGAAGAGAAGAAGAAACGAAAGAGGACACCAATGAGTCACGAACAAAATGACCAGCAAGCCCAGATGCTACGCGGGACTGCCTGGATGACAGCCAGCAACTTTATCAGCCGTTTGCTAGGAGCCGCTTATATTATTCCTTGGTATATTTGGATGGGAAAATATGGGCCACAAGCCAATGGTCTTTTTACAATGGGATACAATATCTACGCTTGGTTTCTCTTGATTTCAACAGCTGGGGTACCTGTAGCTGTTGCCAAGCAAGTAGCCAAATACAATACCCGAGACCAAGCCGATCATAGCTTTGCTTTGATTCGGGGCTTCTTGAAATTCATGGGAATACTAGGCCTTGGATTTGCCATTCTCATGTATCTTTTATCTCCTGTCTTTGCGAGCCTTTCAGGTGGGGGAAAAGAGTTGATTCCGATCATGCAGAGCCTTTCTTGGGCTGTCTTGATCTTTCCTTCGATGAGTGTCATTCGGGGATTTTTCCAAGGTTTTAACAACATGAAACCTTACGCTATTAGCCAGATTGCAGAACAAGTCATCCGGGTCATCTGGATGTTGCTCACGACCTTCTTCATTATGAAGACTGGCTCAGGAGATTATGTGCAGGCTGTGACGCAGTCGACCTTTGCGGCCTTTATTGGTATGGGAGCGAGCCTTCTGGTGCTCTTTTATTACCTTGCAAAGACAGGCTTGCTCTCTTCTATTTTTAGAAAGCAAGAGAGAAGTGAAGGAATCGATACTCGTGCGCTTCTCATGGATACTATCCGTGAGGCCGTTCCTTTCATCATCACTGGTTCCGCCATTCAGCTCTTTCAAATTGTCGACCAGATGACCTTTATCAATGTCATGTCTTGGTTTACAGATTATAGTCAGAAACAGCTCTTGGTCATGTTTAGTTATTTCTCTGCTAATCCAAACAAAATCACCATGATCTTGATCGCAGTAGCGACTTCGATTGGGGGAGTTGGGATTCCTCTGTTGACTGAGAATTATGTCAAGGGCGACTTAAAAGCTGCAGGCAAGCTCGTACAGGATAACTTGACCATGTTGCTAGCCTTCTTGCTTCCAGCTACCTTTGGTGCAGTTGCAGTCGCAAAACCACTTTATACAGTATTTTATGGGAAACCAGATGACTTGGCTTTGGGACTCTTTATCGTAGCGATGTTGCAGACGGTGATTTTGGGTCTTTACACAGTCTTGTCCCCAATGATTCAAGCTCTCTTCCAAAACCGCAAAGCTATTCGCTACTTCCTCTATGGAGTAGTGGTGAAATTGGTCCTCCAAATTCCATTTATTCTGGTCTTTCGTTCTTATGGGCCGCTTTTGTCAACAACTATCGCCTTACTGGTACCAATCGTACTCATGTATCGGGAGATCCAAAGCATTACTCAGTTTAATCGGACCATCGTCTTCAAGCGCACATTACTTGGCTCAATTCTAACGGTGGTGATGCTACTTGGAGTTTTGATCGCAGGCTTGATTTTTGGCTGGATTTTCTCACCAAATGGCCGCGTATCG
>NZ_JBDGEA010000013.1:0-75629 GCF_040908565.1 Streptococcus parasanguinis | reverse complement strand
CCCCATGCAAGCTCTCCACACCAACAATGGTCAAGGTCTCAGTTCCTGCCCCCTTAACATTAGCCCCCATTTTATTGAGCAAGAGAGCTAGGTCAACAATTTCAGGTTCCCGAGCTGCATTTTCAATCACCGTGACTCCATCTGCCAAGGTTGCGGCCATCATAATATTTTGTGTCGCCCCTACTGATGGGAAGTCCATATAGATGTGTGCACCCTTGAGACGATCTGCTTTTGCTTCAATATAGCCGGCTGTTTGGGTAATTTCAGCTCCCATAGCTTCCAGACCTTTGAGATGAAGGTCAATCGGACGACTACCGATCGTACAGCCTCCAGGCATGGAAACTTTGGCATGGCCATTGCGTGCCAAGACAGGACCCAAGACAACGATAGAAGCCCGCATCTTGCTCACATATTTATAAGGCGCTTCTTCAGACAGTTTCTCTCGTGCATCTACGACAACCATATTGTCTTCTTCATTGAAGGTTACTTGTGCATTCAACCCACGAACAACATTGTTCATTGTAAAGACATCTGATAAAACAGGTACATTTTTCAAGGTTGTCACGCCCTCGCTTGCTAGAACTGTTGCAGCAAGAAGAGGAAGGACAGCATTTTTTGCTCCTTCGATTTTAACAGTTCCAACCAGTCGATTATGACCACCATTAACGATTATTTTTTCCATACGGGATTGTTCTCCAATTTCTTAAAGTCACGCTTTCTATCATACCATATTTTTTATAAAATGTGGCTAGAATTGGCCAATAAAAATCTGCCGACTCATCTCATAGACACTGATAAAAAATGAGCTTGCTAGATAGCCTATTCCAACGCTGATCATCAAGATCAAAAAACGGATTTTAACTGCATTTTCAGCACTTACTTTTAAAAACTTTTCCCATTGAACCAAGTTCATCAATAGGTAATAGGCAAAAAAGATAAACAATAGATGGCTTGAAAGATTAAAAATCATTTGAATCATACAGCTATTATACCATATTTGGTCCGTACTTTCTTCTTTTGATTCTCTCCCAACAAAAATAAGGTGAGGACAAAACCTCCACCTTATTTTGAATATCTTATAAACGATTTCCGACATTAATCCGGTTAATGGCGCGTTGAAGAGCAATTTTAGCACGACGTTCCATATCAACCGAATGCTGATCTTTGGCTTCTTCAATCGCTTTTTCAGCTCGCAGTTTGGCACGTTCTGCACGACTAATGTCGATATCTCGAGCACGTTCGGCAGAATCGGCAACAATGGTAATGACATTATCAGCTACTTCGATAATCCCACCATTGACTGCAATCCAATCAATATGTTTGTCATCGTCGACACGACGAACCTTTACTTGGTCTACAGCCAAAACCGCAATGGTATTGATATGATGAGGTAAAATCCCTAATTCACCATCAATTGTCTTGACAGATACAAATGCGGCATGATGATCATAAACCAGTCCATCCGGTGTAACGATTTGGACGTTCATTTGACTCATCTTTCACCTCTTCTTAGAATCCCATTTTTTCAGCTTTGGCGATCACATCTTCGATCGATCCAACACCACGGAAGGCATCTTCAGGAAGATGGTCATATTTCCCATCCAAAATTTCTTTAAAGCCACGAACAGTTTCTCCAACTGGTACATAAGAACCAGGTTGACCCGTAAATTGTTCCGCAACGTTGAAGTTTTGTGACAAGAAGAATTGGATCCGGCGAGCACGAGCAACCAAGGTCTTTTCTTCGTCAGACAATTCATCCATTCCCAAGATAGCAATGATATCTTGCAATTCATGGTAACGTTGAAGGACGCGTTTGACTTCAGAAGCTACTGCATAGTGTTCTTCTCCTACGATTTCTGGAGAAAGGGCACGTGAGCTTGATGCCAATGGATCCACCGCAGGGTAGATCCCCAATTGTACCAATTTACGTTCCAAGTTGGTGGTTGAATCCAAGTGAGCAAAAGCGGTTGCTGGCGCTGGGTCTGTATAGTCATCGGCTGGCACATAGATGGCTTGGATCGATGTAACAGAACCTTTCTTCGTTGACGTAATCCGTTCTTGCAATTGACCCATTTCAGTTGCCAAAGTAGGTTGGTAACCAACGGCTGATGGCATCCGTCCCAAAAGGGCTGATACTTCAGATCCGGCTTGAGTGAAACGGAAGATATTGTCGATAAACAAGAGAACGTCCTGACCTTCGACATCACGGAAGTATTCCGCAATGGTCAAACCAGTCAAAGCAACACGCATCCGTGCTCCAGGTGGCTCATTCATTTGTCCAAAGACCATGGCTGTTTTTTCAATAACGCCAGATTCTTTCATTTCCCAGTAAAGGTCATTCCCTTCACGTGTCCGTTCCCCAACACCGGTAAATACAGAAATACCACCGTGTTCTTGGGCAATATTATGGATTAATTCTTGAATCAAGACGGTCTTCCCAACTCCGGCACCACCGAAGAGTCCGACCTTCCCACCTTTCAAATAAGGGGCTAAGAGGTCAATAACCTTGATCCCTGTTTCAAGAATTTCTTCTGAAGTAGAGAGCTCGTCAAAGGATGGAGCTTTTTTGTGGATGGAGTCACGAGGAGCATCCTCAGCAAAAGGTTGATCCAAGTCAATGGTATCTCCAAGAACATTGAAGACACGTCCCAAGGTTTCTTTTCCGACAGGAACAGAGATTGGACGACCAGTGTCCAAGACTTCCATTCCACGTGTTAAACCATCAGTTGATTCCATGGCAATGGTCCGTACGACCCCATCACCAAGTTCCAAAGCTACTTCAAGAACGACTTTTGATTTTTGTTGGTCATTTTTATAGACTACAAGCGCATTATTGATCTCAGGAAGTTTATCTCCAATGGAAAAGGCAACGTCTACGACGGGACCTACGACCTGAGAAATTTTGCCTAAACTCATGTCATTCTCCTATTCTAAGTAATTTCTACTGCTCAAAAGTTCTCTTTCGAGCATCTGTTTTTGTATTTAAAATTGTATCCGACAACTATTCAAGGGCGCTAGCACCAGCAACGATTTCGGTAATTTCTTGTGTAATCGCTGCTTGACGAGCACGGTTGTATTGAATCGTTAATTCATCAATGACTTTCTTGGCATTGTCTGTTGCAGTTTGCATGGCCATCATCCCCGCAGCATTTTCAGCTGTTTTAGCATCAATAATGGCACCATAGATCATGCTTTCAGCAAATTGAGGGAGCAATTGATCCAAAATGGCATCTCGACTAGATTCCAATTCTAGATTCAATACATAATCCTCATCTGCTTCATTGGGGTCCAAATCAATAATCGGAAGCATCTGTTCTACCCGCATTTGGCTAGTCAAACTGTTAACGTGATGGTTGTAACAGACGTACAACTCGTCAAACAAGCCTTCCTGATACATTTGGACTGTTTTCGAAATGATCGTACGAACTTCCTTAAAGCTAGGTTGATCAGGCAAACCACGCAATTCATAAACCGGCTGAATCCCACGGGCACGGAAGAAATCCGCACCGACACTTCCAATACAGATCACTTCAAAGTCATCTCCAGTTGGATGGTATTCTGCCTTCATTTCCATCATGGTTTTAAGGATGGAGGCATTGTAGCCTCCGACCAAACCACGATCAGATGTAATGACGATATAAGCTGTCTTATTTACCGGCCGACTCACCAACATAGGATGGGATTTGGCATTTTCTGTTTCATGTCCATGGAGCAAGTCTGTTAGTAACTTACGTACCTTAGCGGCATAAACCTGAAAATCCTTGGCTGCTTGCTCAGATTTCCCGAGTTTAGCAGCAGACACCATCTGCATAGCATTGGTAATTTGACTGGTATTTTTAGTGGATGCAATTTTATTTTTTATATCATTTAATGAAACTGCCATCTTCCACTCCTATTTCTATTTGAAATTTGACTGGTTGACAAATTCTGTAAGGGCTGCATCCAGTTCTTCTTCTGCTGGAAGATCATGTGTCGAACGAATCGTCTCAAAGATTTGGTTATAATGTGCTTCAAAGTAATCAAACAACTCTTCTTGGAAACGAAGAATATCGTCTACTGGAACACTATCTAAGAAACCATGAGTCAAGGCATACAAGATCACGACTTGTTTTTCAACTGTCAATGGTTCATGAACAGGTTGTTTCAAGACTTCAACTGTTCGGCGACCACGGTTCAATTTCGCTTGAGTCGCAGCATCCAAGTCGCTACCAAATTTCGTGAAGGCTTCCAATTCACGGTATGAAGCGAGGTCGATACGAAGAGTACCCGCAACTTTCTTCATAGCCTTGATTTGGGCAGCTCCCCCTACACGGGATACAGAAGAACCTGCATCAATGGCCGGACGAATACCAGCATTGAACAAACTATCTTGCAAGAAGATTTGTCCATCTGTGATCGAAATCACGTTGGTTGCGATATAAGCAGAAATATCTCCTGCTTGGGTTTCAATGATTGGAAGAGCTGTAATAGAGCCACCACCCAATTCATCTGAAACTTTAGCTGAACGTTCCAACAAACGGCTGTGGAGATAGAAGACATCCCCTGGGAAGGCTTCACGTCCTGGTGGACGACGAAGAAGAAGGGACAATTCACGGTAGGCTACGGCTTGTTTTGACAAATCATCATAGACGATCAAAACATGTTTACCGTTATACATGAACTCTTCTGCCATGGCAACCCCGGCATAAGGTGCCAAGTAGAGCAATGGAGACGGTTGGGAAGCCGAAGCGGTTACCACAATCGTATAATCCATGGCTCCGTATTTACGAAGAGTTTCTACTTGCGTACGAACTGTTGATTCTTTTTGACCAATCGCCACATAGATACAGATCATGTCTTGACCCTTTTGGTTCAAGATGGTATCGATGGCAATCGAAGTTTTCCCTGTTTGACGGTCCCCGATAATCAATTCCCGTTGGCCACGTCCGATTGGAACGAGGGCATCAATGGCTTTCAAACCAGTTTGTAGGGGTTCTGAGACAGATTTCCGTTGCATAACACCAGGAGCTGGTGTTTCGACTGGACGGAATTTATCTGTCACAATCTCACCCAAACCATCTACTGGTTGGCCAAGTGGGTTGACAACCCGACCAATCAAGGCATCCCCTGCAGGGACTTCCATGATTTTACCTGTACGACGGACAGAGTCTCCTTCACGAATATCCGTGAAATCACCCAAGATGATGATACCGACATCCGTTGTCTCTAAGTTTTGGGCCATCCCGTATGAGCCATTTTCAAAGATCAACAACTCACCACTCATGGCATTTTCAAGCCCATGAGCGCGGGCAATCCCGTCACCAATGTAGGTTACAACACCTGTCTCAGTGACGTCAAAGTTTGGCTTGAAATTTTCAATTTGTTGCTTAATTAAAGCGCTGATTTCTTGTGCGTTAATCGCCAAAATTCACACCACTTTCTATTTCAATTTAGATTTTATAACTTGCAATTGGTGTTTGAGACTGGTATCCAACGTTTTATGATTGGCTGTCACGACAAAGCCACCAATTAAATCTGGATCGATCTTTTGTTGGATCGAGCGAACTTGAATCCCAAATTTTCTTTCGATAATGGGTACTAGCTTTTGCTCTTGAACAGGATCCAAACCAGCAACTGTCGTAACAGTGACGACAAATGCGTTGCTCAACAGTTGAATCTGATCCAAACAAATCGTTACAATGTCATAAAATAAGGCTTCACGATGATTGAGAATAACCACTTCAATCAAATGGTCGAGTAATTGTGAATCAGAGGGTTGAAAAAGTCTTAGACTTTTTGCTTTCTCTTCATCCTCTACACCGATATGAGCTAAGAAGTTAGCAAGTCCAGTCTCCTCAAAAATGCCCTTGATTTGGGTCAATTTTTCAAAGACAAGATCTTGTTCTCCTTTTTCAAAGACCAATTGAACAAAAGGCTGGGTATATTTCTCAATCACCATCAGTTGCTTTTTGTCCATTAGGCTTCTCCTAATTCATCAAGATAGCGATCGATCAGTTGGCGTTGACCTTCAGCATCCAGCTGTTGACTCAACAATTTGCTGGCAAGATTGACAGTGAGATCTGCCACATCGCCTTTGATACTGTTCAATGCTTCTTCTTTGTTATGCGCTATTTCTTGTTGCGCTTTTTCTTTCAAACGTACTGCTTCTTGAGTGGCTTCTGAAAGGATCTGAGATTTGTTCTTTTCTGCAGTTTCCTTTGCATTTTCGACGATAGACGCAGCTTCTTTGCGGCTACCTGCCAACTCTTCTTCACGTTTACTTGCTAGTTCCTCAGCTTTTTGACGAGCTGATTCTGCTCCATCAATATCATCTGTAATCTTTTTGGCACGCGCCTCTAAAATATCATTGATATTGTTCCAAGCAAATTTCTTTACTAAAAAGATTAATAATAGGAAGGAACCAGCAATGAGAATAAAGTTACCAATAATTTCACTCATTGATACATGCATTCTTCTACTCCTCCTCTACTTACTCTTCACCATTAATTTTCTTACCAATATAGATTGATGACAACATGGTAAACACATAGGCTTGGATACATGAAATAAAAATTGAAAATGCAGTCCATGCCATGCTACCAATAAAGGCAAATGGATACCAATAGAAAGCTTGGTGTGATAAGTTCACGAGCAAGCTTGCTAATACCTCACCCGCAAAGATATTTCCGAAGATCCGAAGTGCCAAGGAGGCAAAGTTCGTTAATTCTTCCAAAATATTCATGGGGGTCATGAATCCAGGTGTCACAAAAGCCTTTAAATATTCCTTCACACCACGTCGGCGAATTCCTTCTACATGGGCGATTAAGGTGATCAAAAATGAAAAGGCAAAGTCATAACCCAGGTTAGCGGTTGGTGATGTCCACAAATTGTAACCATTGGTCGTTTCGATTTTAGCCATCAATCCAATGTTATTGGCCACTAAAAGAAATAGGAAAAGAACAAACAAGAACAAGGAATAGTCCTTTATATAATGTTCCCCAATATTTCCTTTGGTGAAGCCTACGACAAAGTCATATGCGTATTCCAGCACATTTTGTTTGCCCTTTGGTCGGATCGACATTTTTCGACTGGCCCAATAAATGAAGCCAAAAACAGCAAAAACAGAAATCAGGGTCATAGCAAGTAGGGTCAAATTAAAAGATACAGGTCCAAGAGTTATCGTTGGAGTGATACTTTCTTCCAAGTTTTGACACCTCCTTTTCTAAAATAGAAGTGCTTATTTGATAATGAAGGCCATAACCAAGGTTACGAAGAAAGTACCTTCGACAAAGGCAACACCAAGAATCAAGAGGCTACGCAATTGACCAATAATTTCTGGTTGACGAGACGCAGATTTCAATAGGCTGCTCATCATCAAACCTTCTGCCAGTGATACACCAAAGCAGGCTAAACAAAGACCTAAAAATGTTAAATTCATGATGAATTCTCCTTTTATAAATTTTACCTCCTTAGTTTACTCCTAAAAGATATAATAGTCAAATATTTCCTAGAAAAGAAAGCGTTTTTGTTAAATTACGTTATTTTTTTAATATGATAATTTTTCCGACCTACGATTGATTCCTTTTAATTTTTAGACACTTTGTCCACCTCTATTCATTTTTTCTTCTAAAAAACTCTCACCTGCTCAGCAGATGAGAGAATTCAATTATTTAAAGATAGACGTTTTAAAACTATCTGTTTGTTGGAGCAATTTCTTAAAGATTTTTTCTTTCAGTGAAACCGTATTGTCAAATTTGACAGAACCGTTACTTAGAGTAGCCTTATCTTTATCCACTGCTTCTGCAAATGCACGTTTCAAGTCTTCATAGCTATTGTATGTCTTCCCATCGATGTCAATAGCCTGAATTCCGTTTTTGGCACTGGTCACAACTTCATTGAAGTAAGCTTTCTTCCAGTCTTCAAGGGTACTGAATCTTCCATCAGAAATCTTCTGAATGACGAAGTCATCTCCTAGTGTGGCAAGTCCAGCTTGTTTGGACTCTTGTTTATACTTGTTTGAAGCATACCCTAAGAAGCCTTTTTCATAGCCATAATAACCCCAAATCCTGAAAGTATTGTGTTTGAAGGACATAGCTCCAGGAGCCCCTTCACTGGTGTTCCCACCATAGATACCTGTCATCATCGGCACAGTCACATAGGCTGAACCAAAGTCAGATGGATTATAGACGCCATTTCCAGGACCACGATTGGTCATGAAATTATTGGTGATAAGGTCATCTACTGTGTTTAAAGCAATGGCTTTTTCCTCATCACTCAAAGGACGCACCTTATCAAATTGATTCTTGGTGTTGGCTCCACGGTACTGTTTATCAACCTTCTTGAACCAAGCATTGTTTAAGTCTTGACTTCCTTTGTTGAGGACAGCTTCCCCTTCTAGGTAATCCAGAAGCATGAGCGTATCGTTATAACCTTTCATGTAGCGATCAATCTCATCACGTGATTGAAGATCGTTTGGATTGGTATTGTACCATTGATTGCCATCGTTAGGACGTTCATAGGCCATGTTGAGACCTAAAGCTTTGTATTCCCCATTTGGATTCGATACAGATGGTGTTTGGAGCATTCCTTGGGCAAAGGCTTCAATATCTGTCCCTTCGCGGTGTCTCCACCCACCTAAGTAAACCATACGGTCATTGACGTGCGTCGTTTCGTGGGTAAAGGCAGACACCCCAAAGTCACTGATCATATCGGTCACCATGAAGAAGACCGAATCGTCTTTATATGGATTTCCGTAAATTCGAGCTACAGCACCCATGCGCCAATCTGTCGCATGGTAACGATCGGTTGGGCCATACAATTCACGGATTGGAGCGACATCTTTGCCACTGTTGGTATGGCCATAGCGGTCCGTACTGATGCCTTTATAGTTTTGGTTATCAAGGACAGGGGTCGGAACCATATTATTGCTCTTCAAGAGCTGATTGCGAACCTTATCCGTTGCGAGACGCGACCAGAAATCTAGGTAATTTTGTTGCCCTTTTGCGACTTTATCAATTTCCGCCTTGAAGGTATTTCGTTCCGCTTCCGTATTCTTACCATATTTCTCGAAGGAACTATAAGCCATTGTATTGTAGGTTGAAATCAAGAACATATGAGCATCTTTTAAGTTCAAGAGTGGCAAGATCATTTTACCGTGAACATCATTGTTTAAGCCTTCGTATGCTCGATGTTTCTTATCGGCAAACTCAGGAGTTGTTGTTTTTGGCTCCACAATATAGACATTGTCTTTGGTTGCTTTAATAAACCAATCATTCAAGTCTGTATCGCTTGTAAAGAGTTCCATGTTGTATTTCAGGAAGTCATTAAGATTTCCAGAAAGAGTCGATTTAGCCACGACTTCACGGAAGGCATCGTGGGTACGAGTTCCTTTGATATAGTCTTCTTTTGAACCAATTTCAATCAAGCGGTCTAAGACATCAACATTCTTACCATAGAAGTCTGGCTTGAACAACATGAGCTGTTTGAGATGGACATCATCAAACTTCACTCCGTAATAACGGTTAAGGTAAGAAAGACCCAAAAGAACAGCAGCCTTATTATCCTCAATTTTCTTGATAAGCGCCCGTTTGGCAGCCTCATCTGTGTTTAATTGATAGTCTTGGTTTTCAACTAGTTGTTTGACAAAGTGAGTCAGATTGTCTTTGACTTCTTGGAAGCTTTCTTCGAGGTAAAGGTTCTTAATGGCATTGACTTTGTTAGATCCTGTTATACCTAGGTGTGTGTAGATTGGGTCAGATTGTAATTCGACAGGATTTAATGTTTCAACAATGGCACTAATGAGATCGCTACGGTCTTTGTCCACCATGTTCGGCGTGTAGACAACTTCACCGAGCTCCGCTACGCTGTACTCTTTCACTTGTTTGACTTTTGAATCTTTCGGTGAAATGCTAAAGATATCTTTTGTCTTATCAGAGTAATGGATCAGAATGTGGTCGGCATCAGCCAATTCTGTTACAAAATCATTGCCCTTCATGGCCGTCACAGACAAGACTTCCTTGGTCAAGAGAGGACTAGTCGCAGCCAATTTATTTCCTTGATCCACAATCCACTCTTTGTTGTAGAATGGTTGCAGTTTAGCAATATTGCGGTAAGCTAGCTCACGAGTCGCATCATAAGCAGTGATTGCCTTGTATTGATCGTCTTTGTTAACAAGGTTATTAAGCGTATCTTCAACAGGTTTCGTGCTTTCAAATTTATCAGCAGTGATTCCCATTGCTTCAATTTTCTGCTCAGCTTCTGACAGAGAGATACTTGGAATTTTACGGGAGTTGTTAAAGGATTTCTTCCCTTCACTCACGCCTTCCACGCTGTAATTGCGCTTGGTTCTTGAATAGGTAAAGTAATCATCTGCGTCAATATCCGAGTGTCCGAAGACCATTTCACCAGTTTTGACTTTCATCATGGTGATGTTGTCTTCAATAGCCCCCAAGGCCCAGTTGGTCCCTAGTAATCCACCAGATTGGACCGCTTCTTTGAGTTCAATCGAACCTTTAGCAACGGAGTTTCTGAGAACCCCTTCTTTACCTAGCGTATTGTTATTCCCACCGTTTTGAGAAGAATAAACTAAACCTGCAGCTTTAGCTTTGTTCCCAGTGATTTCAGCATCAACGTAAGCCTTTTCGACAATACCCTTCCAGTTCTCGCCAACAACACCTGCTAGATAGCCACCTTTATTGCCAGCAGCGTGCAGTTTCCCGATGAAGGCAACATTACTGACCTTCCCACTACCATCAATTTTATTGATAATACCAGCTACATCGTTGTTTCCAACAACACTTCCTGTTACTTTAACATTTTCGACAGTCGCATTATTTTTGATGACACCTGCGATTGGTGCTACTCGATCTATCGTAGGTAGGTCGATAGCGACGTTTTCAAGCAGGAGATTCTTAACAGTGCCACCTTCGATGTTTCCAAACAATGGTCGCGTAATGTTATGGATGGCAAATGTATTTCCATCCGTACTTTCCAATATTCCCTTGAAGGCATTGGTTACATAAGATTTGCCAGCTGGTTGCACATTACTTGCATTCATACTGCTACCAAGCTTAAAGGTACCAGTCGGATTGGCTTGCATGGCTTTTACAAGTTCGTTGAAATTGTAGTAGACATCTCCTTCATGAGCTTTCGGCTTCGCAATATAGTGGACATAGTCCTCACTAAACTGCTTGTCCGCAGTCCGTTGGATGAGATCTGGAGCTTTGGCTGTTACTTTGTATAAGGTCGCTCCATCTACCGTCACTTCTTCAATTTTATCAACGGCCAGTTTTGTGACCTTATTATCATGGGTGGTAACCTTTAAGTAATAAGGTTTCACATCTGAAGGTGTTTCTGACAAGAGGCTACGATCAGTCTCAAGGCCTTGGTCATCCACGCTAATCAGACTAGTTTCCTTGATGTTTTTGACTTCAACTTTTTTAAGGTCAAGTCTTAGTGGTTCTTCCTTGAGAACTTCTTCTTCATCCCCATTTCCACGGTCATAGACCATGGTCGTAGCCAGCGTATAATCCTTGTAGTAGTCTAAGTCCGCTAATGCAGCTGCTAAATCAGCCTCTGAAAGGGCAAAAGTTTTCACCACTTGATCGCCCTTCTTCAACACCGCCTGGATGGACTTGATGGTCACACCCTCTGGTTTATCCAAATGATAAGTAGCTTTGGCACTGCGCTTCAATTCTTCCTTATCGACCTGGGTCAAGGTCAAAGTTGGCTTGTCTAGTTCTTTGGTCCCTTTTTGAATGATCCGATCTCGGGCTTGTTCAACTACTTCTTCCGAAAGCGTTGGAGCATCCGCAGTTTTTACACCTTTAATGGTCTTGTAGACCTTTGTAATTTTCTTCTTCCCATTTTTTCCTGCTCGAGAAACCGTTTCGCTTCCTTTTAACAGGGTGGCATCTTCTTCGGTTACCGTTTTAAATGGAATTTCCTCAAAAGCAACTTCCTCTGTTTGGCCTTCAATCGCCTTAGTCCCACGACTAATTTTTTCTGTCACAGGAGCTTTTACCGTTTCAATTGTCGTGCTGATAGGCTCTCCAACTTTCTCACCATTGACCGTTTTATAGACACGACGAATTTCCTGGCTACCTGCCTCTCCTTTTTGAAGGATACTTTCTTCATCAGTATAGCGGTCCGCATCTGATACATATTCGGTTTCATACGGAAGGATTACCGTTTCTGTTTCTGTAACTGTTCCTTCCGTTATTTGGTAAGCTGGGTTTTCTGGCTGGATTGGGGCTTCACCGATATGGCCTTCTTCTTGCGTGCCCTTGGCTTCGATGACACCGGTATAGGCTGGGTTCTCTGGTTGAACAGGAGCTTCACCAACATGGCCTTCTTCCTGCGTCCCCTTGGCTTCCACTACCCCTGTATAGACTGGATTCTCTGGCTGTACAGGAGCTTCACCAACATGGCCTTCCTCTTGTGTTCCCTTGGCTTCGATGACACCGGTATAAGCTGGGTTCTCTGGCTGAATTGGGGCTTCACCTACATGGCCTTCTTCCTGCGTCCCTTTAGCTTCCACTACTCCTGTATAGGCTGGATTCTCTGGCTGAACAGGAGCTTCACCCACGTGACCTTCTTCCTGCGTCCCCTTAACTGTTACAACTGGAGAAGGGATTGGTTGAGGGATTGGTTGCGGATCTTCTTTTGTCCCGACGGCAAGAATTTGTGAAACTGGTTCTTTAGTGACCTTGCTTTCAACTACTCTGCGAACTTCTTGTCCATCTACCACGCTGACTTCCGTCAAAATAGTCCGCTCTCCATTTTGGCCTGCTGTCAGCACCTTGGTTTGCCCTTTGGCTAATGTAGGATCAGCTTGGTTGACAATTTCAAACGGCACAGGCTCAGTAGAGACTTCAAGGCTTGGTTTTTCAACTTGAGGAAAGGCTGGAGCGACTTCTGGCGTCACACGCGCTTGTGGTTCCATTTGTGTAATCCCTGCACCTGTTTTGATCGAACTCTCTACAGATGGTTGGATTCTCTGAATAGCTTTTGGTTCTTGTGAGTTCGTCTTTTGGACAGACGGGTAGCGCAGATAGCCAACATAGTCATAGCCATCAATATGAATCACGCCATTTGCCAGATCTTTACTGGATGCGATCGAAAGATTCTGATTATAAGCACGTAAAACTTGGTTTTGCAAAGCTGCAACTTCAATTGGTAGCAGAAGACTTTGGCCCATGGCTCCAATCAAAAGGACAGCCATAACTTTCTTTCTGCGCTTTTTAGAAAGTAAGAGCACAGCAAAAGAAGCAGTGGCTAGACTTAGACCGAAGAGGGCGACTTCCTGACTTCCTGTTTGGGGAAGCACTGGCTGAGTTGCCTCCTGCTTCTTATAGACTAGAAAGAAGGTATCTTCATTTTGATAGTCTTCAGGGATTGCATGAATCACCTGTGCTTTTTCTTCAGCGGTTAACTCTTCTTCTGTCACATAACCTAAGTGCACATTAGCAGGTAAGGTCACCTGATCTGCTTGTACAGGACGAGCTCCTAAGAGAGTTCCCCCTAATAAAAAGGCTCCAATGGCAACAGGACCAACCCCGACAGATAATTTCCGAATCGAATATTTGGTCAATTTTTCAAAAGTTTGTTTAGCTTTTTTCATCCTGAAATTCCTATATAGTAATATTTGAACCACATGTAGGCCCTTATTGATGAAAGAGGATGGGACCATCTCCAAAAATAAGGACCTTCCCGGGATTTTTTACCTTTACCTATCTTATCTTTTTTCTTCTATTTTAGCAAGCTCTAAAACTCAAAAAAATAAACCGTTTTCTTTATAGGAAGAAAGCAAAACAAAAAACGCCTCGAAAGGCGTTTTTACACTAGATTTACTTATAAGGACTGGTACAAATCGTTGTATCGTTGACTAGCCGTATCCCATGAGAAGTCACGAGTCATAGCTTGTTCTTGCAGGCCATACCAAGCCTGTTTGTCATTGTAGTAAACAGCTAAGGCCTCATCAACTGCCCAGTTAAACCAGTAGCCAGATAAATTATTGAAACTAAAGCCTGTTCCACTTCCATCAACAACATTGTACGGTTGAACCGTATCTCGAAGTCCGCCGACTTCATGCACCAAAGGAAGGGTTCCATAACGCATGGCCATCATTTGAGAAAGGCCACATGGTTCAAAGCGACTTGGCATCAAGAAAACATCTGACGCTGCATAGATTTCTTGGGCCAATTGGACATCAAATGTGATATTAGCTGAAAGTTTATCTGGGTAGGCTTGACCAAACCAAGCAAAGGCATTTTCAAATCCAGGATCGCCTGTACCGAGCAAGACAATCTGAATATCCTTTTGCAAGAGTTGATGCAACTCTTCTACCACAATATCAAAACCTTTTTGGCGTGTCAAACGAGAGACGATCCCAAATAAAGGTACATCATCGCGAACGGGTAGACCGACACGTTCTTGAAGAGCTCGTTTACAAGCTGCTTTACCTGAAAGATCTGAGAGACTGAAGTGATACGTCAGGAGCGGATCCGTTTCAGGATTATATAGATCTGCATCAATCCCGTTAACAATACCGGTCACCTTGCCAGACTCCATCCGAAGGATCTGATCCAAGCCACAACCATATTCAGAAGTCATAATCTCATGTGCATAACTAGGTGATACGGTTGTCACACGGTCAGCATATAGAATGCCGGCTTTCATCCAATTCAGGCAATCATTCCACCGAAGTGTTCCGTCTGCATAGCGTTCAAATCCCACTCCGAATAAATCCCACAACATTCCTGGGTCAAACTGACCTTGAAATTCCAAATTATGGATGGTCAATACTGTTTTAATTCCATGATAAGCTTGAATCCAACGGTATTTTTCCTTGAGTAGGAAAGGAATCATTGCTGTATGGTAATCATGGGCATGAAGAACATCTGGAATGAAGTCAACCCGTTCCATCGTTTCTAAGGCCGCGAGCTGGAAGAAGGCAAAGCGTTCGCCATCATCAAAGTCACCATACACATGTCCTCTAAAGAAATAGTGTTGGTTATCAATAAAGTAAAAGGTAACTCCATCGCGCACAATGCGTTTCACACCAACATATTGACTTCTCCAGCCAACCTTGGTCTCAAAATGCAAGACGTCTTCAATTTGATCCCCAAATTTTGCCTCTACCATATCATAGTAAGGGAGAATCACGCGCACGTCATGACCACTTTTCGCTAAGGATTTAGGAAGAGCGCCAATAACGTCTCCCAATCCACCTGTTTTAGAAAATGGTGCACCTTCAGCTGCAACAAATAATAGTTTCATTAGACAATATCCTCTGTAACAATCGTTCTTTTTTTAACCACGACAGGTACTTCTTCTGTCCCACGAATCGTCACGCCAGCAGCCACTTCGACCCCCTTATCCAGGATGGCATGTTCGACGATTGCATTTTCATGAATGACAACACCAGGGAAAAGAAGACTACTGCGGACTTCTGAACCTTCATGAAGGTGTACCCGGCGTGAAACAACAGAGCGTTCAACGGTTCCTTCTACAATACTACCAGAAGCAAATTGGGACGATTTGATATTTGAAGTCTTGGAATAATAAGTTGGCTCTTCATTCTTCACTTTTGTATACACCTTTTGATTTGGTGAAAAGAGCTTCATGAATTTTTGGTTTTCCAACATATCCAAATTTGCACGATAGTAGGATTCAACAGAATGAACATTTGCCAAGTAGCCGGTATATTCAAAGGCAAAGGCATTGTATTCCACCGCCAATTCACGTAAGATATAGCGTAATTTTTGCGGATATTCCTTCTTCGCTTCTTCTTCTAATTTTTCAATCAACCAAGGCGTATCCACAATAAAGACATCTGTTGACATGTTGTAGACTTCACCAGGATCCTTACCATCAAAAAGTTTTTGATCTGTAACATGGTCTGTTTCATCAATTTCCAAGACAGCATTGACTTCTGAGATGTCTTGAGGATGCAACTTTTTATAAACCACTGTAATCGGACGATCAATGGTATTATGAAGGTGGAAAATCTGATTGAGGTCAATATTCATTAATACATCACAGTTCAAAGCAACTGTTTGATTAGAACCAGACCGTTTCAAATAGGTCAATAATTGCTGGTAGTATTCTGGCCCTACCGTTGTATTTTCAACTGGAGTATTATAGATTCCGAGGTAATAGTGGCTCAATAAAGTAGACAAGCCCCACTCACGACCTGAACGAATATGGTCAAAGACCGAACTAATATTTTCTTGTTGGAAAATCCCAAAAACACTACGAATACCAGCATTTGCAAGACTAGACAATGGGAAGTCGATTAAGCGGTATTTCCCATCAAACGGTAGGGATGCTACCGGACGATGGCTAGTCAAAGTGGACATATCATGATACCCAACTGTATTTCCTAAAATGGCTGAATATTTATCAATCTTCATCTGTTGCTACCCCCACTTTTTCATTGTAACCGACAACTTGTACTTCCTCTGTTCCATCAATCACGACACCTTCTGCAATGACTGCGCCTTCTCCGATGATCGCGCGTTTCACAACAGCTCCTTTACCGATAATGGCATTGCTCATCACGACAGCATCTTCGACAACTGCTCCTTCACGAACTTGAGCTTCTGTTGATAAGATGGAGTGTTTGACTGTACCGTCTACCGAACAACCATCGACGACAAGAGAATCTTCGATGTGGCCATGTTCCCCAAAGAAGTTCGGTGGAGAAATGAGGTTGCGTGAATAGATTTTCCAGTGACGATCGCGACTATCCAAGGCATTATTTGGATCGATATATTCCATATTGGCTTCCCAAAGAGACTCAATTGTACCAACGTCTTTCCAATAGCCGTTGAATTCATAAGCATAAACACTTTCGCCTGATTCTAGATAAGTTGGAATGACATTCTTACCAAAGTCTGACATATCGATATCGCTCTTTTCAGCAGCAACCAACATATTGCGGAGACGAGCCCAGTCAAAGATGTAAATCCCCATGGAAGCCTTGGTAGATTTTGGTTCAGCTGGTTTTTCTTCAAATTCAACAATCCGATTATTAGCATCGGTATTCATGATTCCAAAACGACTCGCTTCCTTCAAAGGTACATCTAGGACGGCAACAGTCAAGCTCGCATTATTATCCTTGTGCGCTTGAAGCATATCATCATAGTCCATCTTGTAGATATGGTCACCAGAAAGAATCAAGACATATTCAGGATTGATGCTGTCGATATAGTCGATGTTTTGGAGGATGGCATGACTAGTTCCTTCGAACCAACGATTTCCTTCACTAGCTGAATAAGGTTGCAAAATGGAAACCCCTGTGTTGATTCCATCCAAGCCCCAGCTGGAACCATTACCAATATGACTATTGAGGGCCAGTGGCTGGTACTGTGTGATCACACCAACATTGTGAATCCCTGAGTTGGCACAGTTTGATAGCGCAAAATCGATAATCCGATAGCGCCCACCAAATTGAACCGCAGGTTTTGCGATGTTTTTGGTTAATTTTCCAAGACGTGTTCCTTGCCCACCGGCAAGAATTAAAGCGAGCATTTCATTCTTCATTGACTACTTCCTCTTTTTAAAGCTTGGACTCCCATAGAGTCAACCGATCGTCATTTCTTATCTGATGTTTTAGATTTTGTCTTACGCACCTTTCGTTTTACCTTCCAAATGCTAGCTCCTAAAGCCGGCAAAGTAAAGGTCAAGGTTTGTTCATAATCCTTCCACAGTCCCTCTTGAGACTGAACTGTCGGATTGTGCTCTTTCCAGACACCTCCCCATTCTTCTAATTCTGTATTCCAAATTTCTTCATAGACCGCTGATACAGGCACACCAATCGTAAAGTCCTTGCGTTCTACTGGTGCCATATTGAAGACACATACTAGAAGCTCGCCTTTACGATTCTTCCGGACCATAGACAAGACGCTCTGATCTCGGTTATCTGCATCAATAATCTCTAAGCCATCAAAGCTATCATCAATCTCCCACAATTCTTTGTGTTCTTTGTAGAAATGATTGAGCTGAGAAGTGAAACGACGCATCTTAGCATTCATTTCATCCTCTAGATTGCCCCATTCCAGTTGCTCCTCTGACTTCCATTCCAAAAATTGACCAAATTCTGAACCCATAAAGAGCAATTTCTTACCTGGATGGCAGATTTGATAAGTTAAGAGATTACGAAGCCCAGCAAATTGATTGTAACGATCTCCCCACATCTTGTGCATCAAACTCTTCTTACCATGCACCACTTCATCGTGTGAAAATGGTAGTAAGAAGTTTTCAGAAAATGCATACATGTAGCTGAAGGTTACCAGGTTAAAATCAAATTTCCGGTAGACTGGGTCTTCCTCGTAGAATCGAAGGATATCATTCATCCACCCCATATTCCATTTATAGTCAAAGCCAAGACCACCTTCTTCTTCAGGTCCTGTGATCTTTTGACCAGCAGAGCTTTCTTCTGCAATCATCATGACATCTGGGTGTTCGTTCTTAATAATCGCATTCAAACGTCTAAGGAAATGAACGCCTTCGTAGTTGAGGTTTCCACCATCAATATTTGGTGTCCATGGACCACTATCGTAGTCAAGATAGAGCATATTGCTCACAGCATCGACCCGAATCCCATCTAAATGATAGGTATCAATCCAAAACTTCAAACTAGAAATCAAAAATGACTGGACTTGATTCTTCCCTAAATCGAAGTTCAAGGCTCCCCAACCATAGTTATGAGCTCGATGTTCATCCTGGTATTCAAAGGTTGGTGTTCCATCATAATAAGCCAAGGCATCATCATTGATAATGAAATGTCCTGGTACCCAATCCACGATCACTCCGATATTGTTGAGGTGACATTCTTCAACGAAGTCTTGAAACTCTTCTGGACTACCATAAGTTTGCTCGAGTGCAAAATAGCCCATGAGCTGATAGCCCCAACTCAAACCCAATGGATGGGCCATCACTGGCATAAATTCCACGTGGGTGTAGTTCATCTCCACTAAATACGGAATCAATTCTTCTTTTAGTTGTTTGAAGGTATAGGAACTGTGATCGTCATTTCGTTTCCAAGATCCTGCGTGAACCTCATAGATATTAACAGGTCGTTCCTTAAAACCAAGTTTTTTACGGCGTGCTCTCCAAAGACCGTCTTTCCAGTTCTTTTCCGGAATGGTCTTAATGATAGACCCTGTATTGGGTCGTTTTTCCATCCATAACGCTAGAGGATCAATTTTTTGAACCTGATGACCATTATTTCGTGTCACCAAATATTTGTATATATCTCCCTCTTTTGCATCTGAACAGAAGACTTCCCAGACGCCTCCTTCATTACGAACCATTGGAATTCTACAGGCTTCCCAATCAGTGAAATCACCAATCAGATCCACCGCCTGAGCATTGGGAGCCCAAACACGGAAGGTAAAACCTTCTTGTTCTCCCCTTGTTTCCTTGTGAGCTCCTAAGTACTCTTGAAGATGGAAATTATCCCCTCTTCCAAATGTCCATAAGTCTGTGCTTCTATCCATATACTCACCTCTTTGTTTTTTTGAAAGCGTTTTCTATTTGGTCTTATTTTACTATAAAATCACTTAATTTTCAAGTTGATTCCTGTAAAATCATGTAAAATTATCAGGAAAAGTTCTTTCATTTTCTTTTCCGAACCTTTTACTGCATTCCTTCGCTTTCCTCCTAATCTTACTTACGATTATACTATATATACGAGGAAAATTAAAGAAAAAACCGAACATTTAAACCACTATTTTTATTACTAACTAGTTTATTACGAATAAAATGAACATTTTTATGAACAATGTAAAAAAAGACTAAGACAGATTTGTCTTAGTCTTGTTGAATTCTTAGTCTACGTTCACATATTCTTTTGAAAGTTCAAGAACTTCTTCCATTGTTGAACATTCAGTAAGAGCACGGTTAGCGTATTCTTGCATTTTAGCTGTGTCGAGTTTCTTCATCAAGCTACGTGTACGAAGGACAGATGTAGCTGACATAGAGAACTCATCCAAGCCCATTCCGACAAGAAGTGGAACGGCAGTTTGGTCACCGGCCATTTCACCACACATACCAGCCCATTTGCCTTCAGCGTGAGCCGCTTTGATCACGTTGTTGATCAAACGTAGGATAGATGGGTTATATGGTTGGTAAAGGTATGAAACTTGTTCGTTCATACGGTCAGCAGCCATTGTGTATTGGATCAAGTCATTTGTACCGATTGAGAAGAAATCAACTTCTTTGGCAAATTGGTCCGCAAGCATCGCAGCAGCTGGGATTTCAATCATGATCCCTACTTGGATATCATCTGCCACAGCAACACCTTCAGCAAGCAATTTCGCTTTTTCTTCTTCAAGAATACCTTTAGCTGTACGGAACTCCGTCAACAAAGCAACCATTGGGAACATGATCCGCAATTTACCGTGAACAGATGCCCGAAGCAAAGCACGCAATTGTGTACGGAACATTTGATTACCAGTTTCAGAGATAGAAATACGCAAAGCACGGTAACCCAAGAATGGGTTCATTTCTTTAGGAAGATCGAAGTAAGGAAGTTCTTTATCCCCACCAATATCCATTGTACGAACGACAACAGGTTTACCGTTCATACCTTCAAGAACAGCTTTGTAGGCTTCGTATTGGTCATCTTCTGTTGGGAAGTCTTGAGAATCCATGTACAAGAATTCTGTACGATAGAGACCAACTGCCTCTGCACCATTATCGTTTACACCTTCAACGTCTTTAGGGGTACCGATGTTGGCAGCCAACTCGAAGTGTTTTCCATCAGCAGTCACTGTTTGAGCATCTTTAAGGAGAGCCCATTCAGCTTTTTGTTTGGCATAAGCTTCACCAGCTGCTTTGAAGGCTGCGATTTGTTCTTCAGTAGGGTTGATCACCACTTCACCAGTGATCCCTGAAACAGCCAAAACATCACCATCTTTGACAAGTTCTGTAATGTTATTTGTACCCAAAACAGCTGCGATTTCAAGTGTACGCGCCATGATAGCTGAGTGACTGGTACGTCCACCGATGTTAGTAACAAAGGCTTTTACGTACTTTTTGTTCAACTGAGCTGTATCAGATGGTGTCAAGTCATGCGCTACCACGATTGCTTCTTCATTGATCGAAGCAGGGTTAGGCAATTTCTTACCAAGCAAGTTAGCAAGCACACGTTTTGTAACGTCACGAATATCCGCTGCACGTTCTTGCATGTAAGGATTGTCTTCCATTCCTTCAAAGATTGCAATGAACATGTCAGTGACTTCTTTCAAGCCAGCTTCTGCATTGATTTTTTTCGTACGAATCGTTTCTTTGATCTGACCAATCATTTCAGGGTCAGCGAGAACCATCATATGCGCATCAAAAACTTGCGCTGCTTCTTCACCAAGGCTTGCTACTGCATTCTCCCGAATAAGAGAAAGCTCGTTTTGTGAAGCTTCAAGAGCTGCATCCAAACGAGCTTCTTCTGCACTTGTATCTTCGACTGAAACAGTCTCAAATGATAAGTCTGGTTGAATGAGCAAATATGCCTTAGCAACGGCAACACCGTCAGATGCTGCAATTCCTTTTAGCATTTTTGTCATATTTTTAAGCCAATCCTTCTTTAGTCATTGTTTCTGAGATAGCTGCGATCGCATCATCAGCGTCAGCACCTTCAGCAGAAATTACAACGTCAGCACCTTGACCAACACCAAGGCTCATAACACCCATGATTGATTTCAAGTTAACTGATTTACCTTTGTATTCAAGAGTGATGTCTGATGCAAATTTGCTAGCAGTTTGAACCAACAAAGTTGCTGGACGTGCGTGGATACCTGTTTCTGCCACGATGTGGAAATCTTTAGAAGCCATAATTGGACTCTCCTTTTAAAAAATAGTTTTTGAGTTACCTTTTGATAACCCTTACAATTTGGTATTATATCATCTTTTGAAATTTTTTTCAAGATTTTTATCACTGACTTACAGAAAAAGACTGCGAAAAATCCCAATTTAGATACATTCTAAGAAGCTACTGAAGAATGGAGAAAAAATCTTTTCAATTTTCTACTATATTATAAGTAACATTTTCCTCCGCTTTCAAATAAAAAGAAGCAACTGTACCACAGGATATTGATTCACCAAAAAATTATAACTAATTAAAGATGCTTTAAAGCCTATTCCTATCCCATTTCTTGGAATTTCTCAATTTCCATTCACCACAATATATTGTGTTTTAAAAACCCCATTTCATATCTTTGCACAATATTTAGTTTTATTTTGTTGACAAGTTGCTGGATTTTGTTTATACTGTTTACAGATTTATATTTCGATAGGAGAACGAAAAAGAAATGGTAACCATTTATTCAAAAAATAATTGTGTTCAGTGCAAAATGACCAAACGCTTTCTTGATAGCAATCAAGTAGAATATCGCGAAATTAACTTAGATGAACAGCCAGAATTTGTAGAACATGTTAAAAACCTTGGCTTCAATGCTGCTCCAGTTATTCAAACACCGGATGAAGTATTTTCTGGTTTTCAACCAGCTAAGTTGAAGAAACTTTCTTAATAAACATAGGATTTTGCTTAAATAGGGTCTAGCGTTAGCAACCTAACACTAGACTTTTTACTTGTAAAGAGAGGACTTCTCCTCTTCATTTTTTTGAACTAGAAAAGGATTATTATGGGATTAAAATCTCTTGAAGATGTGACGTATTTTCGTCTTAACAATGAAATCAACCGTCCAGTAAACGGCCAAATCATGCTTCATAAAGATAAAGAAGCTTTAGATGCTTTCTTTAAAGAAAATGTTGTACCAAATACAAAAGCCTTTGACTCGATTACAGACAAGATTCAGTACCTTCTCGAGCACAATTACATTGAGAGAGCTTTTATCGAGAAATATCGTCCTGAATTTTTAGAGGAATTGGCCCAATTTATCAAAGACCAAAACTTCCAATTCAAGTCCTTCATGGCGGCTTATAAATTCTATAACCAATACGCTCTGAAAACAAACGATGGAGAATATTATCTTGAAAGTATGGAAGACCGCGTCTTCTTTAATGCTCTTTATTTTGCGGATGGAAATGAAGCTATCGCACGAGACATTGCAAACGAAATTATCCACCAACGCTACCAACCAGCTACTCCTTCTTTCTTGAATGCTGGACGTGCCCGCCGTGGAGAATTGGTCTCCTGTTTCTTGATCCAAGTAACCGATGACATGAATGCAATCGGACGCTCTATCAACTCTGCCCTCCAACTTTCACGTATCGGTGGTGGGGTTGGAATCTCCCTCAGCAATCTTCGCGAAGCTGGAGCACCGATCAAGGGCTATGAAGGAGCCGCTTCTGGGGTCGTTCCAGTTATGAAACTCTTCGAAGATAGCTTCTCTTACTCTAACCAATTGGGACAACGCCAAGGGGCTGGGGTGGTTTACCTCAATGTCTTCCACCCAGATATCATCGCCTTCCTTTCAACTAAGAAAGAAAACGCCGATGAAAAAGTTCGGGTTAAGACTCTTTCACTTGGCGTCGTCGTACCAGACAAGTTCTACGAGTTGGCTCGTAAGAATGAAGAAATGTATCTCTTCAGCCCATACTCTGTAGAGCGTGAATACGGAGTGCCATTCAACTACATCGACATCACTGAAAAATACGATGAGTTGGTTGCTAATCCAAACATCCGCAAGACAAAAATCAAGGCCCGTGATTTGGAAACTGAAATTTCAAAATTGCAACAAGAATCTGGCTACCCATATGTAGTTAACATCGATACTGCTAACCGGGCAAATCCAGTTGATGGGAAAATCATCATGAGTAACTTGTGTTCAGAGATCCTCCAGGTTCAAGAGCCAAGCTTGATCAACGATGCCCAAGAATTTGTCCAAATGGGAACAGACGTCTCCTGTAACCTTGGTTCCACCAACGTGGTTAACATGATGACTTCACCTGATTTTGGACGTTCTATTCGTGCCATGGTCCGTGCCTTGACCTTCGTCACTGATAGTTCTCATATCGTCGCTGTTCCTACTATCGACCACGGAAATAGCCTTGCGCATACCTTTGGTCTTGGAGCCATGGGACTTCATAGCTACCTTGCCCAACAATTGATTGAATATGGATCACCTGAATCTGTTGAGTTTACGAGCATCTACTTCATGCTCATGAACTACTGGACTCTCGTAGAATCAAACAATATCGCACGTGAA
Source organism: Streptococcus parasanguinis (assembly GCF_040908565.1). Lineage (GTDB taxonomy): Bacteria > Bacillota > Bacilli > Lactobacillales > Streptococcaceae > Streptococcus > Streptococcus parasanguinis_AC. Next base: position 51,477 of record NZ_JBDGEA010000013.1, on the reverse strand, counting down.
CGAGGCATTACCTTCCACAACTTTGAAAAATCAGACTATGCCAACGGTAGCTACTTTGATAAGTACACGACTGGAGAATTTGTACCAAAATCTGATCGCGTCAAAGAACTCTTTAAAGATATCTTCATCCCTAGTGCAGAAGACTGGGCAGAATTGCGTGCGAAGGTTCAAGCAGATGGTCTTTACCACCAAAATCGCTTGGCTGTTGCACCAAATGGTTCTATCAGCTACATCAATGACGTATCTGCTTCTATCCACCCAATCACACAACGGATTGAAGAACGCCAAGAGAAGAAAATCGGGAAGATCTACTACCCTGCAGCTGGATTGTCAACAGATACCATTCCATACTACACTTCTGCCTACGACATGGATATGCGCAAAGTCATCGATGTCTATGCTGCCGCAACTGAGCACATAGACCAAGGACTCTCACTGACCCTCTTCATGCGCAGTGATATTCCAAAAGGGCTTTACGAATGGAAAACTGAAAACAAACAAACCACTCGTGACTTGTCTATCCTTCGCAACTACGCCTTTAACAAGGGAATCAAGTCTATCTACTACGTCCGTACCTTTACAGATGACGGTGGAGAAGTTGGCGCCAACCAATGTGAAAGCTGTGTCATCTAAGACACTCTGATCCATTGCTACCAAAAAGTCGGTTCGCCGACTTTTTGTGCGGTATTCTAACAATTGTGATAGAATAATAATGATTGTATGATCGAATGAATTAGAAAAAGAAAGAGATTTCAAATGGAAACTTACTACAAAGCCATTAACTGGAATGCCATCGAGGATGTCATCGATAAATCTACTTGGGAAAAGCTAACCGAACAATTTTGGTTGGATACACGAATTCCTTTGTCAAACGACTTGGATGACTGGAGAAAGTTGTCTAATAAAGAAAAAGACCTAGTTGGTAAAGTCTTTGGTGGATTGACGCTCTTGGATACCATGCAGTCTGAAACGGGTGTACAAGCTCTTCGTGCAGATATTCGTACGCCTCATGAAGAAGCCGTCTTTAACAACATCCAATTTATGGAATCTGTCCACGCTAAGTCTTACTCTTCTATCTTTTCGACCTTGAATACCAAGTCAGAAATCGAAGAGATTTTCGAATGGACCAATACCAATCCTTTCCTTCAAAAGAAGGCAGAAATCATCAATGAAATCTACCTCAATGGTACTCCTCTAGAAAAGAAAGTAGCTAGCGTCTTTCTTGAAACCTTCCTCTTCTACTCTGGTTTCTTCACACCGCTCTATTATCTTGGAAACAACAAGTTGGCCAACGTGGCTGAGATCATAAAGTTGATCATTCGGGACGAATCTGTTCACGGAACCTATATCGGCTATAAATTCCAACTCGGATTTAACGAATTACCAGAAGACGAACAAGAAAAACTCAAAGAATGGATGTATGACTTACTCTACACCCTCTATGAAAACGAAGAAGGCTATACAGAGAGCCTCTATGACGGTGTTGGCTGGACAGAGGAAGTCAAGACTTTCCTTCGTTACAACGCTAATAAAGCCCTCATGAACCTGGGACAAGATCCACTCTTCCCTGACTCTGCAGATGATGTCAACCCGATCGTCATGAACGGGATTTCAACCGGTACATCCAACCACGACTTCTTCTCTCAAGTCGGAAATGGATACCTTCTCGGTGAAGTAGAAGCCATGCAGGATGACGATTACAACTACGGATTATAAGTCAAAAACCTTTCCAGACGGAAAGGTTTTTTCGTTGCAATCTTTTTCTGATTGAAGCTACTTCTTTTTTGAAAAAAGAGGCTGGGACAAAAGTCCTAGTCTCTTTTTGTTGTTGGATTGTCGAGCAAGACGCAGTGGTTGAGTGGGCTCTACTACGCTGATTTCATCAGCTTTTACAGCCCTACTCAACTGTGCGGAGGTGGGACGACGAAATCGAATTCTAACGAATGTCCGATTTCTGTCCCACTCTCTCCTATTATTACAATTTACCTGCTACTGCATCCAACAATTCTTGGATCTTGGCTTGGTTGCTTCCTCCTGCCATGGCCATGTCTGGTTTTCCACCACCACGTCCATCGACGATTGGAGCCAATTCTTTAACCAAGTTACCTGCGTGGATATCTTTAGTCTTGCTAGCTACGAGAAGGTTGACCTTGTCACCAATAGCTGCGACAAGAACAAGGACTTCTGAGTAGTCTTTTTGTTTCCAGTTATCCGCAAAGGTACGAAGGGCACCTGCATCTGATACAGAAACTTGACTAGCAATGTAACGGTGTCCGTTTGCTTCTTGAACATGTTTGAAGACATCACCTGCCACTGCTGCTGCTGCTTTTTCCTTCAATTCAGCATTTTCTTTTTGCAATTGACGGAGTTGTTCTTGAAGTCCTTCAACCTTGTGAGGTACTTCTTTGAGTTGAGGAGCTTTCAAGGTTGCTGCGACTGCTTTCAGTGCATCTTCTTGTTCACGATAAGCTTCAAAGGCTTCCTTACCAGTCACTGCTAAGATACGACGAGTTCCTGATCCAATACCTTCTTCTTTGACAATCTTGAAGAGACCAATCTCAGAAGTGTTACCTACGTGGGTACCACCACAGAGTTCCACTGAGTAGTCACCGATAGTGACTACGCGAACTTCCTTACCGTATTTCTCACCAAAGAGGGCCATAGCTCCCATTTCTTTAGCGGTGTCAATATCAGTCTCAACTGTCTCCACTGCGATGGCTTCCCAAATCTTCTCATTGACTTGTTGCTCAATAGCACGCAATTCTTCAGGAGTGACAGCTTGGAAGTGAGTGAAGTCAAAACGAAGGAATTCTACTTCATTAAGTGATCCTGCTTGAGTAGCATGGTGGCCAAGGATGTTGTGAAGAGCCGCATGGAGCAAGTGAGTGGCTGTGTGGTTCTTCATGACACGATGACGACGATTGCTATCGATAGCCAAAGTGTATTCTTGGTTCAATGCAAGAGGAGCAAGAACTTCAACGGTGTGCAATGCTTGTCCGTTTGGTGCTTTTTGAACGTCTGTCACAGTCGCTACCACGTTTCCTTGAGCATCTAAGATTTGACCATGGTCCGCAACTTGTCCACCCATTTCAGCGTAGAAAGGTGTTTCTGCAAAAATCAGTGATGCAGTCCCTTCAGATACGCCTTCTACTTCTGCATTGTCAGCTACGATAGCCACCAACTTAGAAGGCAATTGGCTAGCATTGTAGTTGAAGACACTTTCTACAGTGATGTTTTGAAGGGTTTCATTTTGCATCCCCATGGATCCACCTTTGACAGCAGATGCACGCGCACGTTCTTGTTGTTCCTTCATAGCTGCTTCGAAGCCTTCACGGTCTACAGTCATACCAGCTTCTTCAGCGATTTCTTCTGTCAATTCCACTGGGAATCCGTAAGTATCATAGAGTTTAAAGACATCTTGACCGGCGATGACAGATTGACCTTTTTCTTTCAAGTCTGCTACGATGCCTTGGGCAAAGTGTTGACCTGAGTGAAGGGTACGAGCAAATGACTCTTCCTCACTCTTCACGATCTTTTCAATAAAGTCACGTTTTTCAAGCACTTCTGGGTAGTAGCTTTCCATGATTTTTCCAACAGTTGGAACCAGTTTGTAAAGGAAAGGCTCATTGATACCCAATTTTTGACCATGCATAGAAGCACGACGGAGGAGACGTCGAAGGACATAACCACGACCTTCATTTCCAGGGAGAGCACCGTCGCCAATAGCAAATGAAAGAGAACGGATGTGGTCAGCGATGACCTTAAAGCTCATGTTGTCGCCATCTTGGTCATAAACTTTACCAGACAATTTCTCCACTTCGCGAATGATCGGCATGAAGAGGTCCGTTTCAAAGTTGGTCTTCGCCCCTTGGATCACCGCTACCAAACGCTCTAGACCAGCGCCCGTATCAATGTTCTTGTGTGGCAATTCCTTGTATTCGCTACGAGGTACAGCTGGGTCTGCGTTAAATTGTGACAAGACAATGTTCCAGATTTCGATATAACGGTCGTTTTCGATATCTTCTGCAAGAAGACGAAGACCAATATTTTCAGGGTCAAAGGCCTCCCCACGGTCAAAGAAGATTTCAGTATCTGGTCCAGAAGGTCCCGCACCGATTTCCCAGAAGTTGTCTTCGATTGGAATCAAGTGACTTGGATCTACTCCCACTTCAATCCAGCGGTTGTATGAATCCTTGTCATCTGGATAATAAGTCATGTAAAGTTTGTCTTTAGGGAAGTCAAACCACTCAGGACTTGTCAAGAGTTCATAAGCCCAGGTAATGGCTTCGTCACGGAAGTAATCTCCAATTGAGAAGTTCCCCAACATTTCAAACATGGTGTGGTGACGCGCTGTCTTCCCTACGTTTTCGATATCGTTGGTACGGATAGCCTTTTGAGCATTGGTAATCCGTGGATTTTCAGGAATGATGGTTCCATCAAAGTATTTTTTAAGAGTGGCAACCCCTGAGTTGATCCACAAAAGGGTTGGGTCATTTACAGGAACCAAGCTAACGGATGGTTCTACTGAGTGGCCTTTTGTAGCCCAGAAATCAAGCCACATTTGGCGGACTTGTGCACTAGATAATTGTTTCATGTTTTTCTCCTAATTCTTATTTAACTAATTGGCGCCAGTTTCCAACATTTCGACGTAATCGATGGCGACACAAAGCGAGATGACTAAATCCGCATACTCGTCCTCATAGACCGATACTTGATAGGTCGAGGTGAGATGAAAGAGTTCTTTGCTAATCTCAGCGACGATTTGATCCCGATCATCGAATAGTTTAAAATCTAGATCCCAGATATTTCCTTGTACCCGAAGGCCTAAATCTTCAATATCATATTTGTCCCTAAAGACCGTCAACTTTTTATGGATAAAAAAGCGATTCCCTTTTTTCAACTCAACCACAAACTTTGGAAGAAGACTGACTGGTTTTTTAGTGATCTGACTGACTACTTCTCCATTCTTATCATAAATGGTAAAAGTCTTAGGAATTTTAAGAAAGGATCCCTCGACCTGGTAATCAACATTTCCTAACTCATCCTTAATATCGAACCGTTCACCGCCCAATCGAAACTTTTGTTTTACTTGATAGGTTCTCATCTTTTGATCTCCTTTGAAAAACCCCAGGTAACTGCTCATAAGCAAAAGACAAGCTCATATCACGAAGGGCGAGAAACCGCGGTACCACCTTCATTCAATGAACTTGTCATTCTTCATTTTATATGCAATTGTCTCAGCCGAGTAGCAAAATTATTTCTCTTCCATGGCTCGCACCCCCGCCACTTCTCTGCATCCGATTCTAAATAATTTATTCTCAACTATTTCATTATACAAGTTCCAAAAGGAACCGTCAACTATTTTTTAGATGATGAGCTGCTATCGCTTGTTTGAACACCGATATTTTGCAAATATTGGTTGAATGTTGATTTGAAGGCATCATCTTTGACCTTGATATTGGCATTGGTCATCGCTTTTGCAATAATGCTACGGATGTAGTTAGTATCTTGCTTACGACCATCAACAATGATCTCTTTCAAACGTTTTTCATATTTCTTCCAGTCAGAACCTTTTTCTGTCTTCTTGTTTAATTTGACAATATAGTAGCTAGCAGAATAGTTTTGACCTGCTGAAACTGTGATGACATCTGAAATCCCGTTTTCATCCAACTTAAAGGCAGCTTCTTTGACTTGAGATGGAATATCCGCTGTTCCTGAATCAAATTTGACTTCGCCACCTTTATCTTTGGTAGCTGTATCTGTCGAATTGTCTTTGGCGATTTGGGCAAAGTCTGCACCTTCTGCTTTAGCTGCTTCCAACACTTCTTTTGCTTTATCTTCTGAATCCAACTTGATAATTTGCGCTGTTACTTCTGGTGTATATGATTCAAAAGCCGCCTTATAGTCAGATTCTTTGATATCTTTCTTAGCCGCTTGGTTGACTGCATATTCCAACAACATATTGCTACGGATTTGTTTCTTAGCTGTTTCTTCCGTCAAGCCTTGTTGCGCCAAATAAGCATCGAATTGATTCCCCAATTGTTTCTTTTGTTTAGCCAATTCTTTATCGACTTCTTTATCAGAAACTTTTGATCCATATTCTTTTTCAAAGACTTTATTAATAGTCATTTGGAAAAGAACTTGTTGAGCTCCTTGATTGTTTTTGATTTCATCATAGAAATCAGAAACCGTAATCGTGTCCCCTTTCATGGTCACGACGTCTTTGTTTGTACCATTTGTACATGCTGCTAAAGTTAGGACTGATAGCAAGGTCACGGCACCTGCTACAAGTTTTTTCTTCATGAAAATTATTCTCCGTTCCTTTTTAAACTTCTTCTATTTTACCACAAATTAGAGAGAATACCTTAAATTAACCTAAAATGAGCTAGGATCTGGCAAGGTTACCGTCTCTGCATTTTTACGAATCATCAAAATACCATCACCAAGTGGCACCAAACTAGCGGTCAAATCTGGATGATTAAGAGTTGCATTAAAGAGGTTCTGAAGCCCACGATAAATGGTTCGCTGCCCACGACGAACTTCCATGATGTCTTTGGCAACATCTCCCCCTTGGAAAATATCATCCAGTACCACAATGCCTCCAACTTCTAAGAGTTCGAGAATCCGTGGCAAAAAGACAATGTATTTAGACTTGGCTGAGTCCATAAAGACAAAGTCATAGGTCTCTGTTAAATCCTGTAAGACATCTACAGCATCTCCTTCAAGCAAGGTGATTTGCTTTCTCTGATCGTATTTAGCCAGATTTTCCTTGGCAAAACCAATCATTTCTTCATTCCGATCAATAGTGGTAATTTGTGCATGGGGAGCATGTTCAGCCATTAAGAGAGCTGAAAATCCAATTGCTGTCCCAATTTCAAGGATTTTCTTTGGTTGTAAAGCTTGCAAGAGTAGTCTAAAGTATGCTACCGTTTCATGCGGGATGATGGGAATATTTTCCTTGCGGGCGAATGCTTCTAATTCCTTCAGGGCACCAGCTACCGGTTTTTGACGGGTCCGCATAAAGTCAACGATCTCGTCTTTAACGACTGGCCGGCGCATATTGTGGTTGGCGTTTTTACTATAAGACTCTACCATCTTATGCGAGTCCTAATTTTTCCACTAGGGCTTCAAATTCATTCAAACGACGTTCAAAGACCGCAAAGGCTGCGTCCAAATAGTCTTCTTTTTCCATATCCACACCTGCTTTGCGGATAACATTGAGTGGATAATCAGAGTTTCCAGCCTTCAAGTAGTCGATATATTTGTCACGATCTTCTTGGGTTCCATGAACGATTTTTTCAGCTAGAGCTGAAGCTGCTGCAAAACCAGTTGAATATTGGAAAACGTAGTAGTTATAGTAGAAGTGAGGAATACGTGCCCATTCATATTGGATTTCAGGGTTGTCTTCTTTTGAAAGACCGTAGTATTTCTCATTGAGTTCTGCATAGAGGTTGTTCAAGAATTCACTAGTCAAAACAGTACCTTCTTGGTCTGCTTTATGGATAGCATGCTCAAATTCGGCAAACTGTGTTTGACGGAAGACGGTTCCACGGAAGCCATCCAAGAAGTGATTCAAAATAGCAAAACGAGTTGCATCGTCTTCTACTTCTTCTAGGAGACGTTCTGTCAAGATATTTTCATTGGTTGTAGAGGCAATTTCAGCAAGGAAAATAGAGTAGTCTCCATAAACATACGGCTGGGTTTCACGGGTATAGCTAGAATGCATACTATGACCAGTTTCATGCACCAAGGTGAAGAGATTATCCAATGTATCTTGCCAGTTCAACAACATGAAGGCATTGGTATCATAAGAACCACCTGAATAGGCTCCTGAGCGTTTTCCTTGGTTGACATGCACGTCGATCCACCGTTCACTAAAGGCACGTTTCACACGAGAAAGATAGTCCTCACCCAAAACAGCCAAGACTTCTTCTGCTTTGGCCAATGATTCTTCATAAGTAAACTTGTAGTCTGTATCGGATAATGGCGTATACATATCGTACATCTTCAAGTCTGAGATTCCTAGAATTTTTGAGCGCAATTGCACGTAACGTTGCAAGAGTGGCAAGTGTTTGTTCACAGCTGCTACCAAGCTATCATAAACACTTTCTGGTACAAAGTTATCAGAAAGGGCTGCTTCACGGGCAGATGAGAATTTGCGAACTTTGGCATTGAAGTTGTGAACTTTTACATTGGTTTGCAAGGTTTTCGCATAGGTATGTTGGTACTGTTCATAGACCTTGTAGAGACCTTCATAAGCTTCCTTACGAACGGCACGATCTTTTGACTCTACCAAAGAAATATAGTTTCCATGTGTTAATTGAACTTCTTCACCCTTGTCATCATGCACAGTTGGAAAAACAATATCTGCATTGTCCAAAATTTCAAATGTTTCCCCACCAGCAGCAAAGATCTCACCAGCTCCTGCAAGTAATTCTTCCTCTTTTTGGGACAAGACATGTTCTTTTTTCTCTAGCAAACGATCAAAATAATGACCATATTGTTCCAAGGCTGGAACCTCACTCACAAAAGCTTTGTACTGCTCATCCGTAATAGCCATGAACTCAGGCTCATAGAAGGCAAAGGTTTCACCAAACAAGCTATAAAGCGACATCCCTTTTGATTGGTACTCTTGGTATTTAGCCACTCGTGTGTCTTGGTCATTTTTCATATGAGCATAGACGTAAACCTTTTCTAAACGACGGCTCAATTCCAAATATGCATTGGTTGTCTCCAAAAGCGTTTGCGCTGAATCCAACAAATGGCCAGCATAGTGGCTAGTTGCTTTAATATCTGAAGCTAAGCTAGCTGCTTCTTCTTCCCAAGCTTGATCTGTCGCAAAAATTGTCGACAAATCCCATTGGTATTTTTCATCAATTTCATTACGTTGTTTTACCATTTCGATTAAACCTCCAATGGTACTATTTTAGCATAAAAATGAACATTTCGGGAGGATTTCTATCTTAGAAAGTTAGCTTTTCTGCTGAGCATAAAAACGTGGGGGATAAAGGATCTGAACAGGTTGGATCCCTTGCGACTGATAATAGGTCATAAACTGCTGGTAGTAATCTTCTACATCCTCTTCAATTTGAAGCAAGTTCTGTGAAAGGATCGGACGACAAAGAGGATAAAAGAAATCCAGCCCCAGTTCCATCAGATGGTGTCCCTGCAAATAGAGTTCTTCCTGAAGCTTCAGCCACTTTTGGTGACGATAAAAGAGCTGCTGCTGTATAAACGTTAAAAATGTCCGATCGAGCTCGACTTCCATTTGCTGCATGGGTTGCGAAAGATAAGGGGTCCGTAAGACTTCTAGTAAGGACCTTTGGCCAAAAGGGAAAATTTCTGTTTGATAATGCAATCGCCCTCGTAAATCCTCATGGATGAGGTATTTCAAACGTAGCTCTTTCTTTGAAAGATCCAATTCCCAAAGATGGAACCCACGATTCTGACTAAAATAAAGAAAGCCAGCCTGCAGCTTTGTTAGTCTGTTTTTGAGCCACAATTTTTTACCAAGTAACCAATAGACCTGGTAACCATGGGATCGATAAGCATCGCTTCTCTCCTTCAAGCGTTCTAAAGATAGGGAACTGCACTGCACTTCCAAAGCTAACTTCTTATCTACTACTAAGAGATCTGCAATTTGCTGAAAATCTGCTAAATAACTTTCGACTTCTGTATTAGACTCCTTGGAGGCCCAGTTATAAAGACAAGCTTTCAATTCCAGATGTTCAAAACTCTCAGCTTCGTGATGATAGGGACAATACTGTAATTCTACATGAGCAAAATGAGCCCGTAGAACCGAGCCATTTTTTAGACGCACTGGACTATGACAAGCTAAGCAATAGAAGGGACCTTCTGTCACATCTGGGATCTCTTCGATACAGTTCCACCGCTTTTGATTCTTATCCATGGCAATAAACATAGCCCCACCTCCTCATCTATATCATTCGAAAAAAAATAAGAAAAAGGCTGGAAATTCCAACCTTTTCTTCCTTTTATTCTTCAGAATCTGAATCATCACTGTCGTCATCTGCAACAGGAGATTTACTCAATTCTTTCTGCATATCTTTCATTTCTTTACGAGTACTTTCCAACTCTTCTCGAGCATCTTTCAAGCTTTCGATCAAAGCTTCACGGTCTTCTTTAGGGACAACCGTGCTATCTGAACCGATGCTTTCCAAACCTTCATTAAAGATATCTTTTTGGTTTTCTAATTCTTGCTTCAAGGCACTAATCGTTGCATCGTATTGTTCTTTTGCGGAACCTGTTACTGAAGAGCCTGCTTCTTCCGTAAGAGAAACTGTCTGATCCATTAATTTTGCATACAACTTTTTGAAGTCGCCCACTGTTTTTGCCTTACTGATGTCCTCATCTGTAACGACACTTGAAGTTGACCCTTTTTCTGAATCTGTTGAAGTATCCTTACTTTTTGTAGTGTTGGCAGATTTGCTCGTCACTTTAGTAGTTGATTGACTATTTGAAGTTTCCTTCTTTGTTTCTTGCTTATTTGAACAAGCAGCTAGGGAAACAATCGTCAAAAGAGCAGCTGTCGATAAGATCATTTTTTTCATAAAATGGTCTCCTTTATTTTTATTTTACCTCATTCTATCACCGAATACTTTGATTGTCAAATTAATCACTAGTTCTTGATAATAGCAAAAAAATTGGGCAGAACACGATGAAATCAGTGTTTCTGTCCAATTCCTCTGTAGCTAGTCGTACAATTCTAGCAAATAAATTATTCTACATTGCCACCAAAAAGGCTGTGAGATCTTCCTTGGGGCATTTTTAAGGCAAAGGTCATTACAAAAACGATTCCTACTACTCCTGCTAAAAAGAGGCTCATAAGTTGATAGCCGCCGTATTCAATAAAGTTTGCAGCCAGTGGTTGTAATAGAATCGTACCTAGGTAGCGCGCCCCCTGTACAATAGCCATGGCAAGAACCAAGTCTTCCCCCTTCACCTGTTGGGCAATAAACCGCAAGGAAACCATAACCAAAACCATGCCTGTCGTATGCTTGGCTAAGAGTGTCAGGAGCACTTTTAAGAAGACAGGACTTGGAAGAGCATAGACGGCATATTGAGCGAAAATAATCCCGATTGGAAGTGCGATCAAAACCCGTAAAGGCCAGTGGTCCATGAATCGATCGGAGAAAAAGATCAAAGGAGCTTCTACTACAACTGAGATAGCCACAACCGTAGAGGCAATATGAACCGGTAGACCACTATCCATCAGCAACTCAGGAATATAGGTGTGACCGATATTACCAACCCCTGAAGCCAAGCCAATCAGAATAATAAAGAAGAGATAAGGACCGTTGTGAAGGAGAGGCCAAATAGAAACGGGCTCTTTTTCCTTTTCTATAACTGTCTCTTTTTTCTTCATTCGAACGGCACTCAGACAGAAAATACTTAGGACAATCGTGATTAAGACCGTATAATAGACTGCTTGGGGACTAAACTGATGATAGACCCAGCCAGCTATTTGTACTCCAACTGAGTAGCCAATCGTTCCCCAAACGCGAATCTTCCCAAAAGCGTATGGACTTTGCGTTGCAAAAACTTCCATCATGGGAGCTGTTCCATTCAAACAGACTAGAACGATTCCATAAAAAGCTGTCAGCCAAAAGAGATTGGGAGCCCAAAGAAAACCTAAGACTCCACCTATGATAATGCTCAGACTGAGGGTTGTCATTTTTACGATTCCAAATCGTTCATTGATATACCCAAAGAAGGGTTGGGCTACCATGGATAAGAAAAAGGCAACAGATACCAAGGTCGATACTTGGGTGGCACTATAGTGTTTCCCCATTAAATAGACAGAAATTAAGGTCGTAAAGAGGGAGGTAGACATAAAATAAAAACTATAGAGTAGCATATAAGCTGCATAAGAATTACGGAATTTTTTCATTTACATCCTTTCTAAAAGTATCCTAATGGAACAATGACAAAACCCAACCGACAATCAGTTAGGTTTTATTCTTAATCTTTATAATAGCGCTTTTGGGCGTCTCTTTTGCGTCGATCTCGACTTTGTTTTTCAATCGAGAGAATGATGACAAGAATGAGAATCGGAATTAAAATCAGGAAGTGATCTAGCGAAAGCCATTTACTTTGCTTGGCAGTCGCCTTTTTTCCACTTGCTGTTTCTTTGACCAGTTCTGGCTTGGCCCCTTCTTCCACCTTCATATCATCTCGGATTCCTTCAGACAGAGTATAGAGACCATTATCCACTGTCAAATACCCATCTTTTACTGCAAGTGTGGGCTCTTTAGCTCCCTTTTTCACCGTTGCATAGAATGGTTTTTCGAGTGTATAGGTCTTGCCATCAATCTGCTGGACACCAGCATCCAATAATTTCTTATAGCCAAAATCTTTATAGGCTTTTTCGATCAAGGCATTCCCAAATGGATGACGGTAATATTCTCCATCTTGGTCTGCCCAATCTCCAACCCCCATAATCACAGCAATTAAACGCTGATTGCCCCGTTTGATGGTTGCAATATAGTTGAAGGCTCCACGAGGGCTTGATCCCGTTTTCAAACCATCCACACCTTTTAAGGCATACTTGGCCCCTGGCAATGAATAATTATAGGTATCAAAGGTTTCCTCATACGGAGTTCCTTTTTTGACCGTTACTTGTGCTTGATTGGTATAGCTTAAGATATCTGGGTATTGATTGATAAAATGATAGACCAAAATTCCCAAATCACGCGCAGTTGTCTGGTTAGCCGCATCATTTGGATAATTGTTTACCTGATAGTAGCCTTGCAAGGTTGAGATGGCAGCCCCGCTTGGGTTATTCCAGACCGTATTAGTCATCCCCAATTCCTTAGCCTTGGCATTCATGCGCTCGATAAAGGCATCTGGATCATTGTTGGACATAAGATTGGCCAACATAAGGGTCGATACATTTGAGGATGGAACCACGGTCATGGTAATCAACTCAGGAATGGTATAGTCTACTCCTGCAACAATATTATTATTTGAGATTTCATAGATCTTACCGATCGCTTGATCTGAAGCAGTCGCCTTGATCACTGTATCTTTACTGATCTTGCCATTTGCCATATCTTCAAACAAGAGATAGAGCGTCATGAGCTTACTCATGCTGGCCGGATCTCTGACTTCATCGATATTGTCTTTCCAAAGAACATTTCCCGTATTGCCGTCAATTATGAGCGAAGAGTGTGGACGGTTAATGGCTTGGACATTGTCATTTGGATACATCTTTTGCGCCATATCCACCAACTCATCCGCACTCGCTAGAATTGGCTGGCATAAGAGACTCAGAAGGAGGCAAATAGACATCAAATATTTTTTTATCATAAACTTTTCCTTTATAACAGACTAATCAGCTGGAGATTGAAACAAGCTTCTAACCTTCATGCTCTTTCTTCTTGTCTCCCAGTAGATGAAAAGAGCCAATCCCAGCAGTTAATTACTTGTATTGTACCATACTTTGAAGCAGAAAAAAACCTATCTGGCCCGAATAAATCGGCGATAGGTCCTGTTTTTTATCGACTTAACAAGCTCAAAGCTTCCTTATCCGCAATAATGGTCACATTTGGATGTCCTTGAAGGGCACTAGCTGGCACTTTTTCTGTCCTTTCACCCTCTACCGTACCTTTGATCGCTTGGGCTTTCGATTCCCCATAGGCAAACAAGACAATTGATTTCGCAGCTAAGATATTAGCAATCCCCATCGAAATGGCTTGGGTTGGTACATCTTCGATCTTATCAAAGAAACGAGAATTGGCTTCAATCGTAGAGGCATCCAACTGAACTAAGTGGGTCTGACTATCAAAGGAAGTTCCCGGCTCATTAAAACCGATATGCCCATTGCGTCCAATCCCTAAGATTTGAAGGTCCACTGGATGGTCTTCTAGTATTTTATTATACCGGATCACTTCTTGATCGGCAGATTCTTCTACACCAGATGGGAGATAGCTTTCTTTGAATGGTTTGGCATCAAAGAGATTTTTTTCCATGAAATACCGATAAGATTGAGGATCATCTCCCGTCAACCCTACGTATTCATCTAAGTTAACACTGATTAGATTAGAAAGATCTAAATCACTTTCACGAATTTGTTTATAAAACTCAAGGGGACTGCTTCCAGTCGCAAGACCTAAGGTTTGCGCACCTTCCTTTAATATTTCTTTCAATATATCAAAGGCAACTTTTCCACCCTCAATTTGGTCCTTTACTTCAATAATTTTCATTGGATAGACCTCCTATTTCTCTATGCTTTTATTATATGGTATAGACCAATTTTTGTCAAGTGGAACCGCTATCTTTTTCTGGCGTTTTTTTCATTTTCAAGTCGATTCGTGATATAATGGAAGGTATGATTGTATCATTATTATTCATCATTTTTTTGATCGGACTCCTTGTCTTTCTCTTATCTTTCTTGATTCATCAAAGAAAGATTCTCAAGGTCCTGATCTTTTTGATGGGAACTGTCCTGATGCTTTTAGCTATCGGTACAACCATCTATCTACTCACAAATTTATTATAAAAGGAGCGCAAATGAATACCAACGACTTTGACTTTGATTTGCCTGAAGAACTAATTGCCCAAACCCCTCTTGAAAAACGAGATGCCTCTAAACTCTTGATCCTGGATCGAAAAACAGGGCAATTCCAAGACCGTCATTTTGATGCAATTTTGGATGAATTGGAGCCAGGAGATGCTCTTGTCATGAACAATACGCGCGTTCTACCAGCCCGCCTTCATGGGGTAAAACCAGAAACAGGTGGTCACGTCGAATTCCTTCTTCTTAAAAATACCCAAGACGACTGTTGGGAAGTCTTGGCAAAACCTGCAAAACGATTAAAGGTAGGGGCCACAGTCAGCTTTGGAGATGGTCGCTTGACCGCAACCGTCGAAGAAGAATTGGAACACGGAGGCCGTATCGTTCGCTTCCACTATCAAGGCATCTTTTTAGAAGTCTTGGAAAGTCTTGGCGAAATGCCACTCCCTCCCTATATTCACGAAAAGCTTGCTGACCGCGAACGCTACCAAACCGTTTATGCTAAAGAAAACGGTTCTGCTGCAGCCCCAACAGCAGGCCTACATTTCACCCAAGAATTGCTCCAAAAGATTGAAGCAAAGGGTGTTCATCTTGTTTACTTGACCCTTCATGTAGGGCTTGGTACCTTCCGTCCAGTATCAGTGGACAATCTTGAAGACCATGAGATGCACTCTGAATTTTACCAACTTTCTGAAGAGGCGGCTGCGACCCTTCGTCAAGTAAAAGCTGCAGGAAAACGCATCGTAGCTGTTGGAACGACTTCTATTCGAACCCTTGAAACGATTGGAAACAAATTTGATGGAGATATCCAAGCCGATTCCGGCTGGACCAATATTTTCATTAAACCAGGTTATGAATGGAAAGTCGTCGATGCCTTTTCAACCAACTTCCACCTTCCAAAATCAACTCTGGTCATGTTGGTTTCTGCCTTTGCTGGCCGTGAATTAACCTTAGAAGCATACCATCATGCTATTCAGGAACGGTACCGCTTCTTCAGCTTTGGGGATGCTATGTTCATCAAGTAAAGGAGTCTCTCATGAATAAAATTGAAAGCCGCCACCGCTTGATCCGCTCTATCATTTCTGAGCGTAGGATTCATACCCAACAAGAACTTCAAGAAGCCTTAGAAGCCAATGGTGTTCTCGTTACCCAGTCCACCCTTTCACGGGATGTCAAATCCTTGAATTTGGTAAAAATTAACGAGGGGGATAGTTCCTACTATGCGATGAATACTATCGCTCCTTCCCGTTGGGAAAAGCGCCTGCGAATGTATATGGAAGATGCCTTAGTCATGTTGCGTCCGGTCCAAAACCAGGTCGTTGTAAAAACTCTTCCAGGGCTTGCCCAATCCTTTGGAGCTATCTTAGATGCACTGGAACTGGATCAAATTGTAGCTACTATCTGTGGGGACGATGTCTGCTTGGTCATCTGTGAAGACAACCAAGGAGCTTTGGATTGCTTTGAAAAATTAAAAGAATTCACCCCACCCTTCTTCTTTAGCAAATAAAAAGTTTGGAAACTTAGTTTCCAAACTTTTTATTTTGTCGCTAGGCGCTGAATGGCTTCTCGATAGATTTCCATCGCAGCGTAGAGATCGTCAATTTTTGCTCGTTCATTGGCCTGGTGCTCGGTCTGTTCTGCACCTGGGAAAAGAGCGCCGAAAGCGACACAGTTTTCCATAGTTCGCGCAAATGTCGCACCACCTGAAGACATGGCTGGTGTCCTATCCCCGGTTTCTTCCTGGTAGACGGCCATCAAAGAGCTGACTAAAGGACTATCTAGCGGTACATATAAAGGAGCCAAATAGTCAAATTCTTCATACTCCAACTGATAGCTAGCCGCAATTTCTTGCAGACGAGCCACTAAATTCTCCTTATCTGCAAGGACTGGAATTCGAATATCAATTCCAATTTCCGATTGCTCTTGATCGATCACAAGGGTCGCAAGGTTGAAGGAAAGATCCCCACTTGGTTTATCTGTAATTTTTCCAAATAGGGCTTCTCCAGTTGCATCCTCACCAACAGCATCTGCAATAAAGAGCAAGGCTGGGTGGGGTTGGATGAGGGACAGACTTTCCGCTAAACCGACAATGGCATTCACTCCTTCGGCTGCATCTTTGGAGTGCTTGGAAACACCCATAACCGTTACAGAATCTTTTGTTTGGCTATACTGAACCCCACTTTGATCCAAAACGGGAAGCAATTCTTCTAAACGATGACCTGCATAGGTCGCTTTATCTGGAACAACATTGAGGGCCTGACCAGCCTGTAAGGGAAGATCATCCCAACCCGGACCATGCAATTTCACTTGTAACAAGCCCTTTTCAGCATAGGTTAATGGGAAAGAAGAATCTGGTGCAAACCCAAGATCTGCTTGTTCTTCCATTTGATTGTAGCGGTTCATACACCGCCACAAGGTTTCTTCATCCGTCCCAAAGATAAAGCGGATTCGTTTGGTAAACTGGATGCCATCATCCAGCAAACTCTTAACTGCATAGAGAGCAGCAAGTGACGGCCCCTTATCATCCTGCACACCACGACCTACCAAATAATCACCGACAATGGTTGCTTCAAAGGGTGGCGTTTGCCAATCTTTTAGATCACCGGCTGGAACAACATCCAAGTGACAAAGAACGGCCAGGAGTTCTTCCCCCTGACCGATCTCTGCATATCCATAGTATCCTTCAGGATCTATATAAGTTTGAAAACCTAATTCTTGAGCAAGCTCTAAGGTTTTTTCTAGGACATCTTGGATAGCTTGTCCAAACGGTGTTCCATTTTCCCCTTCATTTAACACAGAAGGGTAAGAAATGATGGTTTGAAGAGAGTTTAAAAACTGCTCTTTCACATCGTCCTTAATTCTTTTTTTCATGAAACACCTACTTTATTCTATTGCAAGAATGGAACCACAGTTCCTAGTAGAAGAAGGGCAATAGTAATCACAACAATCGCTACGACCAATTTACCCATGAATTTCCACCATGCACTCAAGTCAACACGTCCAAGAGCAAGAGCTCCCATAACGATACCTGAAGTTGGTGCGATCAAGTTCAAGACACCAGATGCAGATTGGTAAGCTGTAACAATCAAGCTACCTGGTACATTGACGAACTTACCAAGAGGTGCCATGATACCCATTGTTGCGCTGGCAAGACCAGATGATGATGGGATCAAGAATGACATTGGCAAGTAGAAAATGTAAGTCAAAACAATGAACAATTGAGATGAAAGACCTTTCAGTCCTTCTTCACCCCAGTGAAGAATTGTTGCAGTGATCATACCGTCGTTCATGATGACTTGGATACCACGTGCTACTGCTACGATAAGAGCAACACTCAAGAGGTCAGCTGCACCATTCATGAAGGATGAAATAATTTTATCTTCTTTCAAGCCATAAATGATACCAACAAGGATTCCCATGAAGGCAAAGAGCATAGCTGTTTGAGGGAAGTACCATGTACCAAGAGCATCTGTGTTACCGATCAATTGACCAAGCACTGGAACTTTATGAAGAGATTCGTTAAAGTTTTCAAAGAATGTAATACCCAAATCTTTGAATGGGATAAATCCAGCAACCATGATGACGAATGTCGAAATGAAGACGAGCAAGACACGTTTTTGTTTCTTGTTCATTTGTGAAGGGATTTCTTCGCCACTTTCTACGTTGAAGTGTTTCAAATCTTCTTCACGAGTTGCATAAGTGAGAGATTTGGTTGGGTCTTTTTGAACCTTATCTGCATAACGGTATACATAGTAGGTGCTAAGTCCTGTCAATACGATCCAGAAGATTACGCGGAGCAAGAGACCTGAAGCACTTGAGATACCTGCAGTATCAGAAGCGATAACTGTCGCAAATGGGTTCAATGTCGACGCCAAACATCCGATTTGTGATCCTAAGAGGATAATAGCCACCCCTGTCAAGCTGTCAAAACCAACAGACATCATAACAGGAACAAGAAGTGGATAGAAGGCCATAGTTTCTTCACCCATACCATAAGTTGTACCACCAAGGGCAAACAATGGCATCAAGATCAAGATCAACATTTTTTCGCGGCCTTTGTATTTGCGAACGATAGAAGCAATCCCTACATCAAGGGTACCTGTTTCGTTCACAACTCCAAGGAAACCACCGACCATCAAGATGAAGAAGGCTACGTCAATCGCTGCACTGGTTGGTGCTTTACCAAGCATGGCATTGATTGGAGCCATCAAGATATCCCAAATCCCTTGAGGATGTGCTTTTACAGATTCATAACTACCTGCAATGATAGCACCTGCATCGTCAACCTTGTATTGACCAGCTGGAATAATCCAAGTTAACACTGCCATAATAGCAATGATAATTAACAATACGGAAAAAGATGAAGGCATCTTAAATCCTTTTTTTGTTTTTTCACTCATTTGTCTTCCTCCTAACGCAACAAAGTGTGAGTGATGTTTTACAAGAGGATCTTGTAAAACGCTTACCTATAGACTTATTCTATCACAATAAGCTTTAAAATACTAGTTTTTTCCTAATTTTCCATTAGTCTTTTTGGATGATTGTTCCACTTTCAGACTCAATCAAAGCTCCAAGGTTTTCAAGTGAAGTGATGACTGCTTTTCCTTCTGGACGACCATTTACAAAAGCGATGGCAGCTTCTACTTTAGGAAGCATGCTTCCTGGTGCAAATTGGTCTTGTTTGATATATTCTTCCAATTGAGCCACATTCACATGTTCCAATTTCGCTTGGTCTGGTTTGTTGTAGTTCACAAAGACATAATCGACACCAGTCAAGACGATGAAGAGGTCTGCTTCTACCAATTCAGCCAAACGTTGAGATGCAAAGTCTTTATCGATAACCGCTTCAACACCTGTCAAGCTACCATCAGCTTCTTTCACAACAGGGATACCGCCACCACCGGCAGCTACAACCACTTGACCGTCGTTCAACAAAGTACGAATGGTATTGATTTCTTTGATATCCACTGGTTTTGGTGAAGCCACAACTTTACGCCAGCCACGACCAGCATCTTCTTTAAAGGTTGCACCTGATTTTTCAGCTTCTGCTTTTGCTTCTTCTTCTGAGTAGAATGGACCAATTGGTTTGCTGAGGTTAACAAAAGCTGGGTCGTTCTTATCAACAACGACTTGTGTCACAACAGAAGCCACATCTTTTTCAATTCCTTCTTCAAGAAGAGCATTTTGAAGAGCATTTTGAAGCCAGTAACCAATGCTTCCTTCGGTCATAGCAACTAATGAATCCAATGGGAAAGCTGGGTTCTTTTCAGAATTTGCAGCCAAGTGTTGGAGCAAGAGGTTCCCTACTTGAGGACCATTTCCGTGAGTGATGATCAACTCATCCCCATTTTTGATTAATTTAACTAAGTGTTTAGCTGTTTCTACAAGTGCTTCTTGTTGAGCTTGCGCAGAAGGATCAGATGAGAGAATAGCATTTCCTCCCAAAGCAACGACGATTTTTCTTGACATGAATTTTCCCTTTCTATAAAAAATAGGGGCAGGACTAAAGCTAGCAGTCCAGCCCCTATAGCTGTTGGTATACGGTTAAGTCTTAAACTTTTGGAATGTACAAGTTACCAAGAGTAGCTGCCATAACCGCTTTGATAGTGTGCATACGGTTTTCAGCTTGGTCAAAGTGACGAGCATATTTGCTGCGGAACACTTCGTCAGTAACTTCCATTTCTTCTACGCCGAATTTTTCAGCAACATCTTTACCGTAAACAGTGTTTGTATCGTGGAAGGCTGGCAAGCAGTGCAAGAAGATCAAGTCTTCGTTATCAGCTTTCTTAATCAAATCCATGTTTACTTGGTAAGGTTTCAAAAGGGCAACACGTTCTGCAAATTTGTCTTCTTCACCCATTGATACCCAAACGTCAGTGTAAAGTACGTCTGCACCTTTCACTGCTTCGTCAGCATCTTCAGTGATCAAGATATGAGCGCCACTTTCTTTTGCAAATCCTTCTGCCAATTCAACGATTTCTTTTTCTGGGAAGAGTTCTTTTGGTGAGAAGATGTGTACGTTCACGCCAAGGATAGCACCTGTTACAAGAAGGCTATTCGCAACGTTGTTACGTCCATCACCACAATATACAAGTGTCAAGCCTTCCAAACGTCCAAAGTTTTCTTGAACTGTCAAGTAGTCTGCAAGCATTTGAGTTGGGTGCCATTCGTCAGTCAAACCATTCCATACTGGAACACCTGAGAATTCAGCCAATTCTTCAACCATACGTTGGCTGAAACCACGGAATTCAATACCATCAAACATACGTCCAAGAACTTTAGCAGTATCTTCTGTAGATTCTTTTTTACCAAGTTGGATGTCGTTTGCACCTAGGTATTCTGGGTGAGCACCAAGGTCGATAGCTGCTGTTGTGAAGGCAGCACGAGTACGAGTTGAAGTTTTTTCAAACAAAAGCGCAATGTTTTTACCAGCAAGATAGTGGTGTTCAATGTTGCGTTTTTTAAGGTCTTTCAAGTGAGCTGAAAGTCCGATGAGGTATTCTAACTCTGCGCGTGTAAAGTCTTTTTCTGCCAAGAAGCTACGTCCTTGGAACACTGAATTTGTCATTCTATTTGTCTCCTATTTCTTTCTAGTATTGATCAGTAAGAAGGAAGAGCTGATCCCTCAAGACCAGCTCTCGGTCTTCTACATTAGATTTCTTCACGTTCAAATGGCATTGACATACAACGAGGTCCACCACGACCGCGAACCAATTCACTTCCGCGGATCTTGATCAAACGAAGCCCGTATTCTTCTAATTTCTTGTTCGTAACAGTGTTACGGTCGTATACGACTACCACACCAGGTGCGATTGTAAGAGTATTTGAACCGTCGTTCCATTGTTCACGAGCAGCAGCAACCACATTGCCATCGCCACAAGGGATCAATGTAACTTTTTCAACACCAAGGTTTTCAGCAAGCAATTCAGCCAAATCACCTTTTTCTTCAACAATCTTCAATGCTTCATTTTCATAGGTTACAGAGAAGACGCGAAGGTTCCCTTGGATTTCTGGGTGGATTGTGAATTTATCGTAGTCCACCATTGTGAATACTGTATCCAAGTGCATGAATTTACGGTTGTTCGCAAATTCGAAGGCCAATACTTTCTTGAAGCCAACGTTCTTCTTGAAGATGTTTACCAACAATTTTTCGATTGATGCAGCATCTGTACGTTGTGAGATACCAACTGCCAATACATCTTTAGAAAGCACCAACTCATCTCCACCTTCGATACGAGTATCTTCTTCACGGTTGTAGACAAGTTCAACTTTTCCACCATAAACTGGGTGGTATTTGAAGATGTATTTACCATACAAAGTTTCACGGTTACGTGTATCTGCGTACATGTGGTTCAATGATACTGCATTACCAATTGTAGCAAACGGGTCACGTGTGAAGTACAAGTTTGGCATTGGATCAATCGCAAATGGATAGTCAGATTCAACAAGGTCTGTCAATCCTTTGTCAGCTTCAGGAATTTCTGGAAGCTCAGCTTTTTGGAAACCAGCCATTGTTTTTTCAACCAACTCTTGGTTGTCTTTAATACCACGAAGGATTTCGCGAATAGCGTTTTTAGTTTGGCGTCCACGAATGTTCGCTTCATCAAGATATTCTTCGATAAATTGTTCGCGAATTTCTGGAGTAGTCAATGACTCAGCTGCCAATTTTTCAAGATAAAGTACTTCGATTCCTTCATTACGAAGCGCTTGAGCAAAATTGTCGTGTTCTTTTTGAGCATCTTCCAAGAAAGGAATATCATCAAAAAGAAGACGCTCTAGATAGTCAGGCATCAAGTTTTCCAACTCTTTACCCGGACGGTGCAACATTACTTTTTTCAGTTTTCCAATTTCTGAGAAAACATGAATTGGTTTAGTTGACATCTGTCATCCTCCTTTTTCTTCGAGCTTGTTCACAAGCTTTATTACAATTGTTATTATATTCTTTATTGTTACCGCTTTCATGAAGGATTCTACTTTTTTAATGCAAAGAATTTGGCATTATTTTGAATTATTCCTATTTTTTAGTTAATATGAAGCGTTTTCTTTGCATATTTTGTCTTTTATATTATTTTTATGAATATATATTTTTTTAAAAAAATAAAAAAGATCAACAAATTAATTGATCTCTTTAAAACTATTTAAAAAGTAGGCTGTATCTAGAAAGGTTAATTGTTTTCTTTCATATTGTATCTTATGAGAATCGATGAGTTTCTTTAAAACTTGATTGACGGTTTCTCGGGTTGTGGCCGCTAATTTGGCCAATTCCTTCATACTGATTGGAAATGGAAGTTGATTTCCTAAACTTTCATAGTCCTTACACAAGATAGCTAAAGATTGAACCACACGCTCACTGGCACTAGCTGTCACGACATTACGTAGACGCAACTCTTGAAATTCTAAAATTGACGAGAGCTTTCTCGTAATGAAGAGCAACTGCTCCTTACTCTCTTGGGCAGATGATTCATAGAGGTTGACGGGGATAACGAAACAACGCAAATCTGTCACCGCACTAGCTGTATAGTGGTAACGCTCATCCTGAAACATCCCTCCATAAGGGAACAGGGCCCCTTTCTTGATATAATCCATATAGGAAAATTGATCAGACGAATCGAATTGCTCAATGCGAGCAAAGCCTTTTGAAAGAAGAAAAATGCGATCCCGCTTATCTCCTGCATAAAATAAAATTTGTCCTTTTTGGATATCCCTAGCATGAATTTCAACAGCTAATTTATCAAATAGCTCCACTGGCAACGCAGAGAAGGCTGGATGCGAGCGGACCAACTGGTAATCTTCCTTTGTAATCATGTTTATACTTCCTCTTATTACTATTAATTAGTATAACATATTTTTTTGATAGAAGAGGGAAAGAAGCCTCTTTAAAACAGAAAAGTATTTCGAAACACCAAGTGAATTTTATGCTACTGTGATAGAAGAAAAGGTCTGAGCAACCCTCAGACCTTCCGTCAATTATTCATTCATATTCACACGATGCCATTCATTGATGACATAAGCTAGTTCTCCCAACTGATAAAGACCAACACCACTGATTTCAGAACTTTCTGGGGTCGTTCCACCCAGTCCTGCAGTATAGATGGCAACCAAATAAGGGGTCGATTCATGGACAATGGCATCCACATTGAGCGCTTCCGCAACATAGCCCGGTTTTTGTTGAATGACCAAATCTGGCAAGAATTTCTTATAGTACTCACCTGGGAAAGATTCCCCAATCAATTCCAACAAATCTGCATATTTTTCTTGATGATTCCAAAGATATTGCAAGACATGGATATAATAATCCGTTGTCGTTTTATTATCTTCGCTAAAGGTTTTGACTTCTGGTGAGCGAGATTGACCATAGCGACTGAATAACTTGCGCGCTTGCTCCATTCCCCCTAAACGATCTGCCAAGGCATAGGCTGGGGTATTTTCAGAGTAAACTAATGAATAGCGTTGCATATCAGGGATAGACATGGCTCCATCAAAGGCAGCAACGTAATTGTCATGTTCCCCTACATATTCATAGTAGGTATTGGTAATGTCAAACCGATCTGTTAAATTGAGTTTCCCCTTTGTGACCTCATCCACCACCAACATGTTCAACGGTAGCTTATAGGTACTTCCTGCCGTCATTGGTTGAAGATCATTCATGGCAAATTGCTCTCCTGTAATGGCATTGCGATACGTGAAGGCAACTTGTGACGGATCAATTCCACTTTCCGCTAGGAAATCCTGGACAACCTCTACCAACCCCTTATTAGCATAATCATAGACAAGGCCATAAGCACTCATCGTTTCCATGTCTGCGTCTACTACTGCTTGCTTGGCTTCAGGAGATTTGACACGTGGTTTTTTCGTCTCAGGCGTAGACTTTTCTATATCTTTTTCTTTTACTTCTTTTGTTTTCTTTGCTTTTTTTTCAATTGCTGATGCTGTTGGTTGCGTAACATGCAAGTAGCCCAGTGCGCTTGTTCCCACTAAGCACAATAGAATACTGATCGCAATCATGATCGAGCGTAGATTAAAATATTTTTTCATACGAGATTAATTATAAAAGATTCTACTGAAAATAACAAGAATTATCAGAAATAGAAAACGATTTCTTTTTAAAAAGTTTATTTCTTTTCATCAAAGGCTTATTTTCGTTTAAAGGAGCCCATAATGAGCTTAGCGATCTCACGCGCAATCGTCCGGAATAAGGAACTCAAGAAGGAATCCTTAGCTTTTTCAAGACTGGATTTTCTTGGGCGACCTGGACTGCGCTTTTGCTCTGTTTTTTCCGCCGTAGCTCGTTCTTTTTCTGCTTCTTTTTTCTCCTCTTCTTGTGCTTCCTTGCTTGCTTTAGCTGCTAATTTTTCATAGGCAGATTCCCGATCAATCGTCGTCGCATACTTTTGATGGAAAGGCGATGTCGTGATTAAGGCCAATTGTTCACTTTCATTTAAGAGGTCAAAACTCGATTGAGGAGAGAGAATATAAGCACGCTCAACAACACTAGGTTGCCCCTTCTCATTCAGGAAAGAAACCAAGGCTTCCCCTGTCCCTAATTCTGTGATCACTGTTTCTGTATCAAAGTCTGGATTCGGACGAAAACTTTGGGCAGCCACCTTGATGGCCTTCATTTCTTTTGGTGTATAAGCTCGAAGAGCATGTTGTACACGATTTCCAAGCTGTGCCAAAACAGATTCTGGTAGATCTTGAGGATTTTGGGTAATAAAGTAAATCCCCACCCCTTTTGAACGAATTAATCGAACCACTTGCTCGACCTTCTCAAGAAAGAGCTTGCTTGCATCCTTAAAGAGGAGATGGGCTTCATCAAAGAAGAAAACCAGTTTTGGCTTTTCGGGATCCCCAACCTCGGGAAGTGTTTCAAAGAGGCGAGACAACATCCAAATTAAAAAGGTTGAATACAATTTTGGTGAATGAAAGAGCTTTGTAGCCGAAAGAATATTGATATACCCACGCCCTGATGCATCGAGTTGCATAAAGTCATTTAAATCAAGTGCAGGCTCTCCGAAAAACTGATCCGCTCCTTCTTCTTCAAGAACCAAGAGGCTTCTTTGGATCGCACCGACAGATTGTTTGGTGATATTACCATATTGGGCAGAATAGTCTGAGCTGTGTTCATAGACTTCCTTTAAAAGGCTTTGCAGGTCCTTCAAATCAATCAAAGGCCAATCTTTCTCTTGAGCCACTTTAAAGACAATTGCAAGAATTCCTGATTGAGTTTCATTCAAATCAAGCAGACGAGAAAGAAGCAATGACCCCATTCCTTCGACAGTCGCACGAACAGGGTGACCAGCTTGGCCAAAGACATCCCACAATCGAACAGGGAAGGCTTGCGGCTCAAACGGATCTGTGAGACCAAGCAGTTTGTAGCGTTCTTCCAGTTTTGGAGTCCATTGCCCCGCTTTGGCTAAACCAGATAAATCTCCCTTGATATCAGCTAGAAAGACCGGAATGCCCTCTTTGCTTAATTTTTCTGTGAGGACCTTGAGGGTAACTGTTTTCCCTGTCCCTGTTGCTCCTGCAATCAAGCCATGACGATTCAACATCCGTAAATAGATAGGCGTCTCAACTGCTCCTTTGGTAATGGTAATACTAGTCATTTTATTTCTCCCTGAATGTTTCAGTTTTCATTTTAACGGTCATCTTTTCCTTGCCTAGGCCCTTCAAACTGGGCTTCTGATAAGTAAGACACACTCCTATTAGTGTATCATTTTCCTGTCCAAACGCAAGAAATTATACTCCGATTTTCCGGATACAAACAAAAAAATCTATAAGAGCCAATTGTCGCTCTTATAGATTCCTTTATTTTATTATTTTGCTGCTGCAAACAAGTCATTAACTTTATTCCAGTTGATCACTGAGAAGAAAGCTTTGATGTAGTCAGGACGTACGTTACGGTATTTTACGTAGTAGGCATGTTCCCAAACATCCAAACCAAGGATTGGTGTTTTTCCTTCAGAGATTGGTGTATCTTGGTTTGCTGTTGAAGTGACTTCAAGTTTACCTTCTTTGTTGACAACCAACCATGCCCAGCCAGAACCAAAACGTGTCGTTGCTGCTGCTGTGAAGGCTGCTTTGAAGTCTTCAAATGAACCAAATGTGGCATCAATAGCTGCAGCAAGTTCTGCTGAAGGAGCTGTTTGTTCTGGAGTCATCAATTCCCAGAAAAGAGCGTGGTTCAAATGACCACCACCATTGTTGATCACAGCTTGGCGAATGTCAGCTGGAATGGATTCAACATTAGCTAACAAGCTTTCAAGGTCTTCTCCAATTTCAGGATGTTTTTCAAGAGCTGCATTCACATTGTTTACATATGTTTGATGGTGTTTATCATGGTGCAAATGCATGGTTTCTTCATCGATATAAGGTTCCAATGCATCATAAGCATATGGTAATTCTGGTAAAATGATAGCCATTTTATGGTCCTCTTTTCTTTATTACTGATTTGATGATAACGCAAACAGCTAAATTATTCAACTAATCTGCTTGCAATTTCATTCATGTTTAGACGCTATTTGCCACTTTTAAAAGTGCCACATCAAATAAGTAGTCTTTATCATACGTTCCACTTTTAATTGCATAATCCGTCTCGATGAAGGTCATCATGGCCTGCTTCAAAAAGGACAGGGAAAGCTTGCGGCTATCCCGTAAGGCAAACTTCACCTGATATGGATTGACCTTGCGTCCTGACAACTCTGACAAGCTCGCTACGATTTGGCTTTCGGATTGACCTTCTTCTGAAAATATTTTTACTTGAGAAAACATTCGGAATTGTCCCAACAGAATAGCAATCAATTTTATTTCATCTTCTCCTTGTAAGCGGAGATCTTTCACCAAATTCCGGGCTTGATCGATTTGGCGTTTGAGAATCATTTGGGTCAGATCAAAAATATTATCTTGCAAGGTTTTGGGAACAACCTCCTCAATATCTTCGAGGGTAATCTGACCATCCTCTTTATAAGCCTGCAAAAGAGCGAGATTCTTCTGTAACTCTCCAAAATCATAGCCAGATTTTAAAAGTAGTTGGTCCAAGGAATCGCCCACAAACTGCAGGGCCAATTCTTGGGCTTGGCTTGCAAAATAGCGCTTTACCTCTTGCTCTTTAGGAGTCGCTGCTTCAATGATTTGGGCATCCCGTTTTAGGAGTTTGACCAAGCGACGCTTACTATCTAATTTTCCTTCTGCAAAGATCAGCAAATGGGTCGATTCAGAAGGATTTTCCAGGTAGTTTTCAAATTGCTTCAGATCTTCATCTGTTAAATAGCGTTTTTTGGCAGTAGTCAGATCCAATAAGTGATCCAAAATCACAATTTTTTCATCAGCGAAAAAGGGAAGACTGACCAAATCCAGCTCTACCTCAGCATAGGAGGCTTCCTTCATATCAAAATAAGAATAATTCAAATCTGAGGGATCATAGCCTATTTTTTTTAAAATGTCTTTTTTTAACCATTCAAATTGACCTACATCCTCGCCTGTCAAGACAAGAATAGAAGGCAGAGTTTGAACCGTCAGATGTTTAGTGTCGGTAATTGCTTGCATGAAACTCTCTTATCTTTATCCGTTTAGTGGATTTCGTGTTCAGCAGCCATTTTTTGTTCCAATGGTGGTTTTTCATCGGACAAATCAGGTGCTCCTACAAAATTAGGAATTTGCTCAAACGAGTTGCCTCCAAAGCTCCCCCCTGTCGCGGTGACCTGTGGTTCAGAAGTTACTCCCATAGGAGTTTCTACTGGTTGTGGGAAGGTATTTTTTCCTGGAAGCATCATGAGAATCAGGAGAGAAATAACTGTAATCACCCAAAGAAATAGGAAAATATCTAGCCCTGACAATAAATAGAGTAAAACCGGACCAAGGTTCAAAAAGATCCAAGACCAATGGATCCCAGCATCCCGCAAGCGACGTACACAAATGGCTTGACTGGGTACCAAAATGAGGAAGTAAAAGAATGCTAAGAAAGCGAGTGCCCATAGACCTGTTTTAGAATGAACAGTTGAAAAATTGAGTATTTCTTGAGCATTTTGATGGGATAAAGAAGTCACGATGTAAAAAACCCAAAGAGGCAAAGAAATCAGGAAATTCCAGAAAAAAGCTAGCCAAAAATGGGCTCGACTGGTCTTACTTGAAAAATCTGCATACTGTATCCAAAATTGCTTAAATGCGTTCATACGATTCTACCTTTACATTGATTTCACCTTCTATAATAGCAATTTTCAGCATAGAAAGCAAACCTCTCCTTATCTCTAGCGAACCGTTTCTACCCTCCAATGATCCCACCCAATCAAGCGAATCGCTCCTCTTTCATCGGTACGAAGATAAGAAATAGATCGTTCCTCTAGACGATCGAGCAATTCTTTATGAGGATGCTGGTAGCGATTTTTCTTTCCAACGGAGATTAAGGCCAATTGAGGATGTAACTGGTCTAAAAATACACCACTAGAGGAACCTTTAGAACCGTGGTGGCCTACTTTCAAGATATCTACTTGTAATTGGGGATAGTTTCCCAATAGTTTTTTCTCTCCAGCTTCTTCCAGATCACCTGTGAACAAAAATCGTTTCTGATAGAACTGCCCATAGAGGACAATCGAGTCATCATTTTTACCATCTCCCACTTCATCAGGGGATAAGACTTCTAGATCATGATCAAAAATAGGAAGTCGATCCCCTCTTTGGACTACTTTAATCGGGCTATGAAGCTGTTTCAATTTCTCTCGAAATTGAGAATTGGTTAGACTACCTGGACTAACATAGACTTTTTTAACTGGGATTTGTTTGGCAACCTCCACCATATCGCCCATATGGTCCTGGTCTGTATGAGTCAAGACCAGCGCATCGATTTTTCCAACACCTCGACTCTTGAGATAAGGAATCAGGGTTTGATCCGCATTGGCAGATTGACTTCGCTCTTGCCACTTGTTTCCACTTTTAAAAGTGACGCGTCCTCCGACATCAATCAAAATGGTCCTTCCTTTCCAATCGCGTAAAAAGATACTGTCTCCTTGACCGATATCCACCATGGTGATCTCATTTTCTAAAGGATGCTTGGTCCAACAAAAGATGAGTAGAATCATACCTATGAACAGGAAACGACCTTTTTTTTGCTTTCGAAGATCATACAAGATCCCTAAAAGAAGGAAGAGAGCAATCAGAGCTGGTCCCGTCGGCTGACCAAATACCAACGGCAGCGACGTGAGCTTTGAAATCCAACGAATACACTCCTCTATGAGAAGAAAGAAACTGTTAAAAATTGTAAGGGGCTTTAGAATCGATAAGATAAATAGCACCGTCAAACCTGGAAGAAGGACAAGGTCAAATAAGAAAGAAAAGAGGAAGGTTAAAGGGAGTGACCAGGGTTGAAAGACACTAAAATAATAGGTCAAAAGGGGCAAAATCCCCAGGCTAATCCAGAAACTTTCCACTAGCACCTTTTTAATTCCTGAATAAGAATTAGTAACTACCAAGGTCAAAATAAAGGCATAGGCACAACTCAAGACGCCTCCAGCTGTCAGGAGAAACTTGGGCATGAGAATCATTAAGAGCATCAAGGTCATCGCCATATTTTCCATCCCTCGTATGCCCTTTTGAGAGAGGAGTTTTTGTAAGAGACTGCGAACAACTGAAACAGAAAAACCTGTCAAGCCAGCATAGATCAAAGAGATTGGAAGCATCCAGATATCGACTGTCTCTTGCAAGATTCCTAGACGTAAGAGAGCTTTTCGGATCCCATTGATGAAAAAGCCAACCTGCATCCCAGATAAGGCGAATAAATGAATAATTCCCAAACTCGTGTAAAGCTGATCCATCTCCTCAAAATCCGTATCTAAATAACCAAAAAGAAGGCCGGTCATATACTGGTTCATTGGATGTGGAAAGTTCTCCTTGCTCCAAACAATGGCTTGACGCCTCCATTGAGATAGCCAATCGAAAACATTCCACGTTTGGATGGGAAGCGCAGATTGGATCGTTTCAATTCTAATTTGGTGATATATTCCCTGAGTCTTCAAATAAGCTCGATAGTCAAAACCTCTAAAATTTCGCTGCCCTTCTGGTTCTTCTATAACACCTTTATATGTCAACTCCAGCAAGTGGGTTTGACTTTGCCACTGCTGTTTTTCTTTTTCTGATTTTAAAGTATAGAAAACTTGATAGGTCCTTCCCTGATTTTTAGCACGAAAAGACAGGGCGTCCCCGTTGATCTTGATGGTATCTGGAATCAGGAGTAAGTGGCGTGGGGGCTGACTTTCTACTTGTACTGGATGATCCTGTAGTCGCTGAAAGACAAAGAAGACCGCAAAACAAAGTGTTGCTAAACCAAGACATAGCAAACTTGAGCGCTTCCCTTTATAGTGATGAACCGCTAAAACTCCCACTACTACTAGACCGCTGATCGAAAGCCAAGATGGTTGATAGATACTAAAATACAGCCATAGAAGCAAAAAGGCGAGATGGACAAGCGAAAAAGGAAGGTTTTTAATCCACCGTGAAAGCATCTCTTAGTTTCTCCAGTGTTTTCTCTCCGATTCCTGAAACATTTTTTAGATCATCCACTGATCGAAAAGGACCATTTGCTTCGCGATAGGCGATAATATCCTGGGCACGTTTCTGGCCAATGCCTGATACGGTTTGGAGCTCTGATTCGGTCGCTCGATTTAAATGGACCTTGCCTGTTTTTTCTGCTGGCGCTGACGAAGTTGCAGAACTTTCTGAACTTCCAAGTGCTGGAACATCCTCCCCTTCTTTAGCAACATAAATCACTGCTTCATCAGAGAGTTTTTGCGCCAAGTTGACCGATTGGCTATTGGCTTCCGCAGTCATTCCACCCGCCTTATGAATGGCATCGTGAACTCTGCTATCAGAGCGTAACTCATAGACACCTGGTTGTTTAACAGCCCCTTTGACATCGACCGTAATGATTTCGGGCGCATCAGACACTGAAGCAGCTGGCTTTTCTTCTCTTGAACTAGAAGCAGATATCTTTTCTTTGCTCGAAGTTGAACTAGAAGCCTGATAAAGATCCGGTATAGTGGATGCATTTGACTGAGGTCGATGGAAAAGGAAATATCCTCCAAGTAAGAGTCCGATAGCTGTAAGTGCTAAAAAGAGCTTATATTCTTTGATTTTTTCTATGATATCCTCCATAAGAAACCTCCTCTCACTTTTATTATTCGTAAAAATAAAAAAAACTGAGAAAAACTCTCAGTTTTTTATTTGTTTTTTCGATGTTTGTCTGGATCCCATACAAAACTTGCTAGATAACTAAAGAGCAAGGTCAAGATGCCCACGACTAAGACAAGAGGAATCAAAAGGATTTTTAACAAACGAATCAAGATAAACGGTTTTGTTGGAGTGTTGATCGCTTGCGCTTCCGCATCCAAACGGTCAAACTCCTCTTGAATACGACGGGCAACTTCTGCCACTCCTTCGTCATTCATCTTTTTAATATCCGAAATATCAATCGGATGTCCAAAGTTCATATCAATGCGTTCACCCGTTGCCAACCCTTTCAAGTCTCTTGGACCAGTATATGTCACTGGCATGATACGGACCTTAGCCATTTTGGCAATGATGGCAACACCGCCTTTGACGTCTTGAGAATGACGGCTTCCACTTGGAAACATAATCAAGGAACGGTTGCTCTTTTTCAGCATATTGACAGGATACTTAATAGCTTCTGCTCCCGGATTTTCACGGTCGATCGGAAAAGCACCACACATGCGAATCCACCAGCCAAAAATACGATTGGTAAAGAGCTCTTTTTTTGCCATAAAGATAAATTGCTTTGGCTTGGTCGCGAAGGCCATATAGACCGGATCCCACCAAGTCCGGTGAGGGGATACCAAGATGTAGTTCTCTTCCCGATCTGGAATATTGTCCTTATGATGGTAATGGGCATTCCCATTTAAAACCCAAAGAATAAAGGCAACAAGGCCCCGTAAATAGGTGTAAAACATAGTTGTTCCTCAAATCCATTTCATTAATCTTTACAAGATATTCCATCCTGTAAAAGGTTCTTTCTTATTATACCGTATCCTGATTTTGACCGCAAACCTTTTTTAGATAAAAATTGACTCAGCGGACCGATTCTAGATAGTCTTTTTCTCAAAAAAATGATATCATATTGTCTATGGAAACGAATGATTTAAAGGGCTTGTCCCTCAGTGAAGTCCGTAAGAAAATGGATCGCGGACAAACCAATGATTTTACAACGAATACAAGTACCAGTACCTGGCAAATCATCAAGCGCAACGTCTTCACCTTGTTTAATACCTTAAACTTTGTGATTGCCTTAGCCTTGGCTGCTGTACAGGCCTGGAGCAATATGATCTTTTTCGCAGTCATTTGCTTCAATGCCATTACAGGGATCATGACCGAGATGCGCGCCAAGCGGATGATTGATAAACTCAACCTCATGAGTCGTGAGCTAGTGACTGTCATTCGAGATGGGGAAAAAGATGCGATTCCACCAGAAAAGCTTGTTCTAGGTGATTTAATGCTTCTGTCTTCGGGTGAGCAGATCCCTAGTGATGCCGAAGTCATGTCCGGTATTGCAGAAGCCAATGAGGCTATGCTGACTGGTGAGAGTGACCTGGTCTTAAAAGAAGTTGGTGATGAACTGCTTTCTGGTAGTTATATTGCCAGTGGTCAAGTCTATGCCCGTGTCAAGCGAGTTGGGGCAAACAACTATGCCAACAAACTGATGATGGAAGCCAAAACCTTGAAGCCTATCAATTCGCGTATTCTTTATAACTTAGCGAAAATCTCTAGCTTTACTGGGAAAATTATCATCCCATTTGGCCTTGCCCTCTTCTTTGAAGCATTGTTGATCAAGATGCTACCGATCAAGGATTCTGTCGTGAATTCTTCCACAGCTCTCTTGGGAATGTTGCCAAAAGGAATTGCCCTACTGACGGTTACGTCTCTTTTGACGGCGGTTATTAAGCTCGGCATGCGCAAGGTCCTTGTTCAAGAAATGTATTCCGTCGAAACCCTGGCGCGTGTGGATACCTTGTGTCTAGATAAGACCGGGACCATCACTCAAGGGAAGATGACAGTCGAAGCTCTCCATAGCTTATCCGAACATTTTTCTGAGGAAACGATCCAGGTCATCCTCTCTGCTTACATGCAAAATAGTGAGGACACCAATCCTACTGCTCAAGCTATTCGCAAGGCTTATGGGGAGTTGGAGCATGCTTATACTGCAGAAAACATTATTCCTTTCTCAAGTGATCGGAAATGGGGAGCCATGCACCTCTCCAATCTTGGCACCGTCTTTCTCGGTGCTCCTGAAATGCTCCTTCAAGAAAATCCAACTGCTGTCGTCGAAGCACAAGGCCGTGGATCGCGCGTTCTCGTCTTAGCACACAGTTCAGAACAGATCAGCATGCAGGAATTGAAACTGCCTGAAAATCTTGAAGGAATTGCCGTTATTGAGATTACAGACCCCATTCGTGAAGGGGCTTCTGATACCCTCGAGTATCTTCGCTCTGAAGGCGTGGATCTTAAGATCATCTCTGGTGACAACCCTGTGACGGTCTCTTATATCGCTCAACAAGCGGGCTTCAAAAACTACGAAAACTACATCGATTGTTCCAAAATTTCTGATGATCAATTAGTGGATCAAGCAGAGGAAACAGCCATCTTTGGACGCGTATCCCCTCACCAAAAGAAACTGCTCATTCAAACCTTGAAAGCAGCTGGTCGAACGACAGCTATGACTGGAGACGGGGTCAATGATATCCTCGCTCTTCGTGAAGCAGACTGCTCCATCGTAATGGCTGAAGGAGATCCTGCAACCCGTCAAATTGCCAATATCGTTCTTTTGAACTCTGACTTTAATGATGTTCCAGAAATTCTATTCGAAGGTCGTCGTGTGGTCAATAACATTGGACGAATCGCTCCGATTTTCTTCATCAAAACGATCTATTCCTTCCTCTTGTCTATTATCTGTATCGCCAGTGCCCTTTTCTTCAATGTCAATTATTTGCTGGTTTTTCCATTCATCCCTATTCAAATCACCTTGATTGACCAATTCGTCGAAGGGTTCCCACCATTTGTGTTGACCTTTGAACGCAATATCAAACCGGTTGAAAAACACTTCTTAAGACGTTCCCTTCTGTTAGCCTTACCAAGCGCCTTGATGGTCGTCTTTAGTGTCTTGTTCATTCGCCTTTGGGGAGCAAGCCATGGTTGGTCTGCAGCCGATATGTCTACTGTATCCTATTACTTACTTGGATCCATCGGTTTCCTATCCGTCATCCGTGCTTGCCTTCCACTAAATATCTGGCGGGCCCTCCTCATTCTCTTCTCTGTTGTAGGATTCTACGCATCTGCGGTCGTATTGAAAAACTTGATCGAGATTTCCCTCCTTACAGCCACTACTTTCCCAGTTTATCTGGCATTGATGGCCATCTTTACAGGAGTCTTTATCCTCACAACGATTCTCCAAAAATATGAATTTGATTAAAAAAAGTTGAGAGTAAAAACTCTCAACTTTTTCTGTTCTGCCCACCTTTTCCCAAGACTCTTTTCATGCTATAATAGAGCCATGACAGATATCGAATTAAAAGACGGCGAGCGCGTCAACCAACTCTTTTCAAGTGATGTAAAAATCATACAAAATCGGGAAGTTTTTAGTTACTCCGTGGATAGCGTCCTGCTCTCGCGTTTTCCAAAATTGCCCAAGCGAGGATTGATCGTGGATCTCTGCGCTGGAAATGGGGCTGTGGGACTCTTTGCGAGCACTCGGACAGAAGCTCAGATTATTGGTGTCGAAATTCAGGAACGTCTGGCGGATATGGCTACCCGCTCGATTGCCCTCAATGGCTTGAACCAGCAAATGTCCATGATCACCGATGACCTCAAGCATCTCCCCCAACATATCAAGGGGAGTAAGGTGGATATTATCCTCTGCAATCCTCCTTATTTCAAGGTGGATGAGCATTCCAATCTCAATGAGAGTGAACACTACCTCTTAGCCCGGCATGAAATTACGACCAACTTAGATGAGATTTGCCATGTGGCCCAGCGGGTTCTCAAATCAAATGGTCGCTTAGCGATGGTTCATCGTCCAGATCGCTTTTTAGATATCATCGAAACCATGAAGCGCTACAATCTTGCACCTAAGCGGATCCAGTTTGTCTATCCAAAAGTGACCAAAGAGGCGAATATGTTATTGATTGAGGCGATCAAGGATGGCTCACTGGATGGTTTAAAAATTCTACCTCCTCTCTTTATTCACAATGAAGATGGCAGCTATACAGACGAGATTCATGAGATCTACTATGGAAACTAAGGCTTACATGTATGTTTTAGAGTGTGCGGATGGCTCTCTCTACACTGGCTATACCACTGATGTCGAAAAACGCCTGAAGACTCACAATGCTGGAAAAGGAGCCAAATACACACGGGCTCGCCTTCCCGTTAAACTTCTTTACAAAGAATCCTATCCAGATAAACCCTCTGCGATGTCTGCCGAAGCTCTCTTTAAAAAGAAATCCCGCCAAGCAAAACTAAACTATATCAAAAAGAACCGTCGGACTCCATAGTCCAACGGTTTTTCATTTACAAAATGGTGATACGGTATTGGTGACTCCGTGTCTCTTGAGGAGCCAACTGGATCACACCTTTTTTGTCTTCGAAGAAATCGTCCTCTTCTGCAGATGTAGAAATACCCGTCCAAGGCTCTAAGGCAATGAAAGGACCCTTGTTATTGGTAGACCAAAGGACTAGATTCTCAAAATCTGCAAAGTCAAATTTTAAACCTTTACCAGATTTTTTCGAGATAAGCTTCACAAATTTAGAGGCTAATTGATCTAAAATAATGGCGTCTTTTTCAAACAGTTCATGGCGCAAAGGTAGGCTACGCTTATGATCGAAAAATGGCGTCCGCTGCAGGCGATCGACCAATCCAGTTTCTGTGAACAAGAGAGGGACGCTGCAGGTTTCTTCTTTTTCAAAAATCAACTCGTAGTCTTCATAGTCTTCATCTGCTAAAAGAGGACAATTGAAGGCTGGATGCCCTCCAATGAAATAAGGCATGACTTGATCCGACTCTAGATTTTGCACGCGATAGGTGATGGTGATTTCTTTCCCTTGTAGTTCATAAACGATTTCCACTCGAAAATGGTAGGGATAATTTTGCAAGCTCTCGTCGTTTGAGGTGATTTCAAAGACAAGACGATGGTCTGTTTGTTCTTTGAGTTCAAACTCTCTCTTCCTAATGAGACCGTGTCTTGGCAGCTGACCTGTCTTCACTCCATCTTTCAGATGATACTGCACTTGGCCATTACGAACGCTCCCGCAAATCGGAAACAGAACCGGCGCTTGTCCTGACCAATACTCTGGATCCCCTTGCCAGAGATATTCTATGCCTTCTTTACTTCGAATGGAGCTCAATTCCCCTCCAAATGTCTTAAAGTGCACTTCTAGATCATTATTTTTTAATGCAATCACCATGGATGCCACCTCTTTATAATTAATATAGTTACCATATTCATTATAACCTTTTAGCTAAGATTGTCAATTTTTATCTTTTTCGTTAAAAATTTTTAAAAAAAATAAGAAAAAAACCTTGACAAAGCTTAGAAATAATTGTAAACTTAATATGTTAACAGAAATATTCCATTTTAGGAATCCGTTCTTTCTGTTTTCTGACTTTTTTAGGATGCTCTTTATCATGATACATTTTTTCTAAAAGAGTCAGTAATCATTTAGGTCTCCTTATAAATATACAAGGGTTAACAACTAGTTAACCCTTGTATTTTTGATTTTCATTAAAAAGACGGCCTATTGCTAGACCGTCTTTAGAATTTATTTATCCCCTTTATTGCGGATGACAAAGCCATTTTTCTTTTCATTGGAAGTGCGATGAGGACGTTTATTACCTTTGCCCTCAAAGTCTCGGCTATTTTTATTTGACTTGCGTTTGAAATCACGGCGTCCACCTTCACGGTCATCTCTGCGATTTCGATCACGGCGTTGGTCTCCACGACGGCCATTTCCACGGCCGCCTTTGCCTTTCCCACCAAAGCCACCACCGGATGGTTTAAATGGCAATGGTTTTTCACGCGCAATCTCAACTTCTGGAAGACTATCTGGATCTTGAACGGTCAAGCTCAAGATATACATAGCCAATTCTTCAGGAGTGAATTCTGCAGCCAATTTGCGAGCATCTTTACCAAACTTCTCAAAGTTAGTCCGGATGGTTTCATCCTCAAAGTCTCGCTCAATTTTCTTCAGCGCTACTTGTTTTTTCGCTTGGAAGGCTTCTGCTGCTGTTGCAGGTTTCATTCCCTTCATCCGCTTTTTGGTCAAGTTCTCAATGATTTGCAAATAGCCCATTTCATTTGGCGAAACAAAGGTAATGGATTGCCCTGTTTTCCCAGCACGACCTGTCCGTCCGATCCGGTGAACATAGCTTTCTGGATCTTGTGGAATATCGTAGTTGTAGACATGGGTCACACCTGAAATGTCCAACCCACGTGCCGCAACGTCCGTTGCCACCAAGACGTCCAAGTTCCCATTTTTAAAGTCACGAAGGACACGGAGACGTTTGTTTTGATCCAAATCTCCGTGAATCCCTTCTGCTCGGAAACCACGGATCTTCAAGCCACGCGTCAATTCATCGACCCGACGTTTAGTCCGACCAAAGACAATGGCAAGCTCCGGTTGCTCGACATCCATCAAGCGGGTCATGGTATCAAACTTTTCGCCCTCTTTGACACGGATATAGTATTGATCGACCAAGTCGGTGGTCAATTCTTTGGCTGCGATCTTAACGTGTTCGGGTTCTTTCATAAACTGAACACCAATGCGTTTGATGGCTTCTGGCATCGTTGCTGAAAAGAGCAAGGTTTGACGTGTTTCTGGAACACGGCTAATGATAGCTTCGATATCTTCCAAAAAGCCCATGTTGAGCATTTCATCTGCTTCATCCAAGATCAAGGTTTCAATATGATCGAGTTTCAAGGCCTTGCGCTTGATCAAATCTAGCAAACGGCCAGGTGTTCCCACAACGATATGAGCGCCTGACTTCAAGGCTTTGATTTGCTTTTCAATGCTTGATCCACCATAGACAGAGCGGACTTTGACACCCTTGCTGCGTCCAAAGCGGAAGAGTTCTTCCTGACTTTGAACCGCCAACTCACGCGTCGGAGCAATAACAAGGGCTTGGATTACTGTGTTATCGACATCGATCTTCTCCAAAGTTGGAAGACCGAAAGCGGCTGTTTTACCAGTCCCTGTTTGCGCTTGACCGATGACATCTTTTCCTTCAAGAGCCAACGGAATGGTTTGTTCTTGGATGGGGCTTGCTTCTACAAAGCCAGCTTTTTCAATTTCTGCTAATAATTCAGCAGATAAGTTAAATTCATTGAATTTCAATTCTTTCTTCTTTCTAAAAAGTGGTGCGAAGCCACTTTATCAAACTTCTTTCAATGCGAAAACGCACTGATTGCATAGGAAGTCACCTTCCCGGTTACCTGTCGCAAGACTCATCTAAAGAAAAAATCAGTTTGTCTGTTTGAGACTACATTTTCTTTAGAGAAAAATGTTTTGCGTCCTAACGGATGTTGTTGACTAGAATCGTTTTTTCAAACAAATAGGCAACATGATCCTACTTGCGGGAGTCTTCTTTTGAACAAAAGCCTTCCATCTGTTCTGCCTCCCTACCATTTCTCTCATACAAGTTTGCAACTTATCTAGTATAACACAATGAAGAGGTAAATGATAGTCACAGGAGACTAATTTTATTTTTTAGGAAAAAATCTTAGATAGCTTAAGATTATAAAAGCGCCCCTAAAGCTAGCCAGGACTGGTTTTCTTCTTGTAACCATTTCATATACTTCATCATAGGAGTATAAAAACTTCGGAAAAACTTTTATTTTTTGGTAACTCTTATCTTGCGTTTTTACAAATAAATATGTATAATACAGGTAGTATCTAAAATATTTCTGTATAAAGAAATAGGATCATTTTATCTGATTCAACGGTTTATTCTACGTTCTGATTTATTTAGAACCACTCAGTACTATTAAATCTACTCCTACTATTTCCAAGAAGATTTTGTACAGTCGATGAACTATTCACACTGCCCCTTCTTTGGAGAGGAGGGCAGGTGTCTAGATGGTTCCTATTTCTCAGATTATTCTAGATACGAAGAGGCTCGGATTTCTCCAAGCCTCTTTTTTTATCTTTTTTTCACAATCCACCGCATGACCTTTGCCAAAAGGAGCCATAATATAAAGCTACATACCGATACATAAATCCAAGCATTGGGATCCTCTGTCATAGGAAGAGGGATATTCATTCCAAAGAAACCGGTGATCACAGCTAAAACAGCCAACAAGGCTTCAAAGATGGTTAGGGTAGTCAAGTTGTCATTCAGGTTATTGTTTAGGATATTATTGTATGATCCAGACAACTGCTGCAAGACATTGGAAATCAACTCGGTCATTGAAACCAACTGACGCGCTTCAATCATAGCATCATCAAACTGTTCTTTTTCAACATCATTCATCCTGCGATAAATGGCATGCGCTTTAATATGTTCCAGCAACATCCGATTTTGCTTGGCAGCAGCAACTAGATAGACCATACCGGTCTCTAGGTCAGAGAGGGCATAGAGATTCTTGGTCGTCGTTGTCTTTCGAAGCAAACGATTGAGTTCATCTTTATGCTTATCTAAGCGATCAATAATCGGATAATAAGCATTACTGATCATTTCAAGACCTGCAAAAAGCAACTTATAGATCGACAACTCCTCATGGCTTTCCAAATAGCGAACCATTTGTTCAATGATATAGGCATTGACCTGGTTAC
Source organism: Streptococcus parasanguinis (assembly GCF_040908565.1). Lineage (GTDB taxonomy): Bacteria > Bacillota > Bacilli > Lactobacillales > Streptococcaceae > Streptococcus > Streptococcus parasanguinis_AC. The sequence goes on along the minus strand of NZ_JBDGEA010000013.1, from coordinate 11,120 downwards.
TGATGGTCACGAGTCGCGTATCTTGAACGATAAAGGTCATAGGAATGGTTTCGTAGTATTCCTTGTCCTTTTCTAAATCCAATACATTGTAGATAAAGGTGATCGTACCGTTTTCTCGATTGTAATCCATATGGGCACGTTCGTTCTTATCCATCGCGTACTCAATGGTTTCTTTGTCAATCTCGTATTTTTTATAAAGATATGAGTTTTCAGCAATCAAATCCGAGTCGATATTGATCCATTTCCGATCTTGACCCAATTGTTTATCGATAAACATTCCGTCTCCTTTCTCAACTGTTCTCTATCAAAATGATTTTTTTATTTAAAAACTGCACTGGCTAATGCTTGCTGGATTTCAATGACGCTGCTGTCACTCTTGAATTGTAAAACTTCTGAAGGTTCCACTGCTGAAGAGACCCAGATTTTTAATTCGGCATCCAAATCAAAATGACCGGAAGTTTCTACTGAAAATCGAGAGATCGAGCGATAAGGAAGGGATTTGTAGGACGTTTTCTTTCCTGTTACTCCTTGCTTATCCACCAAGATCAAACGAAATTCTGTAAAGACGATTAAATCACGAATCAAGCTAAAAGCAAGTGTGACTTGCTCTCCCGGCACCAAGATATCTTCCAGATCTCTTTCTACTTTATCAACATTCTTTTGAGAGGCATTGCCCATCAAACCACTTAATAATCCCATCATTTCTCCTTTAAAAGCGAAAACGGATAGATTTTCGTTTTCTTATTTTTTGTTATGGATCGGTTTTGAATCGTTCCTTATCCCATCTTTTCTTCCAGCTCAACATCTGGATACTTATCCGCAAACCAGCGGAGGGCAAAGTCGTTTTCAAAGAGGAAGACAGGTTGGTCAAAGCGGTCCTTCGCCAAGATATTTCGGCTTGAAGACATGCGCTCATCTAAGTCTTCTGGTTTGATCCAGCGAACGGTCTTTTTACCCATTGGGCTCATGACCACTTCGGCATTGTATTCATTTTCCATCCGGTGCTTAAAGACTTCAAACTGAAGTTGACCAACAGCACCAAGCATGTATTCACCTGTTTGGTAGTTGGTATAGAGCTGAATAGCTCCTTCTTGCACCAATTGCTCAATCCCTTTGTGGAAGGATTTTTGCTTCATGACGTTCTTAGCTGACACTTTCATGAAGATTTCAGGCGTAAAGGTTGGCAGTGGTTCAAATTCAAACTTGTTTTTGCCCACTGTCAAAGTATCTCCAACCTGATAAGTCCCTGTATCGTAAACCCCGATGATGTCTCCTGCTACAGCATTGCTGACATTTTCACGGCTTTCGGCCATAAATTGAGTCACGTTAGATAACTTAGCGCCCTTACCGGTACGAGGCAGGTTGACGCTCATGCCACGCTCAAATTCGCCAGATACGATCCGCACAAAGGCGATCCGGTCGCGGTGACGAGGATCCATATTGGCTTGGATTTTAAAGACAAAGCCTGAGAAATCCTTGTCATAAGGATCGACAAGTTCGCCATCTGTCTTCTTGTGGCCGTGTGGCTCCGGAGCAAACTTGAGGAAGGTTTCCAAGAAAGTCTGTACTCCAAAATTGGTTAAGGCTGAGCCGAAGAAGACGGGAGTCAATTCACCCGCAAGGATGGCTTCTTCTGAAAATTCATTTCCAGCCTCTTGCAAGAGTTCGATGTCGTCTTTCACTTGCTCGTAGAAGGGGTTGTTGGCAAAGAGCTTGTCTCCATCTTCTAGACTAGCAAAACGCTCGTCTCCTTTATAGAGTTCCAAACGTTGGTTATAAAGGTCATAGAGTCCCTCAAAGGCTTTCCCCATCCCAATCGGCCAGTTCATTGGGTAACTGGCGATTCCCAAGACTTCTTCCAATTCTTGTAAGAGGTCCAGTGGCTCACGACCGTCACGGTCCAGCTTATTCATAAAGGTAAAGACAGGAATCCCGCGGTGTTTGACAACCTCAAACAATTTCTTGGTTTGGGCCTCAATCCCCTTGGCAGAGTCTACTACCATGACGGCAGCGTCCACCGCCATCAAGGTCCGATAAGTATCTTCTGAGAAGTCCTCGTGCCCTGGCGTATCAAGGATATTGACCCGTTTGCCATCATAGTCGAACTGCATAACAGATGAGGTTACCGAAATCCCACGTTGCTTCTCGATATCCATCCAGTCAGACTTGGCAAAGTTTCCTGTTTTTTTCCCTTTTACGGTACCGGCTTCCCGAATCTCTCCCCCAAAGTAGAGCAACTGCTCTGTAATCGTCGTTTTACCAGCATCCGGGTGGGAGATAATGGCAAAGGTACGGCGTTTTTTAATTTCTTCTTGTACGTTCATGTTCCTAATTCTTTCTCTTTTTATTTTCTGACAAATTTACAAATTCATCTTTACATCGGATCTCTCCTCAATTTCTCTATCTTTTCTATTATAGCGAAAAGAGGCACTTTTTTCAATGATGGATCTTTTTGGGGAAGCAAAAAAAGACTAAAATCCGTAGATTCTAGTCTTCTTCAATCATGGTTATTTTCTCACTTTCACCCGCTCACTTCTGCGACTGAAGATCTGATTAAAGAGTAATAAAGCAAGGGCTAAAATACTAGATACAACCAGGTAGTTGAGCCACACTTTATCCCCTCTCATAATCGGAGGGCGGGCCATCAAACCATAATTACCTCCCGTCAATTGATTGACTCCAACCAGGAATAAATCTAAAACAAAGGTATAGAGAACAATCTGACTGTTTTTTAAGATGTTTCGATCATACCATCTCAAGAGGTAAATCAAGGAATTGATCAGGAGACAGTAATGTCCGAGGAGGAAAGAAAAGCTCGTAATATGAGGGAAAGTGTAGGGGTCAAAGACTGGATAGCCCAAAGCAAAGATGGCTCCACTCACTCCCATCAAGGCAAAGAACTGTTTGCTTTTCCATCTGTCTGGTAAAAACAAGACCGCAAACATGGCCAAGCGACAGTGATAAAAAGGTAAACTGTTGGACCAAGGAATGTGGTAGGCAAAATACCAAAGATACAAGCAAATTAACTGGAAGCCCTGTAAGTATTGAAAGCATTTGCGAAATTGCTCATTCTGATAATAGCGAAGTGACATCACGATCGCTGTCACAATTAACAAGACCATCACACTATACCAAAGTGCTGAGATTGCTGGTGGTGCTGTTGATTCTGTAGTGAAAAAATGATGCATAAAGTCTCCTTATTTAAACCGATTCAGGTATTCTTCTTTTCTTACTGTACTGAACGATCGTATTGATGAGGATCAGTGTCCCCGTCATGAGGACTGTCACGATCAAATAATTGAGCACAAGGCCATGGTCACCTAACACAGGAGGGCAACGCAGAAAGCCATAGTTTCCGCCCGTTACAAGGTTGGCTAGAACAATAATGGCATTGACTCCAAAAGTCATCTGACAGATCTTCCAAACAGCCCCTTCTTCCACCTGGTAGGATTGAACCAGATAGATTAGGCAGTTGGCCAAGAGGGCCCAGTGACCAAAGACATTGTTGATCGAGGAAACGTGAGGAAAAGGGTAGGGATAAAAAACAGGATGAACCAAGGCCATGATGGAGCCAAAGACTCCCACGAGGGCAAAATATTGCTTGAAGTTTCCCTTGGGGGCCAAAAGGATAATCCACATGGCCATCCGGCTATGATAGAAGGGAAGACTCTCTGAAAAAGGCAAGCGAGCTGCTAAATACCAAGAGTTGATGATGAGCAACTGGATCAACTGCCCCCAATACCAAAAAGTTTGGTAGCTTTTGGAGTGAGCAAATCGAACGGACAGAACTCCCACCACTACCAAAGAAGTCGGCAATAAGAAATACCAGGCCCCCAATTGAGGAGGGGAGGTTGGTTGACTAGTGAAAAATAAGTCCCAAAGTGCCATGATTTCTTTCCCTCATCTACTCTTTTTTCTATTCCGAACGCGAAACGACAGTCTCTTCAACCATCTTGTATTTGTAGCGCTGGTTGACCAAGCAAATACCAGCCACCATCACGATGCTGACCAAGAGGTAGTTCAAAAGAGCACCGTGGTCTCCAATGATTGGTGGACGTCGTAAGAAGCCGTAATCTCCTCTGGTCAAAAGATTAACCAAAAAGATGACTGCATTCATACCAAATGTGATCTTAACAATTCGTAAAGTGTCCTGTTTTTCCGACTGATAAAAATCCTGTAGGTAAATCAAACTATTGGCAAACAAGGCCCAGTGACTAAAAATCAGGTTGAGTACAGTAATATGAGGGAATGGGAAGGGATCAAAGGCCGGATAAACCAAAGCCGCAATGGATCCTAGAACACCCAACAAGGCAAAATATTGCTTGATATAGGTCCCTCTAGGAGCAAAGAGGATCGCAAGCATAGCCAAGCGACAATGATAAAAAGGTAAATTGTCTGTCAAAGGCATGTGGGCGAGAATATACCAAGCATTGATGGTCAAGACTTGAATCAATTGTGCCCAATACCAAAAGCGTTGGTAGCTTTTAGACTGTGCATATTTGATGGAAAAGTAGCCAACCACCAACAAGGAAGCTGGTAGGAAAACATACCAGAGTCCAAACTCAGGCGGGGCTGATTTTTGGTTCGTAAACAATAAATCCCAAAGTGTCATTTTTCTATTCCTTTAGTTTATAGTAGCCTATTTTTGTAGAACTTCCTTCACATTTGCTAGGCTTTTTCTAATTCCTCTACCAATTTGGCTAGATTCATGGAATTGCTTCCCTTGATGAGGATTTGGTCCTGCTCTTTTAAGCTTTCCTTGACTTGTTTGACCAGGTCCTCAAACTGGTCTTCCTCAACTGTTTTTTTGAAATAATAGACATGTCCGAGTGGAAACATCTGACTCGCTAATTGGGCCAAGCCCGCAATGTCTTGCCCATAGAAAATAACCGTATCCAAGACATCCGGCGAGAGGCTGAGGATCATTTGGTTGTGCAGATCTACAGATTGCTCCCCTAGTTCTTTCATATCTGCAAGGACGGCTATTTTTCGGCCATTTGGATTCGCAGGAATAGTCGAGAAAGTTTCTAAAATCAAGCGCATAGCCGTCGGATTAGCATTGTAGACGTCGGATAGGATATCCGCTCCGTTACTAGCCTTTTTCCATTCCGTGCGGTTGCGCGTCAATTGCAAGGTAGCAAAACTATCACGAATCGCCGCTTCGCTCACTCCTTCTTGCAGGGCAACATAAGCTGCAATCATGGCATTGGTCGCATTGTATTTTCCTGTTACTGGTAGATCAATCGCTTCTTCTAAGAAATTAGCGCGGAAAGTTAAGCTATCCTTTCGCTCTACCAACTCGGTAATAAAAATCTCCTCGTCTGGACCAAAGCGGACCAATTTTTGTTTTTCAGGGAGGTAGGCATTCACGATCGGATCAGCTGGAACCACCAGAAGGCCACCTTCTGGCATGCCATCCGCAATTTGGAGTTTTCCTTTTGCGATCTCGCTTCGATCTTTGAAAAATTCCAAATGGGCTTCCCCAATTAAGGTGACAATAGCAGCCTTGGGATGCGCCAGTTCTGACAAGAGATGGATATCTCCTAGATGGTCTTGCCCCATTTCAAGGACGAGTTTGTCTGTCCCTTCTGGCATATGGAGAACCGTATAAGGAAGACCAATTTCATTATTATAGTTCCCCTGTGTTTTATAGGTTAGGTAGGTGGTGGACAAAAGCTGTGTCAACATATCTTTTGTGGTTGTTTTACCATTTGACCCTGTCACAGCAAAAACATCCACTTTTGTCTTTTGAAGATAGGCTGCAGCCAATGTTTGAAATGCGCTCAAAACATCTTCCACCAAAATATAAGGGTGGCCTTCGATCACTTTCTCTGAAAAAGTGGCTACGGCTCCATTTTCAAAAGCGGTCTCGATGAAATCATGACCATCACGCGCTCCCTTTAACGGAACAAAAAGGTCACCAGGCCCAATCAAACGGCTGTCAAATTCAGGCTTGACGAGGGCCACATCTTCATATTGGCTGATATCATTTTTTGCATGTACTAGATGAGCAACTTCATGTAATGTGAGATTCATATCCGACTCCTCAGTTCTCCGTAGCGTCATCCTCAAAGGTCTTGACGCTCGTTTCAAATTCTTCTCATTATACCATATTCTAGACCACAAAAAAAGTGGCTGGGACAGAAGTCCTAGCCTCTTGATTGTTTTAGGATTGTCGAGCAAGACGCAGTGGTTGAGTGGGCTCTACTACGCTGATTTCATCAGCTTTTACAGCCCTACTCAACTGTGCGGAGGTGGGACGACGAAATCGAATTCTAACGAATTGCCGATTTCTGTCCCACTCTCTCTTTTCTTACAACAAATGCGCTTCGTGTTTTTGGAAGACTTCTTTTCCGAGCTCTACTAACTTGGTGATCAAATCTGTATAGTTGAGACCCATATTGTCCCAAAGCAAGGGATACATAGACCATTGGGTAAAGCCTGGCATGGTATTGAGCTCATTTAAGAAGATCTCTCCTTTATCCGTATAGAAGAAATCACAACGAGCTAAGCCTAGACCACCGATCGCACGAAAGGCTTTTTCTGCGTTGGTCCGCATGGTTTCCACAACCTCAGGGTCCAATTGAGCTGGAATGGCCATGGTAATTTTATTGTCAATGTATTTGGCGTCGTAATCATAGAAGGCCACATCTTTCACAACTTCACCTGGCAAGGTACTTTTTACATCATAGTTTCCAAGGAGCCCAACTTCGATCTCACGCGCATTGACCCCTTGTTCTACCAAGACACGGCTATCGTATTTGAAGGCCAGTTCGAGAGCAGTCCGAAGCTCTGTTTGGTTTTCAGCTTTTGAAATGCCGACGCTAGAACCCATATTGGATGGTTTGGTGAAAACCGGATAAGAGAGAGTCGCTTCAATTGTAGCAATTTTCTCATCCACGTCATCGCCTTCCACTACAGCTACATAAGGAACTTGTGGAATTCCTGCAGACTCCAAGACCCGTTTGGTCGTGATCTTGTCCATGGCCACACTGGAAGCTAGGATGCCACAGCCGACATAAGGCATCTTCAAGACTTCTAAGAAGCCTTGAATAGAACCATCTTCTCCCATTGGTCCATGAAGAACTGGAAAGACTACTGCTCCTTCCTTGTAAATCGCAGATGGTGCCACTTTTTTAGACCAGTCCACTGTATCATTGGTCATCAATTTCTCATCATCTGCTGGTTTTTCTTCAAAAGCTTGCGTCTGGATGAAGTCTCCTGACTGCGTAATAAAGTAGGTTTGAACCGAAAATGCTTGGTAATCAATCGCGCGCATCACGCTTTCTGCTGAAAGAACAGATACTTCACGTTCTGCACTACGTCCACCATACAACAGGATTAAGTCTTGTTTACTCATAGTTTCTCCCTAATTGTTCCCTTGATTTCTTACTTGATAGTATACCACAATGATAGCCCTTTCGAAAGAACTTCTCTTATAATTCTGTCCGATTTTCAATCGCGCGAAGCAAGGTCACTTCGTCCGCATACTCGATATCGGCTCCAACTGCCAATCCCCGTGCCAAACGGGTCACTTTGATCCCTGCTGGTTTGAGCACACGCGAGATATACATAGATGTCGCTTCCCCGTCTGCCGTCGCATTGGTCGCAACAATGACCTCTGTGACTGTTCCATCCATCAAGCGACTAATCAAACTCTTGAGATTGATGTCATCAGGTCCCACGCCATTCATGGGCGAGATCAAGCCGTGCAAGACATGATAGCGACCGTGGTATTCCTGGATATTTTCCATAGCAGATACATCCCGGCTATCTTCTACAACAAGAATGAGAGATGGATCCCTCGTTTCATCTCGACAAATCTCGCAGGTTTCTTCATCAGTCAAATTGCCACAAATACTGCAATACCCTAGCTCACGCTTGGCATTGAGTAAGTTCTTAGCAAATTCATTCACATCATCATCTGACATACCAATGGTGTAAAAAGCCAGACGAGTCGCTGTTTTGATCCCAATTCCTGGCAACTTCGAATAGCTGTCAATTAATTTTGCAATAGGTGCTGGATAAAGCATAGTTTCCTCTCTAATTCATGGGGTGTTTCTGATTGTATAAATTAATAATGTCACGCGTAATGGAATGACTGACCGTCGCTTGTAGATTGGTATTATGTGGAAAAACCACTGCTACTGCAATCTTTGGATTGTTTGACGGTGCATAAGCCACCACATTGGTATTAATGGCTTGTTTGCCTCCATCGATTGTGGTTTCGGCCGTACCTGTCTTGGCACTAATGGAGACACTGGCACCTTGACCAACAGTTTTCCCTGTCGTCAACCCACTCGTACCATTGGCAACCTGGTAGAATCCTTGCTTGATCAAAGCCATGTCCTCAGCAGAGATATGGACCTGATTGAGCTCCTTGGTTTCGATCGCTTTTTTCAACTGACCAAGCCCCCCTTGATCATTATTGTCATAGATGCCTTCGACGACATGAGGACTCACCCTCTTCCCATCATTCGCTACCGTTGCCGCATACTGGGCCAATTGCATAGGCGTATAGTTGTCAAACTGACCAAAGGCATTGGTCAAATAATTACCGACTGTGTAGTCTTTTGGAATAAAACCGGTCGATTCATTGGGAAGGTCAATCCCCGTTGACGTTCCAAGACCATATTCCGCAAAAGTAGAGCGCAGTTTTTTCATAGCAGGTTCAACCTGATCCACTTGTAAGGTCATGTTTGGAGTGTAAGGCTGCCCCATCATCTTAAGGGCAATTTGGACCATATATGTATTAGAAGAGTATTCCAAAGCTTCTACCGCATTGATGGAACGACTACCGTATTGGGTAAACCAAGAATTGATAGGAGCGGATCCTGCAAAAACAATGGGCTGATCGGTCAGAACCTGATTCCCAGAAATGGCTCCATTTTCCCATCCAGAAGTCAAGGTTGCTCCTTTGACCACAGATCCTGGAACGAAGACGTTGGTCACTGTTCCCAACGCATCTGCTGATAGATCTTGACTACCAGCCTGGTGTTTAATCCCTGCCATGGCAAGGACCTTCCCTGTATCGGGCTCCAGAGCTACGGCATAAACACCTTCAGAGTAGGTCGCATTTCCAGCTTGCAACTCTGCACTAAAGGCGGAGCGAAGGATATCTTCCACTCCTTTTTGGAAATCCAAATCAATCGAGAGCTTGAGGTTTTCTCCTTTGGCCCCTTTTGAAACGTCGACCACTTTCTCCATGTTGCCATTTTTATCTAGGAGAATTTCTTTTTCACTGCGTTTTCCTTGAAGGACATTTTCGTATTCTTTCTCCAAATAAGAGGTACCAACCCGGTCATTGAGAGCATAGCCTTTTTTGACATAGTCCTCAACCTCTTCTGCTGGAAGTCCCGCCTGCTCAGTCGATACATTTCCAATAATAGAGGCTAAAGGAGTATCCAAAACCTTGCGGTCCCAGCTGGTCGTGATAGCAATCCCCGGAAGGTCCTGACTGTCCGCTGCGATGGTCGCAATCTGCTCAGCTCCTAGTGCCTGTGTCGTAATGATCCCCGTCGCAAAATTCTCTACCGCATTCATCTGGCTATAGAGATAAATAATCTTTTTCTCATCATCTGTATAGCCGAGTTTTGAAGGGTCGATACTATCCACTACTGCTTGATAAATCTTGGCTTCCGGCAGGCGGTTGCCATCGGTATCAAATTTCTTTTTCTCAGGTAGGTGTTCCACGACCTCTTGGTAGACCTTGGTATTGGCTAGATAGTAATCCACTTCTTGTCGTTCAGTCACTTGAGGATTTTCTACGTCGACATACTGCAGGAGTTTCCCAGCTGTCTCTCGCATTTCTTGTGCCGTCATTTTACGATCGCGCGTAAAGGTCAGGACTTGTTTTCCCACATTTTCCACCAAGGGCTTACCAGAAGCATCATAGATTTGCCCTCGCACACTTCCTTGTTTGACCGTCTTTTTCGTAGCTTTTGCCAATTTATCCGTATAGTAGGCTTGGTGAGTGATCTGCATATAGCCAAGTCGGGCAATCAGCACCAAAAAAAGAAGGCAAATCAAACTAAACAGCAGGTAGAGTCTGCGTGTAATCGAATGATTCTCAAACTTCCGTATTTTCTTCTTCATGAAATTTTCTATCCTTCTTTTCTAATGAACACTTACCTTCCATTTTACTATTTTTCCCAGAGTATCTCAAGAAAAGGAAGAGCCCTTTCCTGGAATTTTATAAAGAAAAAAGATTGGACAGGCTCGTCCAATCTCTTCTTTTAATAGGTCACAACATTGATTTTTCCTTTGTCATACTCCGCAATGAAAATATCCAAAACATTATCATAGCCTTCTTTTTCCAATTCAGCCAACAACCACTCTTCACTTTTTCCAATTGTTTCCAAAATTTCAAGCTGAATCACTCCATCCGTAATAATCGGGTATTTAGGATTCTCATCCCCCGCACGGACAACGATCAATTGACCATTTTGTTCAATAACAGCGCGCTTCACATCTTTTAATTGAAAAATCCCTTGTCCACGTAGTTTCAAAGCAACATCTGAAGCAAAAAGTCCTTTGGAACGACACGCTTCCGGATCCAGTTTCCCATTTTTAATGATGACAGTTGGTTTTCCATCAATCATGTGCTTCATAAAACGAACATTGGTATTGAGCCATTTTAAGAGCAAGATCAAAATAGTCCACATTAAGAGAATCACAATGTATTGAAGAATGGTAATGGAGCTATTGTAGATGACCCCACCAATAATGCCCCCAAGAACAAAGTTCTGTATCTGGTCTACTGCAGAATTTGGTGCTAAGTTTCCTTTCCCGGTCACATTGATGACAAATACCAAGGAAATCAAGCCCAAAGCTAATTTAATCAAGATGTTTAAAAAATTTACTATCATTTGTTCACCTCCACAAGTTCCACGTCTGTTTTATACAGATCCATCTTTTCTAATAGGTAGCTATCTGGGTCAGATCCTGCGATAGCTCGGTAATAAACCTCTCCAACCTTCAGGATCGCCCCATCTGTGGCTGCTGAAGTATTGACATAGACGTCTTCTTTTTTGACATCCAACTCCTTTGAGATGACCTCAATAAAATGGAGTGAGCGTTGGAACTGATCATTATTACTTAGGCTATTTTGGAAATTGCTG
>NZ_JBDGEA010000012.1:0-76932 GCF_040908565.1 Streptococcus parasanguinis | reverse complement strand
CAAGGCTATTACCGTATTTTTAGTTACCTTGCTCTTGGGTCTGAACCTCTTGGTCTTGAGTAAGATCACCTTTATTTTTATTCCGATTTTTGAGTTTGCAGGAGCTGTCATGTTGCCAGTCATTATTTCTGGTTTGCTCTATTACTTGCTCAATCCTATTGTCGACTTTCTTGAAAGAAAAGGTCTTAAGCGGATTTTTGCGATTTCCTTCGTCTTTTTCTTGATTGCAGTGCTCTTAATCTGGGGTCTGGCTGTCGTGATTCCAGCTGTCCAACGACAAGTGGTGAGTTTCTTTCATAACCTGCCAACTTATTTGGAGAAGGCCAATGCAACCATCGACGATTTTCTAGACAATCGCGTCTCCTCAGATATCAAACCTCAGTTGGATGAGATCACAAAGGAATTGTCTGCAAACATTACTTCTTGGGCTAGTTCGATCTCTGGGCGGGCTGTCAATTTGGTCAGCAACTTGATCGGAGTTGCTTCGCAAGTCATCGTTGCCTTAATCATCATGCCTTTTATTGTCTTTTATCTTCTGCGAGATGGAAAAAATTTAAAGGGTCACATTGTTCGCTTCTTACCGACAAAGATTCGTAAATCGGCTGAACAAGTTCTCTCAGATGTCAATACCCAGCTCTCCAATTATGTTCGAGGGCAAATTACGGTAGCCATTGTCGTCGCCATTATGTTTATCCTCTTCTTTAAGATCATTGGCTTACGTTATGCGGTGACACTTGGGATCTCTGCGGGGATCTTGAATTTGATCCCTTACTTGGGTAGTTTCTTAGCCATGTTACCTGCTTTAGTCTTAGGCTTGGTAGCAGGACCAGAGATGTTTATCAAGGTCTTAATTGTATTTGCAGTGGAGCAAACTATTGAAGGACGTTTCGTATCACCTTTGGTTTTGGGAAGCCAGTTAAATATCCATCCGATTACCATTTTATTTGTGCTTTTGACGTCAGGATCTATGTTTGGAATCTGGGGAGTTTTCCTTGGTATTCCGGTCTATGCGTCTGCTAAGGTCGTTATTGGAGCTGTCTTTGAATGGTATAAGGTCGTCAGTGGCTTGTATGAAGAACACAATGAAGTAGAAGAGGAAACACAGAGTGAGTCATAGTCAACAAATGGTAGAGGCTCTTGATCAGCAAGAGCTAAATGAAGCAGAAGTTCAATTTCAAAAAGCCTTGTTAGAAGATAGTGAAGCGCAACTATTGGATTTGGGTCAATATCTTGAAAGTATTGGTTTTTACCCTCAGGCAAAAGAGGTTTATGAACAGATTGCAGAAACCTATCCAGAAGTATATCTGAGTTTGGCAACCATCCTTGCAGAGGAAGGGCAAACGGAAGAGGCCTTTGCATATTTAGAAGAAATTGGCCCTGAGTCTAACTGGTATGTAGCCAGTCTCTTGGTCAAGGCTGATCTCTATCAGCTGGAAGGTCTCGCAGATGTGGCGCGTGAAAAATTAGTTGAAGCAGCCAGTCTGTCTGATGATCCGATCATTCAATTAGGGCTTGCAGAAATTGATCTGGAATTGGAACGCTACCAAGAGGCTATCCAAGAGTATGCCCAGTTGGACAATCGGGAGATTTTGGAAGCGACGGGGATCTCTACCTATCAACGGATTGGTTTTGCCTATGCCAATCTTGGTAAGTTTGAAGCAGCTGTGCCCTTCTTAGAGAAAGCTCTGGAGATTGAGTTTGATGACCAGATTGCCTACGAATTGGCGACCTTATTGTCTGATCAAGAAGAATACCAAAAAGCCCTGATCTACTACAAACAAATTGACACCTTGTCGCCTGATTTTGAAGGCTATGAGTACGGGTATGCCTTGGCCTTACAGGCAGAAAATGACCGTGAAAAAGCGCTTGAAATCGCCAAACAAGGGATTGAGAAGAATCCATTTGATGCACAGTTGAAGCTCCTTGCCTCTCAGCTTTCTTATGAGCTCCACCAGCCTGAACAGGCAGAAACTTATCTGTTGGAAGCTAAAGAAGTGGCAGATGATCTCGAAGAGATTGCTCTTCGCCTCACTACCCTTTATTTAGAACAGGAGCGTTTTGACGAAGTCTTAGATTGGCAAAATGAAGAAGTCGAAACGGTTGTCACCCGTTGGAACATTGCCCGTGCTTTGGCTGCCTTAGAGAAAACAGAAGAAGCCGTATCAGCCTACCAAGAGCTCTATGAGGACTTGAAGGACAATCCAGAATTCCTCGAAACCTATGTGTATCTGTTGCGTGAAGCTGGCGATGTGACAAGGGCGCGTGAAGTGGCCAATCAGTATTTGGCGATCGTACCAGACGATGTGCAGATGCAAACCATCTATGATAGCCTCTAATAAAACCATATCGTGAAGTTTCGGAACAGTTTGTGGTATACTGGTAGAAGATAGAATGAGGAGAGAAAAACATGGAACCAGTGAAACTTTTTCAATACAATACCTTGGGTGCCCTAATGGCGGGTCTGTACGGGGGTTCATTTACGATTGGAGAACTCTTGGAACATGGGGATCTAGGAGTTGGAACGCTTGATTCTATTGATGGAGAGTTGATCGTATTAGATGGAAAGGCTTATCAGGCTAAGGGATCAGGCGACCATCCTGAAATTGTCGAAGTTTCTCCTGATGCCAAGGTTCCTTATGCAGCAGTTGTTCCTCACCAAGCAGAAGTGATTTTCCGTCAACGCTTTGAAATGACGGATGAGGAATTGGAAGCTCGTATTGAGTCTTATTACGATGGCGAAAATCTTTTTCGCTCCATTAAGATTCGTGGTGACTTTGTCAAGATGCATGTCCGTATGATTCCAAAATCAACACCAGAGATGAAGTTTGCAGAGGTTGCAACCCATCAGCCAGAGTATACACGGGAAAATGTCACAGGGACCATCGTCGGTTTTTGGACACCAGAAATTTTCCATGGCGTGAGTGTGGCAGGATACCATTTGCACTTTATTTCAGATGACCACACCTTTGGTGGCCATGTGATGGATTTTGTCATCTCAGAAGGGATTGTAGAGGTGGGGGCTATCGATCAGCTGGATCAACGTTTCCCAGTCCAAGACCGTCAGTACCTCTTTGCCAAATTCAATGTCGATGAGGTCAAAGAAGACATCAATAAAGCAGAATAAAAGGTTGAGCGTCGCTCAACCTTTCGTATTGAAGATAATGTTATTTAAGAAACTTTCCTTAGGTGAGAACGGACGTCAGCGAACTTCAAAGAAGTTCCATGACTAATTAAGATACAGAGGGCGTTTGCGGATAAAGTCAAAATAGGAAGTTTGACGCAGAATTTTTTGATTCTAGGAGAACTTATCTTTTTGACACAATCCGCAGCCCGAGTTCAATTAGTTTTGGCCCCCTTCGCTTTTATATTTCTAGGCTTAGGCTAAAACAGTTCCCCGAACTGTTTTACTCCCAAAACTCCCGAGTGCTAGAAACAAGATTGTTTCTAGCACTTTTCTCACAGCGGAAAGTTTCAATATATATTGAATGAGCCTAAAAGTATACCTCATTTTGTTTTTTCAACATACTTAGAATGTGACTTTCAGTCCGTCTCGCTCCGTTAGGTGCGAGACAAAAAAACCACCCGTTTGACGGGTGGTCATGATTTTTGAAATCAGTCTGTTAGTTTCATGGCTTTGATTTTTTCTTCTTCTGGGGTAACCCGCAGAGTCTTCTGGCCGGTATAGGTAACAAAGCCTGGTTTTCCGCCGGTTGGTTTATTGAGTTTCTTGGCTTCGATCATATCGACTTGGACCAGATTTGAGAGACGGGCCTTGGAATAGTAGGCGGCCAACTCTGCGGCATCGGTCTTCACTTCATCCGTCGGATCGAGATTTCCTGTAATGACGACATGGCTGCCTGGGATATCTTTGGCATGGAACCAGAGTTCGTCTTTTTTAGCGATCTTAAAGGTCAGTTCATCGTTTTGCAGATTATTGCGACCCACTAAAATGATGGTTTTGCCATCACTAGCCAGGTATTTTTCTGGTTTTTTCCGTTTATGGATTTTTTCTCGATTGCGCCGTTTGATAAAGCCGGTCTGGATCAGCTCTTCACGAATCTCTGCCACCTCAGCCAGGCTCGCTTGAGAAAGGGCCGTTTCAACCGTTTCAAGATAAGAAATGGTTTCCTTGGTTTCTTGAATGAGGATGGTCAAATGTTTGACGGCTTCTTTTAACTTCTGGTAGCGTTTGAAATAGCGTTGGGCATTTTGGTTGGGGGTCAGAGCCTTGTTGAGTTGGATTGTGATGGGTTCGTTGGTATAGTAATTGTCCAGGACAACCTGGTCTTGGTCGTTTGGTACCTGATGGAGGAAAGTTGTCAGCAATTCTCCTTTTTGGCGGAACTCCTCTGCATTGTCGGTCGCTGCTAACTCGGCTTCTTGCTTGGCTAATTTTTTCCGGTTCTTTTCAAGATCGTTTTCGACCTTGCGGATCAATTCACTGGCCTGTTGTTGCACCCGATCGCGCTCAGCCTTGTCTCGGTAATAGTCATCTAGCAGATCTGAAAGTGTTTCAAACGTTTGACTGGTCGCATCTGAAAAGGGGATAGCCGAGAAGGATTTGGTCGTTAGGCGAGGCTCAGAAGGTGCTTTGAAAAAGGCACGGAAGGTCTTTAATTTTTCATCTGTCTCGAGTCGCTTGGCTAATTCTTGAGCTGTATCTCGCCCCAAACCTTGGAAACATTTTTGAAGGTTTTTGGGGCTTAACTCTTCCTTGTGAAGAAGGGCGAAGAGGGCTTCATCTCCAATCGTAAAAGGATTGACCGCATCTGTCTTTGGAGGTGCAATATAGGTTGATCCAGGGAGAATGGTCCGGTAGCTATTTTGTGAGAAGCCGACATGTTTGATGGCTTCGATGATTTTATTGCTGGTACGGTCTAGGAGAATAATATTACTGTGCTTGCCCATGATTTCGATCATGAGGCTGACAGAAATGGCATCTCCAATTTCGTTTTTATTGGAGACACGGATTTCAAGAATCCGGTCGTTCTCCATTTGCTCAATTCCTTCAATGACAGCGCCTTGGAGATATTTGCGCATGACCATGATAAAGGTATTGGGAAAGGCAGGATTTTCAAAGTTGGTCTGGGTTAGTTGGATTCGCCCGAAGACAGAATGGGCAGAGAGCAAAAGTTTTTGGTTTTTCCGATTACCTCGGATTTGGAGCACCAATTCCTGCTCGAAGGGTTGGTTAATTTTTTGAATGCGACCACTCAAGAGTTGGGCCTTCAATTCTTGCACCATATGGTGTAAAAAAAATCCATCAAAAGACATGGGATTCCTCATCATTCTAGCTGTTATTCTAGTAAATTATATCAAAAATAGACCGGAAATCCCAGAAAGAAGCAAGCCGATATAAAATAGAAAATGCGAACGTTTCCAAAAAAATGTTGAAAAAGTATTGACATTTTTGAAAGAAAACTTTAAAATGTAAGAAATTAGAAAAGTAGTAAATGAAAGTTTCAAGAGAGCCCACGGTTGCTGAGAGTGGGTAGCGGCAGTTTATGAAATTGGACTAATGATGAGATGAATTTGAAACAATAAAAATTCGGTTGGCACACCTTATCGTGCAACTTGTTGATAGACAAGACAGAGATATGGGAGGAGACTATCCTTTTCCCATAAGTGAGGTGGCACCGCGATGACACGTCCTCACATAGCTTTTGCTATGTGTGGGCGTGTTTTTTGTTTTAGATGAGAAGGGAGAAGCAGATATGAAGAAACGATGGCGTCGCAGTCTTTAGGTTGATCGAAAGAAAAAAGAATAAAAAATAATAGAAGAGGTAGTAAAATGAAAAATAAACGCTTAATGGGAATTATTGGATTAATTGCAGCAGCAGTCATTGGGACAGCGATCTATTCAGCTACAGCAGGTAAGGACAACAAGGCAGCAAGTAGCAATGAAAAGGCTAAAGTTGGGGTCTTGCAGTTGGTCAGCCACCCTTCGCTCGACCTGATCTACAAGGGAATTCAAGATGGCCTAGCTGAAGAAGGCTACGACAAAGACAAGGTAGAGATTGATTTCCTCAATGCGGAAGGGGACCAAAACAAGGTTGCAACCATGAGTAAGCAATTGGCAGAAAAAGATAATCAAGTTTTGGTTGGAATTGCAACTCCATCAGCTCAAGGTTTGGCTAGTGCTACAAAAGACAAACCAATCGTCATGGGAGCTGTAACCGATCCAGTCGGCGCAAACTTGGTTAAAGATTTGAAGAAACCAGGTGGCAATATCACAGGGGTATCTGACCATAATCCAACGGAGCAACAATTGAAATTGATCAAAGAGTTGACTCCAAACGTAAAAACAATCGGGGTTCTTTACTCAACCAGTGAAGATAACTCAAAATCTCAAGTAGAGGAATTTACAAAATTGGCTGAAAAAGCAGGCTACAAGGTGGTTCCTTACTCTGTACCTTCAACAAACGAAGTTGCTTCAACAGTTTCTGTCATGACTGGTAAAGTCGATGCCATCTGGGTTCCAATCGATAATACCATCGCATCAGCCTTCTCAACTGTTGTTGAAGCCAATAAAGATGCTAAAAAACCAATCTTCCCAAGTGCAACGGCCATGGTCGAAGCAGGTGGTTTAGGATCTGTGGTTGTTGACCAGCATGATCTTGGAGTGGCAACTGGTAAAATGGCTGCGAAAATCCTGAAAGGTCAAAAACCTGCAGACACACCTGTAGAAATCTTTAGCCAAGGAAAATCTGTCATCAATAAAAAAGTCGCAGATGAATTGGGCATTACTATTCCAGAATCTGTCTTGAAAGATGCTGGACAAGTCATTAAATAAAAAGAAAACGAATCACAAGAGTGGCAGGAGAATTTGGCTTGGATAGGTCTTTTAATCGGGATCTTTGAGGAGAAAGAAATGAAAGTCAAGCTAACGGATCTTCATCCGACCCAACTATACTTATCAGAAAAGAAGTTACAAGCTATCCAGATGCTGGATCAGTCGGCAGAAATCATCAAAGTGGATCCAATTAGTATTTTGGCATTTGGAGATGGCTTCTTGATTACAGACGGCCATCACAGGGCTTATCAAGCTTTATTGGCTGGACGGGATACGATTTCTGCTGAGTTTGATAGAGATGGTGGCGATGAATTGTATGCTCTCTATGCGCAAGCTTGCGAGGAAAGAAAGATAACCTCTGTTTTGGATTTAAAACATCGTATCTTACCTCAAGATGAGTATGAAGCAAAATGGTATAACTGGTGTGATGGTTTTAACCAAGCAGCAACTCTTCTATTGAGAAGGAAAGCAGATGAAACCGACCAGGCAAATAGATAATGCATTACGTCCTGTTCCTTCTTCTATTGAAATTAGTCTCATCTAACTTGTTTTTTAACTAAAAATCTGATAAACTAAATAGTAATTGAATAGAAATCTGCAAGACTAGTACCTCAAGGGAAGTGCGACAGGGAGAAGAGCCGTGACTGAAAGCTCTTTGCATGAAAGCTGAGTGAATTCACTTGCGTAAAGGATTTAGAAATTAAGGTCTGGTTTACGGATAAAAAACGGATGGTACCGCGTGTCAACGCTCCGAATGTGGGTGTTGGCGCGTGGTTTTTTCTATGTCTGTAGAGGGACCATGATGGAGGAAATATGTCAACGATTGAAGAACAATTAAAAGCGCTTCGTGAAGAAACGCTGGCAGCTTTGAAGCAGATTTCTGCTGAAAATGAAAAAGAATTGCAAGAACTACGGGTCTCTGTCCTTGGGAAAAAAGGATCTCTGACTGAGATTCTCAAAGGGATGAAAGATATCTCTGCTGAGATGCGTCCAGTTATCGGGAAACACGTCAATGAAGCCCGCGATGTCTTGACGGCTGCCTTTGAAGAAACAACCAAACTTTTGGAAGAAAAGAAAGTCCAAGCTAAACTAGCGAGTGAAAGTATCGATGTGACGCTTCCAGGTCGTCCGGTTGCTAGTGGTTACCGTCATATCTTGACCCAAACCAGTGAAGAAATCGAAGATATCTTTATCGGGATGGGCTACCAAGTCGTGGACGGCTTTGAAGTAGAGCAAGACTATTACAACTTTGAACGCATGAATCTGCCTAAAGATCACCCAGCGCGGGATATGCAGGATACTTTCTATATCACAGAAGAAATCTTGCTTCGGACCCATACCTCACCAGTACAGGCGCGTGCCATGGATGCACATGATTTTAGCAAGGGACCTTTGAAAATGATCTCTCCAGGGCGTGTTTTCCGTCGGGATACAGATGATGCGACCCACAGCCACCAGTTCCATCAGATTGAAGGTTTGGTCGTTGGGAAGAACATTTCTATGGCAGACCTCCAAGGAACGCTTCAGTTGATCGTGCAAAAGATGTTTGGTGCAGAACGCCAAATCCGTCTGCGTCCTTCTTACTTCCCATTTACCGAGCCATCTGTTGAGGTCGATGTCTCTTGCTTCAAATGTGGTGGTGCTGGATGTAACGTATGTAAGAAAACTGGTTGGATTGAAATCATGGGAGCCGGTATGGTTCACCCACGCGTCCTTGAGATGAGTGGTATTGACCCAACAATCTATTCAGGATTTGCCTTTGGACTTGGTCAGGAGCGTGTGGCTATGCTTCGTTACGGAATCAATGATATCCGTGGCTTCTATCAAGGAGATGTTCGCTTCTCAGAACAGTTTAAATAATTATGTTAGTTAGAGTAAAAATCGACCAGGCACAGACCTTACGTGACCTAGAGGTGGAAACCTACCGGGATACCTTTGGTCCCTATATTGTTGAGAAAGATTTGGAAGATTACTTCTCTACAGTGCTCTCTTTGAAGCAAATTGAGAAGGATCTGTTAGATCCAGAATCCGAAACCTATTTTGTCCTCAATGAAGATCAAGAAATCTGTGGTTTTCTCAAGATCAACTTGGGGCAAGCGCAGACGGAACCAGTAGAGATGGACAAGTCCTTTGAGATCCAACGGATCTATGTCAAAAAGGAATGGCATGGGGCTGGTTTTGGCAAGGAAATGTTTAGCTTTGCGCTGGATCAAGCCAAGAGCCGTGGCTTTGAGTGGGCTTGGCTAGGTGTCTGGGAACGCAATTTTAAGGCGCAAGATTTTTACTATCGCTTTGGATTTGAACGATTTAGTGAACACCAGTATATCACTGGAGATACCGTGGATACAGACTGGTTGTTGAGAAAGAAATTGATCTAGAAGGAACGAGAAACTTCTATTCTAGAGAAGGGGAGGTTATGGGACCTACCTAAGCTAGCCTCGAGCTGGAAAACACAAAATGAAAGGATCAAAACGAGGGTGGATGGAGATCTAGGAAAGATATCTAGATTTCAGCATTGCCCTTGGTATCTTACATATGTTAGTTAGTTATAAATGGTTAAAAGAATTGGTGGACATTGATGTGCCATCACAAGAGTTGGCTGAAAAAATGTCAACAACAGGGATCGAAGTAGAAGGTGTGGAATCACCTGCTGCTGGTCTCTCAAAAATTGTCGTCGGAGAAGTCTTGTCTTGTGAAGATGTGCCAGAAACTCATCTTCATGTCTGCCAAGTCAATGTGGGTGAAGAAGAAGCCCGTCAAATCGTCTGTGGAGCACCAAATGTGCGTGCAGGCATCAAGGTTATGGTGGCTCTTCCAGGTGCTCGCATTGCTGATAACTACAAGATTAAAAAAGGGAAAATCCGTGGCTTAGAGTCACTCGGGATGATCTGTTCACTTGGTGAATTGGGCATTTCTGACTCCGTTGTACCGAAAGAATTTGCAGATGGCATCCAAATCTTGCCAGAAAATGCTATTCCAGGTGAGGAAGTCTTCTCCTATCTAGACTTGGATGATGAAATCATCGAACTTTCTATCACGCCAAACCGTGCAGATGCTCTTTCTATGCGTGGGGTAGCGCACGAAGTAGCCGCTATCTATGACAAGGCAGTCAACTTTAAGGAATTCAGTTTAACAGAAACAGACCAAGCTGCAGCAGATGCTCTTTCTGTCAGCATTGACACAGACAAGGCACCCTACTATGCGGCTCGTATCTTGGACAATGTGACCATCGCACCAAGTCCACAATGGTTGCAAAACCTCCTCATGAACGAAGGCATCCGTCCGATTAATAATGTTGTCGACGTGACCAACTATATCCTTCTTTACTTTGGTCAACCAATGCATGCCTTTGACTTGGACACCTTTGAAGGAAATGACATCCGTGTGCGTGAGGCGCGTGCTGGTGAGAAATTAGTGACCTTGGATGGGGAAGAGCGTGAGTTGGAAACAACTGATTTAGTGATTACTGTTGCTGACAAACCAGTAGCCCTTGCAGGTGTCATGGGTGGACAAGCTACAGAAATCTCTGAAAAGTCTACTCGTGTCGTTCTTGAAGCTGCTGTCTTCAATGGCAAATCTATCCGTAAGACAAGTGGTCGTCTCAACCTTCGTTCTGAATCATCTTCTCGCTTTGAAAAAGGCATCAATGTGGCAACCGTTAATGAAGCCCTTGATGCAGCAGCAAGCATGATTGCGGAATTGGCTGGCGCGACAGTGCGTAAGGGAATCGTTTCAGCAGGCCAGTTGGATACATCTGATGTAGAAGTTTCTTCTACTCTTGCAGACGTTAACCGTGTCCTTGGTACTGAACTTTCCTACGCGGATGTAGAGGATGTCTTCCGTCGTCTTGGATTTGGCCTTTCTGGAAATGCAGAAGCCTTCACAGTTAGCGTTCCACGTCGCCGTTGGGACATCACTATCGAGGCAGACCTCTTTGAAGAAATCGCTCGTATCTATGGTTATGACCGCTTGCCAACTAGTCTTCCAAAAGATGATGGAACAGCCGGTGAATTGACTGCGACACAAAAACTCCGCCGTCAAGTTCGTACCATTGCAGAAGGAGCAGGTCTGACAGAAATCATCACCTACGCTCTGACAACTCCTGAAAAAGCAGTCGAGTTTACGATTCAGTCAAGTCATTTGACAGAATTGATGTGGCCAATGACTGTGGACCGTTCAGTCCTCCGTCAAAATATGGTTTCTGGTATCCTTGATACAGTTGCCTACAACGTAGCGCGTAAGAACAAAGACTTGGCTCTTTACGAGATTGGAAAAGTTTTTGAGCAAACGGGTAATCCAAAAGAAGACTTACCAAATGAAATCAACAGCTTTGCCTTTGCCTTGACTGGTTTAGTCGCTGAAAAAGACTTCCAGACTCCAGCTGTTCCAGTTGATTTCTTCTATGCTAAGGGAATTTTGGAAGCCCTCTTTGCTCGCTTGGGTCTTGAAGTGACTTATACAGCAACCTCTGAAATCGCTAGCCTTCACCCAGGACGTACAGCCTTGCTCTCACTTGGTGACCAGGTGATTGGGGTCTTGGGGCAAGTGCATCCTGTAACAGCTAAGTCTTATGATATCCCAGAAACCTATGTGGCAGAATTGAACTTATCTGCTATTGAGGCAGCCCTTCAACCAGCCGCAGCCTTTGTGGAAATTACTAAATTCCCAGCAGTCAGCCGTGATATCGCCCTTCTCCTCAAAGCAGAAGTGACTCACCAAGAGGTGGTTGATGCCATTCAAGCTGCTGGCGTGAAACGTTTGACAGCTATCAAACTCTTTGACGTCTTCTCAGGTGAAAAACTAGGACTTGGCATGAAGTCAATGGCCTACAGCTTGACCTTCCAAAATCCAGAAGATAGCTTGACAGACGAAGAAGTCGCACGCTACATGGAAAAAATCCAAGCTTCACTAGAAGAAAAAGTAAACGCAGAAGTGCGCTAAATTGTAAAAAGATGAAACAGTTGAGAATTTCTCAACTGTTTTTTTCTTCCAGGATTTGCAAGTTATAGGCCTTAAAACCCTATAAAAATAAAGAAATTCCTTTAAGTACTCAAAATATACATGTCAACCATCTTTCTATTTTTGACAAATATTTTTATTTTTTTGTAAAATATACTTGTCAAAAAGAAAAAGAAGTGTTACAATGATTTCAGTTGAAATAAGAGGAGGTTTTCTTATGGGAGCCGTGTGGATTATTTTTATCCCTTTTCTGCTTATATTTTATGCAAGCTCAGAAAAGAAGATAAAAAGGTTGAACAAACGCATTAGACGATTAGAAAAACAAGTGAAAGGAAATCAAGACATGTCTAGACTTTTAGAAGAATTGAAAGGCCAAACGGCCACTGTTACAGTGAGTGGTGTTGGATTCGAGTATGAAATTTTGGATATCGACGAAGATTGGGTCAAACTGACTCGTGTGAATAATAAACAACAAAGAGAGACAAAATTAGTTCGCATCGAAGATAATCAAGGGATTCAACTATAAGGGGGCGAAAGCCATGATCTTAAAAAATCGACTGAAAGAGCTGAGGGCGCGTGATGGGCTCAACCAATCTGAGCTAGCCAAGCTAGCAGGAGTCTCGCGCCAGTCCATCAGTCTCTTGGAGCGGGGTGAATACACCCCCTCGGTTATCATTGCCATCACCATCGCCCAGATTTTCAAGGAACCGGTGGAGAATGTTTTTAGTCTAGTAGAGGGAGAAGAATAAAAATGAAAAAGCGACAACAAGAACGATCTGATCGTTACCGTTTTTGGAGAAATGTGGGAATCATCACAGTTTCCTTTTTGATCGGAGGAGTCATCGGATTTTTGACAGTGATGTTTGGATCCAAAAAGCCCCTAGAAATCCAATCCTTCTTTAGTAAAGAGGTGCTCCTTTTGGGCTCAGTAGTTTTATTCTTGGTCGTGTTTATGATCACGATGATCCTATTGATGCGGGTAAGTAAACTTCATTACAAGATTCTCCATATAGAAGACGAGGATGAAGCTTATCACTATGATATCCAGAAGGAAAAACTGTATGGGTTAGCGACCATCTTTAAAGGAATCATGATCTTGCCATACTTTTTTATTATCATCTTTTATATTCAATTGGTGTATTTGGATAAACCTGCGGCTTTTATCTTTGGACCTTTTACCATACTCTATCTTTTTCTTGCCTTGATTGTCCTATTTTTCCTAGTGGGTATCTTCTATCGTAAGACCTTTAACTTGGTTTACGGGAAACCGATTCCCCGCAATGCCGATGCCAAGGAAATGCGTGAATTTATGATGAGTATGATGGATGAGGCAGAAAAACAGATAAACTACGAGGAAAATTTCGAAGTGGTGATTAAGTTAAGCAATTATATCTTGCCGAGCCTTCTCCTTGCTCTCCTAATTATTGGGATCGCCTTCCAGGCGGATATTCTTTTGGCTTTGTTCGTCGTATCCATTCTCTATATTTATATCCTTATTTCACAATACAAAATTACCAAACGTTATTATAAAGAGTAAAGGAGTCATCCATGTTAGAAATTAGAAATTTAGAAAAAAGCTTTGGGAATAAGCAGGTCTTGTTCGGCATTGACTTGACTGCGAAAAAAGGATCCATCTTAGGTTTGATCGGGAAGAACGGAGCAGGGAAGACCACCATCTTCCATAGTATCCTCCGCTTCCTTGACTACAGTGGCGATATCCAATTGGATGGCAAAGCAATCAGTCAAGAAACCTATAAGGAAATTGGTTACCTGCCAGAAGAGCGGAGCCTCATGCCTAAGTTGACCATCTATGAGCAAGTCCGTTATTTGGCTGCTTTGAAAGGAATGAGCACCGCAGAGGTCAAGGAGAAACTTCCAATCTGGATGGAAAAACTCCAAGTAAAAGGGAAATTAACCGATAAGATCAAGAGCCTCTCAAAAGGGAATCAACAAAAGGTTCAATTGATTATTACCATGATCCATGAGCCAAAATTGATCATCTTGGATGAGCCTTTTAGTGGACTGGATCCTGTCAATACAGAAGTGCTCAAGCAGGTCATCTTTGAAGAAAAAGAACGCGGTGCGACTATTATCTTCTCGGACCATGTCATGACCAATGTGGAAGAACTCTGTGATGAGTTAGTTATGATCCGTGATGGATCTGTGATTCTCTCAGGTCCCGTACAAGAAGTTCGGAATAGCTTTGGCAAGACTCGTCTCTTCGTATCCAATGACTTCAGTAAAGAAGAGTTGGAAGTATTGCCTCATGTGACCAAGGTGACCATGACCAAGCAAGGTCTATGGAAGTTGGTATTGGATGATGAGACAGCAGGTCCAGATCTCTTTGACCAGTTGACCAAGGGTCGCTATCTGGCAACCTTTGACCAACAAGCCCCAACCATTGATGAAATCTTTAAACTAGAATCAGGAGTAGAAGTATGAAACAGATGCTGATTGTTATCAAAGAAACTTATTTACGCCAAGTGAAATCATGGAGCTTTTTCCTGATGGTTCTTTCTCCCTTTCTCTTCATTGGATTGACGATCGGAATAAACTACTTCGTTGGCTCATCTACCTCTGCTAAAAGCAACATTGCCTTGATTACAGATCAAGCTCCTGTCAAGGAAGGCTTGAAAGGAACCGATGGCTTGACCTTTGACTATAAGGATGAAGCAGCAGCTAAGAAGGCCATGAAAGAGGAAGAAATTAAGGGAATCCTCACAGTTGAAGAAAAGGATGGCCAGCTAGAGGCTCGCTACCAGAGTGAGGATGCCATGAAGCAAGATTTCAAATCAATCGTCATGGCAAAATTGAGTCAGGTCCAACAAATGCTTAATGTTTCTAAGGCAAACTTAAGCCAAGAGCAGTTAACAGCCCTTTCTCAACAGGTCTCATTGACTGAAAAAATTGATGAGAAGAAAGAAGGCTTGAAAATGGTGCAGACCATGGTAGCTGGAGGAATCGGTTTTCTTCTCTACATGATTCTGATCTTTTATTCAAGTATCACTGCTCAAGAGGTAGCTAGTGAAAAAGGAACCAAGATCATGGAAGTGGTCTTCTCAAGCATTCGCGCAACTCACTATTTCTATGCTCGTATGATTGGTCTTTTCGGAGTGATTTTTACCCATATTGGTATCTATGCAGTAGGCTTAGGAGGCGTTTGGATCTTTAGAGATTCTATTCCTCTTGTGAAAGATATTTTATCACCAGACTCTCCTATTACTCAACATATTGGACAATCCATTTCCTTGAATACCTTCTTCTTTATCATTCTCGGAATCTTCATGTACGTTGTTCTCTCAGCTTTCCTAGGCTCAACAGTTGCTCGTCCTGAAGATACAGGGAAGGCCCTCTCTCCTTTGATGATGTTGGTGATGGTTGGATTCTTTGGAGTGACTACCTTGGGTAGCGCAGGTGATGTTCCTCTTTTGAAGATTGGATCTTACATTCCATTCATTTCAACCTTCTTCATGCCATTCCGTACCATCAATGGCTATGCAAGTGGACTTGAGTCATGGGGGTCATTCGGAATCGCCTTGGCCTTCACGCTCCTCGGCACCATGATCATTGGAAAAATCTATTCTAGCCTCATCTTACAAACGGATGACCTAGGCTTGGTCAAAACAGTCAAAAAAGCTTTGAGTTATCGCTAAAAGAGACACCTTCAGTGGATACTGGGGGTGTTTTGCTCTGTGAAATCATTGCTGTTTGGTCTTCTTTCCTTTATAATGAAGGAAGAATGAAAAGGAGGCGGACATGAACTATATTGAGTTTGCTGAAAATGAGCGTCTGTCCACGATTGTCCTTGGGATGATGCGGATCAGTCAGATGAGTGAAGATAAGGTGGAGGCCTTGGTGGAGGCAGCCTTGTCGATTGGGATTAACACCTTTGACCTAGCGGATATCTATGGCGATGGCCAGTGTGAGGTCCTGCTGGGGAAGGTTCTCAATCGCCGTCCGGATCTTCGGGATCAGATGTGGATCCAGTCCAAGTGTGGGATTCGCAAAGACGGCTTTACCTATTTTGATTTTTCGAAGGACTATATTTTGGATTCTGTCGGTGGCATCCTCGAGCGTCTGCAGATCGAGCGCTTAGATAGTCTCCTCCTTCACCGACCGGATGCCCTCATGGAGCCGGAAGAAGTGGCGGCAGCTTTTGATCACTTGGAGCAAGCGGGCAAGGTCCGTCATTTTGGGGTGTCCAATCAAAATCCTATGATGATGGAATTGCTTAAGACGGCTGTTAAACAACCACTCAAGGTCAACCAGCTGCAGCTGAGTGCTGCCTTTACACCGAGCTTTGAAGCTGGCTTTCATGTCAATATGGAAGGACCTAAAGCAGCCGTGCGAGATGGCAGTGTCTTTGAGTATTGTCGCTTAACTGATACGGTGATTCAGGCCTGGTCTGTCCTCCAGCATGGCTTTTTCAAGGGGAATTTTGTCGGCCAGGAAGAGTTTGCGGCTCTGAATCACGTCCTCAATGACTTGGCGAAAAAATACCAGGTCACTCCGACAGCTATCGCCCTTGCCTGGGTCCTTCGCTACCCAGGTAAGACGCAGGCGGTCATCGGAACGACCAAGCCCCAGCATGTTCTTGAAGCAGGGAAAGCGGCAACAGTCACCCTAACCCGCAAGGAATGGTATCAAATCTACTTGGCGGCGGGAAATGATTTGCCTTAGAATCTTGTTAGTAAACCAGATTCCATTCTTATCGGTGGTCTGGTTTTTTTGTGGTTTTCAGTTTTTTCTTGACAAGTCTTTCTTTTTTATGGTATTCTTTTATGCAACAAGTGTTGCGCAACGAACGTTGCGCGAAAGGAGTCTTATGCCACCCAAGGTTAAATTTAGTAAAGAGGCTATCATTGGGACAGCTTTACAATTGGTGAGAGAAGAGGGCATGGCTAGCTTGACAGCTCGAGCATTAGCGGAGCAACTGGGAGCCACACCGAGAGTCATTTTTGGGCAATTTGACAATATGGCTGAGTTACAAGCAGAGGTTATTGGTGCTGCGGAAATGGTCGTGGTGGAGTATATTCGCAAAGCCTTAGAAGATGAGAAACCTTTCCGATCTGTTGGGGTTGCTTATATTCTTTTCGCCTCAAAAGAGCCCCAACTCTTTCAATTGCTTTTCCAAAATCCTAGCAAAGATCCGATTCGTCGCTTTCAAGATTTTCTTCCCATGAAGGATCATAGCTACCAATTGGTTCTGGAATCGATTGTCGCAGACTATCCATTGACGTTAGAGGAAGCTAGTCGCTTGTACCAGCATTTATTTATCTACTCACACGGAATGGCCTCTATGGTTGCTTCTGGTATTTATCAGTTCAGCATGGAAGAAGTGATTGGTTTATTGACAGAAGTTTGTCAATCTCTCATCAAGAAAATGGTAGGAAAGAAATGATTCAACTAGAAAATGTTCACAAAAGTTACGGACAAACAAAGGTCTTAAAAGGGATTAATCTGCAGATTCAAGACCAGGATGATGTGGTTATCCTGGGACCTTCTGGATCAGGAAAGTCAACCCTCTTAAACGTGTTATCCGGATTAGAAAAGGTAGACGAGGGGCATATCCTCATTCAAGGACAGGATTTGTCTCAACTCACAGATGCTCAATTGACGGCCTTTAGACGTGAGAAGATAGCCTTTATTTTTCAGCAGTATTATTTATTGCCGAATCTCACGGTTAGACAGAATGTTAAGATGGGAGCTGACCTTGCAAACAATCATGATTTTTTGCAGATCATCGAGGATTTGGGGCTTGGTGATAAGCTGGACAAGTATCCAAGTGAATTGTCTGGTGGAGAACAGCAGAGAGTCTCCATTGCTCGGGCCTTGGCCAAAAAGCCAGAGATTCTTTTCTTAGATGAGCCGACGGGGGCCCTGGATGAAGAAACAGGGCGCAAGATTCTCGACTATATCTGGAAGTTGAAGGAAAAGCTAGGCTTTACCCTCATTATGGTGACGCACAACCAAAATATTGCGGATATGGCCAGAACCATCATTCGCGTCAATAGTGGCAAGATTACCCAAGTTGTGATCAACGATCAGCCTCAGACTGCCTATGAGATTGGATGGTAAGCCATGTTTTCAGTAAAAGATATTCGAAAATTAGTTGTCGTCAGTATCATTGGAGCTTGTGCGGTCTTTGTGGCCAATCTCTTCTTGAATTTTTATCTGGATATCGAGCGGTTGGAGATTTCGAAAACCAATCCCATGATTCAGACCTACTATAATGCCCAGGTTTCGCTATCTTGGATGGTGGCCATGGTCAGTGGGGTTGTCTTGTCCTTGACGTCGATCATTCTCATGTGTTTTTATATCAAACAATTTGTCGATGACCACAAGGAACAATTAGGGATTTTAAAGGCTTTAGGCTATAGCAATGGCCAGTTGGCGAAACGATTTTGGGCTTTTGGACTCAGTTTTGGAGCTGGAGCACTTCTTGGCTATTTCGCTTCTTTTCTTATGATGGATCATTTTTATGACTTTCGCAATGAGAAGGGGATTTTGCCAGACATTACCATTCATTTTCACTGGCAGCTCTTAGTTGCTTTGGTGATACTGCCAACGACTTTCTTTATGGTCCTTGCGATTGGCTATGCTAGAAGGCAACTACAAACGCCGGCCCTTCGCTTATTGAAAAAATCTCCAAAACCGATTAAGGTCAAAAGGAGAAAAAGAGCTCCTATGAAAGAGAAATCCTTCCTAAAAGAGCTGTCTTCGTCGCTGATTTGGGGGAGAAAATCGATCTTGTTTTTTGTGGTCTTTGGCTCTATGTGTTTTGCGGCCATGGTTCAATTGTCCTTTGGCCTCAGGGATTACACAGATGATATCATCCAAACCATGATGATCATGATTGGCTTAATCCTCTCTTTCTCGATTCTCTTTTTGTCATTGGGGATTGTGGTCTCAGAAAGCCGCGAAACCTTGGCTCTTATGAAGGCTTTTGGCTACACCGATCGTGAATGCCAAAGTCATATTCTCGCTCCCTATCGTTTTTGGGCCTATCTAGGATTTGTTTTAGGGACGGTTTACCAATACGGTATCATGGAAATCTTGATCGGTGTGATCAAAGATACGGTTCCTGAAAAGATTGAGCATCACTTTGATGGGAATGTGTGCTTCTGGACTTTGATCGGTTTTGCTGTGGTTTATGAAAGCCTCTTTTATCTATCCAACAGAAAACTTCAAAAGCAAACCATCAAAGAAGTGCTCTTAGCTGAATAAATAGAAAAGAGAGTGGGACAGAAATTGGTAATTCGTTAGAATTCGATTTCGTCGTCCCACCTCCGCACAGTTGAGTAGGGCTGTAAAAGCTGATGAAATCAGCGTAGTAGAGCCCACTCAACCACTGCGTCTTGCTCGACAATCTAAAGACAATTGAGAGGCCAGGACTTTTGTCCCAGCCTTTTTTGCTTGTAATAAATGATTGACAGGGAGAGCCTTTTCCGCTATTCTAAGGGAATAAAAGAAATGAAGGAGAGACAGCATGAAACGGAGTTATTGGCAGGACCTGAAGGGGGCCTTTTACTTGATCTGGCGCAACAAATGGTCCTTTATTGCAATTGGGATTTTGCTTCAATTTGTCGTGGGGGTTGGGGCTGCCGCCTTGAGCTGGGTCTTTCATCTGGCTGTTTTACTTGCGGGTCAGGCCAACATTGATAAGAACAATCTTGCCTCTGTTATGAGCCATCCCTTGAGCTTGCTGGCTTTTTTGGTCTTTATCATGGTCTTTGCTTTCTTGTTTATGTTGGAGATGCGGACCCTGATTTCGGTCATTTACCTATCGCGAACCGATCGGCACTTGTCCTTTAAAAAGGTGCTAGGCCAATCATTTGGTCGCTTGAAGGATCTAGCGGGGAGAAACCTGCTTTACTTTCTGCTCTATCTCCTTTTGACCTTGCCTGTCGCAGGGGTCTTGATTGGATCGACCCTGACAGATGGGCTTTCTATTCCAACCTTTATCACAGGAGAGTTTGAAAAGACCACGATCGGCTCCATCGGGCTCTTTGTAGTGCAGCTGACCCTTCTCTATCTCAATCTTCGCCTCATCTATACAGTTCCCAACCTCGTGGTGGAGGAGCTTCCATTTGGTCGTGCCTTGAAAAAAAGCTGGAGCATGACCAAAAGAGGAAGCTTTCGTCTCTTATGGAGAATTCTGTCCTTTGAGTTTCTCTTAACCTTTCTAGGGATTTTGCTGGTCTTGGGTCTGGTCTTTACCTTGACGGTGATCGATAAAGAGGGGCAGTATTTCTGGGTGGAGACCATCTTTTTGGTCTTGATTCGGACCTTCTTGTTTATTTTTACAGTCTTGACAAAGGTGGGGTCGCTCGGCATTATCTTGGATTCTGCATGGGAAGTACCGAGCCGATCGGTCATGCGCTCGAAAGGCAGTCGAAAGATGAAGGGGCTCTTTGCCCTGACAGTAGTCTTTCTCATGGTCCAATCGGGGATCTCAGCTTTTGAACTGGCAACCCTAAAGGTGAATGACCAGATCAAGCTCATCGCCCATCGAGGAGATGTCTCTAAAGGGGTAGAAAATTCCCTGGAAGCCTTAGAAGCAGCAGCCAAGGAAAAGGCAGCTTATGTAGAGATGGACATTCTTCTCACTAAGGACCATCAATTTGTAGTCATGCATGACTACAATCTCAAGCGCCTTGCTGGGGTGGATAAGGATGTGAAAGACATGACCCTGGCTGAGGTGCAAGGCCTCAAGATTCAACAGGATGGGCACACAAGTCATATCCCTTCATTTGAGGAATATGTCAAACGGGCCAAAGAATTGAAGATAAAGCTCTTGGTCGAGCTTAAGCCCCATGGTGGAGAACCTGCTAACTATGTGGATCTCTTCGTCCAGAAGATGCGGGACTTGGGAGTTGAAAAAGACTATCCGGCTATGTCTTTGGATCTGTCGGTCATGGAAAAAGTCGAGAAGAAAGCCCCTGAGATCAAGACTGGCTATGTCATTCCCATTCAATTTGGCAGTTTTGGAAATGATTCAGTCGACTTCTTTGCGATTGAAGACTTTTCTTATCAGGAGGATTTAGTGACTCAGGCCCATGAGATGAAAAAAGAGCTCTATGTCTGGACCATCAATGACAAGCAAAAGTTGACCAAGTATTTGCAACAACCCATTGATGGCTTGATTACGGATGAATTGACAGAGGCACAAAGACTGAAAAAGGATTTGAAACAAAACAAGTCCTACTTTGATCGCTTCTTAAATCTTGTTGCTACGTCTAAAGCAGAATAATGCCTGATTTGTCTGTAGGGTCCTTCAAAATAGGAGGGCCTTTTATATTGGATAAATAGAATTGCTGAAACTGGCTAAAATCTTGCATTTTTTAGGAATTTGGTTTACAATTGAAACTATTCAATGCACAGTCCCTAGGGTCTTTCCCTCAGGGAATTTTGTGTGTTTTGACCTATTTTCGGTGGAAATAAGATTTGCTTCTACCGCAAGAAAAAGTATGAATAACATTGGAGGTAATAATGATTCGATCCTTAATTTCCGAGATCAAAGAATTTAAGAAGCCCTCGATTTTGGCTTCCTTGTTCATGGTCTTTGAAGTCATGTTTGAGATTTCGATTCCCTTTGTCATGGCGAGTCTTTTGGACCAGGGTGTTCAACAAAGAAACATGAACAATATTTTGTTTTACGGTGGGCTCATGCTGGTCTGTGCCTTTCTCTCCCTCTTTTGTGGAATGCAGTCTGCCCGTTATGGCGCCTATGCTTCGGCTGGTTTTGCCAAAAACCTTCGTCGAGCCATTTTCAAAAAGGTTCAAACTTTCTCGTTTGAAAATATTGACCAGTTCTCATCTGGAGGTCTGGTCACTCGGATGATGACCGACGTAACCAATGTGCAGAATGCTTATCAAATGGTCATCCGGATCTGTGTACGGGCACCGCTCAATTTGATTTTTGCCATTGCGGCCTGTTTCTTGATCAACCCGGAAATGGCTATGATCTTTGTCTATGTGACCATCTTTTTGGCAGCTGTCCTAAGCATCATCATGAAGATTGTGTATCCTCTCTTTACAGAAGTGTTTGAATCCTATGACAATCTTAACAACAGCATTCAGGAAAACATTACCAATATGCGAGTGGTTAAGTCCTACGTTAAAGAAGCCGACGAAACGGTTAAATTCCAAAAAGCTTCCCGCCGGATTTACAACATGTTTATGAAGGCAATCCGTATCGTTGTCTTTAGTAGCCCAGCTATGATGCTTTCCATGTATGCTTCCTTCCTTTTGATCTCTTGGATTGGGGCACATCTGATCGTTGGTGGCCAACTCTCTACTGGGAATTTGACCTCTATGTTTAGCTACACCATGACCATTCTCATGTCGCTGATGATGTTTATGATGATCTTTGTCATGTTGTCGATTTCCATGGCCTCGGTCGAGCGGATCAATGAAGTCTTGACGACCAAAGCGACCATTGTCTCTCCAGAAAATGGGATCAAAGAAGTTGCAGATGGATCGATCAACTTTGAGGATGTGACTTTTGCCTATACCGATGAAAATGGCGACAAGACCCATGTCTTGCAAGGCATTAATCTTTCCATTCGTTCAGGAGAAGTCATTGGCATCTTGGGAGGAACAGGATCAGGGAAATCGAGCTTGGTGCAGTTGATTCCTCGTCTCTATGATGTTGAGTCTGGTCGAGTGACAGTAGCAGGTCACGATGTCAAAGAATACGACCTTGATTCCCTTCGTAAGCAAGTGGCGATGGTTCTTCAAACCAATGTCCTTTTCTCTGGTACGATTAAAGAGAATATGCGCTGGGGGAATAAAGATGCGACGGATGAAGAGATTATCGAAGCCTGTAAGATTGCCCAAGCCGATGAATTTATTCAAGATTTCAAAGAGGGTTATGCCACCATGATTGAGCGTGGGGGATCCAACGTCTCCGGTGGCCAACGTCAACGTCTCTGTATCGCGCGTGCTCTCCTCATGAATCCAAAGATCTTGATCTTGGATGATTCAACTTCTGCGGTCGATACCAAGACCGACAGTTTGATTCGTCAAGGATTGGCAAGAAGCTTGAAAGAGACCACTAAAATCATCATTGGTCAACGAATCTCCTCTATTCAAGATGCAGATCGTATTATCGTCATGAATGATGGTCAGATTGATGCCATCGGTCGTCACGAGGAATTGCTTGCCAATAATGCCATCTACCAAGAAGTATATGAAATGCAAACACAAGGGAAAGGAGTAGCTGATGAAAACTAAGAAAAAAGCAAATCTAGGCTCGCTCCTTCGCCTACTGGATTTCCTTTGGAAAAACTACAAGCTATCCTTGATTGTTTCCTTTATCTTGATCATTCTATCGTCTCTTGCGACGGTCAATGTGACAGCTTCTATTCAGTCCTTGGTCGATGTCTATGTGGAGCCCATGTTAACGTCAAACAGCCATGATTTCGGACCGCTCTTGTCCTTCTTGACACGGGTTGGTTTGATCTGTTTGATCGGGGTCCTTGCTAACTATGGCTTTACCTTGATTATGGCGACGGTTTCCCAAGATGCGCTTAGAAGCCTTCGAAATCAGTTGTTTGCGCGCATGCAAAAACTACCCGTTCGTTACTTTGATACCCACCAACACGGGGATATCATGTCCATCTATACCAATGATATTGATGCCCTTCGTCAAGCGATTGAACAATCCATTCCTCAACTCTTATCCTCAGCGATTACCATCCTTGGAGTGGCGATCACCATGCTGACAGTGAGTCCGCTCTTGTTCTTGATTGTCCTTATGATGCTTGTCGTAATGTTCTATGTCATGAAGAATGTCTCTAGCAAGTCAGGTCGTTACTTTGGGGCCCAACAAAAAAACTTGGGGATTGAAAATGGATTTATTGAAGAAATGATGACTGGTCAGAAAGTGGTTAAGGCCTTTGTGCACGAATCTGAAAGCATTGAAGATTTTGATCGGATCAATGACCAGCTCTTTGAATCCTCTTATCTAGCCAATCGCTATGCCAATGTCCTCATGCCAATTCTTGGGAACTTGGGAAATGTTTCCTTTGTTCTGACGGCCTTGATCGGTGGCCTCTTTGCCCTGAACAGTATCGGTGGTTTAACCATTGGTGGTCTCATGGCCTTTCTGCAATTGAACCGCTCCTTTACTGGTCCGATTGCTCAGGTTTCTCAACAATTGAACTTCGTCCTCATGGCCTTAGCTGGTGGTGATCGTATCTTTGATCTCTTGGATGAGGAAGAAGAAGTCGACCAAGGAAAAGTGACGCTGGTCAATTATGAACTGGTCGACGGAGAAATGGTCGAAACCGATCAGAAAACCAACAAGTGGGCTTGGAAACACCCTCGTCCAAATGGAGATTACCAGCTTGTCAAGATGGTCGGAAATGTGGTCTTTGATGATGTTGATTTCTCTTATGATGGGAAAAAACAAATCCTTCATGGCATCAATCTCTATGCGGATAAGGGTCAAAAAGTGGCCTTTGTCGGAGCGACTGGTGCAGGGAAGACAACCATCACCAACTTGATCAACCGATTCTATGATATCCAATCCGGAATGATCACCTATGATGGGATCGATATCAAATTGATTGAGAAAGATTCTCTTCGTCGTTCTCTCGGAATCGTTCTTCAAGATACCCACTTATTCACTGGTACGATTGCAGAAAACATCGCTTACGGCCGTGCTGATGCAACGCGGGAGGAGATCCTTGAGGCGGCTCGGATTGCCAATGTGGATTCCTTTGTTAAGCATTTGGATCAGGGCTATGAAACGGTCTTGACGGATGATGGGGCTGGTCTATCAAACGGTCAACGACAATTGATCGCCATTGCCCGTGCAGCCCTTGCCAATGCGCCAGTCTTGATCCTGGACGAAGCGACGTCTTCGATTGACTCTCGGACAGAGAAGATGGTGCAAGAAGGGATGGACCGACTGATGGAAGGTCGGACAGTCTTTGTCATTGCCCACCGTCTGTCGACGATTGTCAATTCCGATGTCATCATGGTGATGGACCATGGACGCATCATCGAGCGAGGCAACCATGCTTCCTTGATGGCAGAAAAAGGAACCTATCACCGTTTGTACACCGGTGGACTTGAAATTGATTAAGATAAAAAAGCTTGAGCGTTGGCTCAGACTTTTTGAATGTAGACAAACTATTTTAAAATAAGTTAAGCGATTCTGCAAAAAATAAAAATGAGTACAAAATTTTAAAATGAATCAAGAAAATACCAAAACTTTCCGCCGTGATAAAAGTGCTAGAAACACTATTGTTTCTAGCACTCGGGAGTTTTGGAACCTTAGGTCCAAAACTAAGTCACGGAACTTCTTCGAAGTTCGCTGACGTCCGTACTCACCTAAGGAAAGTTTTTAAGAAGACTTTGTCTTCAATCTAAAAGCCTGAGCCAGCGCTCAGGCTTTTTGCTTATTTCTCAAGCAATTCTTGGATTAAGTCTTCCATAGCAGCTGGTTCTGTTTTGGAGGAGAAGCGTTGGGCGACTTGGCCTTGTCGGTCGATGACAAATTTTGCAAAGTTCCATTCGATGCGTTTGCCCAGTGGTCCAGTTGCTTGGCTTTTGAGCCAGTCATAAAGAGGAAGGGCTTCTTTACCATTGACCTTGGCTTTAGCGAATCGTGAAAAGGTGGTCTGGTAGTTGAGGCTACAGAAGCTATTGATTTCTTCTGCAGTTCCTGGAGCTTGCCCCATGAATTGGTTACAGGGGATGTCTAGGATTTCAAGCCCCTTATCTTGGTAGCGCTGGTAAAGATCTTGCAGTCCTTGGTATTGCGGGGTTAGGCCACAGCCTGTTGCTGTATTGACCACGATGAGGACCTTACCTTGGTAGTGGGAAAGAGAAATTTCTTCCCCTTGTTGGTTTTCTAAAGAAAAATCATAAATGCTGGTCATAGGGATCATCCTTTCTGTTTCTTTAGTTTTTATTGTAGCACAAATGTCCTAAAATTGGGGCAAGAGGAGCATGACTTCTTGCTTTAGTCCCTCCTGCGAAAATGATATAATAAGAAGATAATAAGCTCTCAAGAAAGTGCTCAAAGGAGAACGGATCGGATGAAATTACTCTATACGGATGTTCGGACCCCCTTGACCCAGGTCCTGACGCAAGAAGCCGTAAGGTTAGTAGAAGATGGCAAGCGTGTGTTTTACATTGCACCTAACTCTCTTTCCTTTGAAAAAGAAGCCAAGGTCTTGTCCTATTTAGAAGGTCAGGCTTCTTTTGCCATAACTGTTACGCGCTTTGCTCAAATGGCCCGTTATTTCATCCTGAATCAGGTTTTTGAGGAGCAACCCTTAGATGACATCGGACTAGGCATGTTATTTTTTAAAGCCCTTTCCCAAATGAAGGAGCAGGATCTTAAAGTTTACGGAGCCCTGCGCAAGGATCCTCAGTTTATCCAGCAACTGGTTCAGCTCTACCATGAATTACAGACAGCTCAGATGGATTTTACAGATTTAGAGTTGCTCGGGGAAGCTGAAAAAAGAGAGGACCTCTTGGCAATTTTTGAAGCTGTCTCTGAGATGCTAGTTCAGCACCAGTATGAATCCCAGTCCAAGATTGGCGTTTTCCTCAACCAGGTTGAAGAGGGGCACTTGGAAGAGCAATTGAAGGATGTGGCGATCGTCGTCGATGGCTTCACGCGTTTTTCTGCGGAAGAAGAGGCCTTGATTGGTCTACTTCACAGAAAAGAAGTGGAGATTGTTATCGGGGTCTATGCCAGTGAAAAAGCCTATCGAGCAAGCTTCAGAGAGGGCAATCTTTATCAGGCTAGTGTTGACTTTCTACTCCAGCTAGCTAAGACTTTTCAGGTTCAACCTCAATATTGTGGGCAAGCCATCGAAGATTCCTTTAGTCGCATGACCCGCATGTTAGAAGCGCACTACGATTTTTCACAAGTGGAAGATGAACTGGAGAACCAAGATCGAACTGCTGTCCAACTCTGGCAAACCAATACACAAAAAGAAGAGTTGGAATTTGTCGCTAAATCCATCCGTCAACGTCTTCATGACGGCGCACGCTATCGGGATATTCGGGTCTTGTTAGGAGATGTGGAAGCTTATCAACTGCAACTCAAGACCATTTTTGATCAGTATCAGATCCCCTTTTACTTGGGACGAAGTGAGGCCATGGTCCACCATCCCTTGATTCAGGTCATTGAATCGCTAGGGCGGATCAAGCAGTTCAATTACCAGACAGATGACGTCATCAATCTGTTGAAAACGGGTCTGTATAGTGATCTGGCGCAAGCTGAAGTCGATGCTTTTGAACAGTATCTTCGCTTTGCGGAAGTAAAGGGTGCTGCAAAATTTCAAAAGCCTTTTACCAGCAATCGTCAGGGTAAGTTTCATCTAGAAGAGCTCAATGCCCTCCGAGAACGCGTCGCAGAACCTTTAGCTCCTTTCTTTTCACAGCGCAAACAAAAGGTTTCCCAACTCTTAACAGCCTTTACAGAGTTTCTGCAAGAGGCTCAGCTTTCTCAGAATCTACAAGCTTTGATCAAGGATCTAACCTTGGAGGAGCAAGAGCGCTATGACCAGGTTTG
The DNA here is from genome assembly GCF_040908565.1 of Streptococcus parasanguinis. Taxonomy (GTDB): domain Bacteria; phylum Bacillota; class Bacilli; order Lactobacillales; family Streptococcaceae; genus Streptococcus; species Streptococcus parasanguinis_AC. The sequence continues at coordinate 49,636 of NZ_JBDGEA010000012.1, read as the reverse complement.
GAAGGCCTTCCTCCACGTCTTAGAAGAATTGAATCTGGTTTTTGAGGACCAAGAACTGACAGTGGATGACTTTTTAGCTCTTGTCTTATCTGGCATGCAATTGTCACAATACCGGACAGTTCCTGCTACGGTCGATGTGGTGATGGTTCAGTCCTATGACTTGATTGAACCCTTGACAGCACCTTATGTCTACGCCATCGGGCTGACCCAGGAACGTTTTCCAAAGATCGCGCAGAATACCTCGCTTCTCAGTGAAGAAGAACGACAACAGCTCAATGAGGCCACCCAAGAAGGAGCAGAGCTCCAGGTGGTGACCAGCGAAAATCTCAAGAAGAATCGCTTTGTGGCGGTTTCGCTACTCAATGCAGCGACCGAACAACTGGTCCTATCGGCCCCTAGCTTGGTCAATGAAACGGAAGATAGTGTCTCTCCTTACCTTGTAGAATTGGCCAAGGAGCCTATTGCCATCGAGTGGACGACCAAACAAGCCCAAGCTTCGAGTGATGATATTGGGACCTACCGAGCCCTTTTAGCGCGCGTGATCGAACTCCATCAAGAAGAGATCACTAGTGAGCTGTCTGCTGAAGAAGCCAGCTTTTGGGGTGTGGCCGTACGGGTCTTGCGAAAGAAATTGGCCGCTGAAGGCATCCAGATTCCTCAGATTTCAACGGAATTAAAGAGCCGTCAGCTTCAGTCGGATACGCTTCAAGCGCTCTATCCAGAGGGCAAAGCCTTGACATTATCTGCTTCTGCCTTGAATGAATACTACAAGCACCAGTATGCTTTTTATCTGCGCTATGTCTTGGGCTTACAAGAGGATGAAACCATCCGGCCAGACGCGCGCAGTCATGGGAATTTCTTGCACCGGATTTTTGAAAAAGTCTTAAAAGATAGCTCCGATCAAGCTTTTGATCGGCGCTTAAACGAGGCGATTCGAGAAACCAGCCAAGAAGTAGAGTTCCAGCAATTGTATGGAGAAAATGGAGAGACCGAGTTTATTCGCAACTTGCTTCTTGATACCGCGAAAACAACGGGCCGTGTCCTCGCCCAGCAGAATGACATCGAGACCATCGGTGAGGAGACCCTCTTTGGTGGAAGTACCCACACCTCTTATCCATTGTCCGATGGCCGTCTCCTGCAGCTACGAGGCAAGGTGGATCGCATTGATCAATTGAGGGATCGGGGAGCCCTCGGAGTCGTGGACTACAAGTCCAGTCTGACGCAGTTCCACTATGACAAGTTCTTTAATGGACTGAATTCTCAATTGCCGACCTATCTTTCTGCGATTCAGGATTTGAAGGAGTACCAAGAGGAGCAGGGGATTTTTGGAGCCATGTATTTGGAAATGGGAGATCCTGTAGTGGATCTGAAAAAGACCAAGACAGTAGAGGATGCCATCAATCAAACCATGAAAAGTCAACAGTACAAGGGACTCTTTATGGCAGATCAGGCCCCTTATCTGGGCGAGGCCTATGATAAGAATAAGGCTATGATGCTGAGTAAGGAAGAACTGGACTTGCTCCTCTTGTACAACGCTTATCTCTATAAAACAGCAGCAGAAGGGATCCTCAAGGGGCAATTTGGCATCAATCCCTATAGTGAAAATGGGCGCAATATCGCACCATTCGTGGAGCAGTTTAAATCCATCACAGGATTTGAAGCCGATCGTCACCTAGGTCAGGCACGATTCTTGACCAAACTAGACCAAAAAGGAATACGCGGTGAAAAGGTGAAAGCCGCGTGGATCGAGAAGATGAAGGAGGTCTTGAACAAATGATCAAACAAGCATTTTTGACAAGAGAAGAAATCAAGGCCCTTCAGGCCCAAGAGGTAGCTTCTACCAAAGAGCAAAAGCGAACACCAGAACAGATCGATGCCATCTATAGTTCGGGGACCAATATCTTGGTGTCAGCCTCTGCTGGATCAGGAAAGACCTTTGTCATGGTGCAGCGGATACTGGATCAGATGCAGCGAGGCATTTCGATTAAGGAGCTCTTTATCTCGACCTTTACGGTCAAGGCAGCCGGAGAGCTCAAGGAGCGTTTGGAAAGTGAACTTGGAAAAGCCCTGCAAGCGAGCGATAACCCAGAGCTCAAGCAACACCTGGCCCGTCAAATCGCAGATGTCGCCACCAGCGATATCGGAACCATGGACTCTTTTACCCAAAAGGTCCTAACGCGCTATGGCTATTTGCTTGGGTTGGCACCCCAGTTTCGCATTTTACAAAACGCTAGTGAGCAACGCCTCTTACAAAATGAAGTCTTTCAGGCTGTTTTTGACCGCTATTACCAGGGGGAAAACCAAGAAGCCTTTGTGCAGATGGTCAAGAATTTCACGGGACAGCGCAAAAATTTAACCTTGTTTAAAGAACAGATCTACCAGATCTATGACTTTCTTCAGTCGACCAGTGATCCGGAAAAATGGCTGGAAGAGCATTTCCTAAAAGGCTATGAGGAGACTGATTTTGAAAAGGTTGAAGGCGATCTGATGGAGAACATCCAGCAGGCCCTCTATGAGGCAGAAAGCTTTTTTGCCTTTCATTTGTCCAATGAAGGCCAAGCATTTGGCAAGGCCAAATATTTGGAAGCCGTGCAAGAGGTGCTGGATCAGATTGGAAGCCTCACAGAGCGCCCTAATAAAGCGCAACTGACCTCTGTCCTAAAGGCAGTCGTGGCGATTAGCCGGGCTTCAAATGGGGGAGCCTTGACCAATAGAGCCCGAAAAGAAGAGCTGAAAGACCTAGTTACGGCCTATAACCAGGATAAAACCATACATATCAATCGCCTCAGAGACTTGGAAAATCAGCTCTATCAGCTGGAATTTCAACAAACCTTCCACCAAGAAGAAGGCCCCATGCTCTCCTTGCTCCGGGACTTTATCAGAGACTTTGCTCGCGCTTATCTGGAGCGAAAAATCCAAGAAAAAGCTTATGAATTTGGGGATATCAGTCATTTTGCCATTCAAATTTTAGAGCAATTTCCAGAGGTGAGACAAGCCTTTCAAGAGCGTTATCATGAGGTCATGGTCGATGAGTACCAGGATACCAACCACACCCAAGAGCGGATGTTGGACTTGCTGTCAAATGGCCACAATCGCTTCATGGTGGGGGATATCAAGCAATCGATTTATCGCTTCCGTCAGGCAGATCCACAGATTTTTAATGATAAATTTAAAGCCTACCAAGAAGAAGGGGCGAAAGGGCGGTTGATCCTCCTCAAGGAAAATTTCCGGAGTCATGTGGAAGTGTTGGACGCAACCAATGATGTCTTTCGCCATTTGATGGACGAAGAGGTGGGCGAGATTGACTACAATCAAACCCACTATCTGGTTGCAGGAAGCGACAAGCAGCGGATGGCCTTGCCACAACATCGGGCTGAATTTTTGCTCTATGATGGTAGCCAAGACCAGGAAGAAAAGGCCGAAGACGAGGAAGTTGCTTCTGGACTCGAGACGGTTTCCAAGGGAGAAATTCTTCTAGTGATCAAAGAAATTTTACGCCTCCATCGGGTGGAAAAAGTACCCTTTAAAGACATCACGCTCTTGACTGCGACTCGAACGCGAAATGATGCGATTCTGGAAGCCTTTGACCAGTACCATATCCCGATTGTGGCAGATAGCGGACAGGCGCATTATCTTGAGTCACTGGAAGTGATGGTCATGCTGGATACCTTGCGGACCATTAACAATCCCTTGCATGATTATCCCTTAGTGGCCCTCATGAAATCCCCTATGTTTGACTTTGATGAAGATGAGCTGGCACGGATTTCCTTGCAGACCCTTCCAGAGCAAAAGCAAATGCCCTTCTACCACAAGGTCCAGTTAGCCCTTGAAAAGACTGCAGAGCATGCAAATTTGATTGATGCCAAGCTCTCAGCTAAAATCGAGAACTTCCTCAAGGTTTTATCTAGTTGGCGGACTGCTGCTAAGACCTCTTCGCTCTATGATTTGCTTTGGAAAATCTATGAGGATCGCTATTACTATAACTATGTCGGCGCCCTTCCAAATGGGGCCCAGCGCCAGGCTAATCTCTACGCTTTGACGCTTCGGGCCAATGATTATGAAAAAGCCAGCTTTAAGGGCTTGTCGCGTTTTATTGCCATGATCGATAAGGTGATCGAAAATGAACACGATTTGGCCAGCGTCCCCCTTGCAGCACCAAAAGATGCCGTCCAGCTCATGACCGTCCATAAGAGTAAGGGGCTGGAATTCAAGTATGTCTTTATTCTCAATATGGACAAGGCCTTTAACCGTAAGGATCAATCGGGGCCAATCATTCTCAGTCGTCAAAAAGGGATTGGCTTTAAATTTGTTGCGAACCTGCCGGTTGAGACAGAGAATCCAGCTGCTCCAGAGACTATTCGTCTGCAGATCGAAACGCCTTGCTACCAACGCAATGTGGAAGAAACAAAATTGGCCACAATTTCTGAGCAGATGCGTCTTCTTTATGTCGCCATGACACGGGCTGAGCTCAAGCTCTATCTGGTCGGAAAAGGCCGGGAGGACAAACTGCGCGATACCGATTGGGGGACCAGTCGCAATGGCAAATTGGATCCTGAAAAACGAAAAGAATGGACCTCATATCAGGACTGGCTCTTTGCTATTCAAGATGTGTTTACCAAGAATACCCTGGCCTATGACACGCGTTTTGTGACAGACGAAGACCTGACACCAGACCAGCTGGAACCGCTAGAGAAGGAGAAGGATTCCCGCCTGGATCAGCTCAAGGATGTCCGTCAGTCCGAGGATATTCGTCGGGCCTTGGATATCTTGGAAAATGTTGATCGGCTCAATCAGCTCTATGCTCCGGCCATTCATTTACCAAGTGTACGTACTCCTAGTCAGATCAAGAAATTCTACGAGCCGGTCATGGATGCCAATGGCGTCCAGATCATGGATGCAAAGACTGTGACGCCTGAGTTTGAGCTTCCAACTTTTGATCAAGAAAAAGCTGTGACAGGAGCCCAAGTCGGTAGTGCTGTCCATGAACTCATGCAGCGCGTGCCTCTTGGAGCAGCAATCACTCTTGATACACTGCGTCAGGCCTTGGACCAAGTCCAAGCAGAGCCAGCGGTCAAGGCCCGCATCAAGCTAGAGGCCATCCTTGCTTTCTATGAGACGCCTTTGGGGACCTTGCTTCAAAAAGAGGCCTCTCGAGTCCGTCGCGAAGCTCCCTTTGCCATGCTGAAGAAAGATCCAGCCAGTGGAGAGGACTTCGTCGTGCGGGGGATCCTGGATGGTTACTTGGTGCTAGAAGACCGGATCCTGCTCTTTGATTACAAGACGGATCACTACAAGATTCCTAGCCAATTGGTCGAACGCTACCGGGATCAGCTCGATCTCTATGCAGAAGCTCTTCGTCGTTCTTATGGCCAAGAGCACGTTGAAAAATATCTGGTACTTTTAGGTGGCCCTCATCTAGAAGTGGTGAAAGTGGAGTAACACATGACAATTGCAAAGGAAAAAATTGAACGCATCCAAAGGATGGAAGGTTATTTGAATGACTATGCTAAGACTTTGGAAGATACAAAAAAAGCAGTGGATCGACTAAAAGAGCATCAAGAGAGCTATATTCAACTGCGCGATTATTATAGTAGTCAGGCCTATTTTGACGACTTGGACCTGTCCAATCAAGCTGATTTTCCAGCTGATCTTCCTTGTGGTGTCTTGTCTGAAGATGCCGTCTATGATTTGTTAGACGAGCATTTTCAGATGGGAGTTGAACTCTTGGAGATCGCAACGAAGATGATCAAAGAACGGTGAAATTTCAATCTAAAAGCTCCGGTTTCCCGGAGCTTTTAGATTGAAGACAAACGTGTCATCATAGAAACTTTCCTTAGGTGATTACGGACGTCAGCGAACTTCGAAGAAGTTCCATGACTTAGTTTTGAACCTAAAGTTTCAAAACTCCCGAGTGCTAGAAACTATCGTGTTTCTAGCACTTTTCTCACGGCGGAAAGTTTCAGTAATGTTTGAATAAACATAACATATATCATTCTAATTCTTTTAGCATTACTTGTGTTAGCTTATCTTGACAAAACCTATCAGTAAAAGAAAATTTTCCAAAATGGACTTTTTTCTTCAGCAAAAAAAGCTCCGGTTTCCCGGGGCTTTTTGTTGGATTAGTGTGAGACACGACGACGTGCTGCTTTTTTGCGGTTTTCTTCGATGAAAGCTGCTTTTTGTTCTTCTGGCTCGATTACTTTTTTCTTGAATGTGTAAACTGCACCTGCGACAGCAGCAACTGTACCAGCAACACCAGTAACAAAACCTTTACCAAATCCTTTAGCCATGAGAATTTCTCCTTTTCTGAACTTTAAATATTTATGTTATAATATATGGTAACGAAAAAACGTGAATTTTGCAAGGAAAAACGATGAAAACCAAGATAATTGTGATTGTGGGACCGACTGCGGTTGGAAAAACAGCTCTTGCGATCGATTTGGCGCAAGCCCTCGATGGTGAAATCATCAGTGGCGATAGTCAGCAAGTCTATCGCAAGCTGGATATTGGAACAGCCAAAGCGACACCAGAAGAGCAAGCTGCAGCTCCCCATCATTTGATCGATGTGCGGGAGGTGACCGAGTCTTACTCGGCCTTTGATTTTGTAAGAGAAGCTAAGACTGCGATTGAGGATATCACAGCCCGAGGCAAGCTCCCCATCATTGCAGGTGGGACGGGCCTCTACATCCAAAGTCTTCTTGAAGGCTATCATCTAGGTGGTGAAGTTCCTCATGAAGAGATTCTTGCCTATCGCGCTCAATTGGACCTGCTGTCGGACGAAGACTTGTATCGTAGAGTGGAGGAGCAAGGACTTGTGATTCCTCAGCTCAATCGCCGTCGGGCCATGCGGGCTCTTGAAATTGCGCATTTTGGGAAAGACCTAGCAAACGAAGAGACGGACTATGAACCCTATCTGATCTGTCTAGATGATGAACGCTCCTTGATCTATGATCGCATCAATCATCGAGTAGACTGTATGTTAGAGGAAGGTTTATTAGAGGAAGCTCGGTGGCTCTATGACCATTATCCAGATGTGCAAGCCAGTAAAGGGATTGGCTACAAGGAACTCTTTCCTTACTTTAAGGGGGAGCAAAGCCTTGAAGAAGCCAGAGAGACCCTCAAGCGCAACACCCGGCGGTTTGCTAAACGGCAGCTGACCTGGTTTCGAAATCGGATGGAAGTGACCTTTTACGCCATTTCTGCCCCCCACTTCAAGGAGAAGGTTCTTGCAGATGTAAAGGAGTTTTTAGAGCATGATTGAAACAGAAAAGAAACAAGAACGCATCCTATTGGTTGGTGTGGAACTTCAAGGCATGGACAATTTTGATATGTCGATGGAGGAGTTGGCCAGTCTGGCTAAAACAGCTGGTGGGGATGTCCGGGGCTCCTATACACAAAAGCGGGAGAAATACGACACTAAGACCTTTGTCGGCTCAGGAAAACTCGAAGAAATCGCTCAAATGGTCGAAGCAGATGAGATTACGACCGTGGTGGTCAATAACCGCCTGACCCCCCGTCAAAATGTCAACTTAGAAGAAATTCTTGGGGTTAAGGTCATTGACCGGATGCAGTTGATTTTAGATATCTTTGCCATGCGGGCTAGGAGTCATGAAGGCAAGTTGCAGGTACACTTGGCCCAGCTCAAATACCTCTTGCCACGCCTTGTCGGTCAAGGAATCATGCTCAGCCGTCAAGCTGGGGGAATTGGTTCTCGTGGTCCAGGGGAAAGTCAGTTGGAGTTGAACCGCCGGAGCGTTCGCAATCAAATCACCGATATCGAGCGCCAGCTCAAGGCAGTTGAAAAAAACCGGGAAACCCTTCGTGAAAAACGCTTGGAATCACCTGTCTTCAAGATTGGTTTGATCGGCTATACCAATGCAGGAAAGTCGACCATTATGAATCAGCTGACCAGTAAGAGTCAGTATGAAGCCGATGAACTCTTTGCGACATTAGACGCAACAACTAAGAGCATCCACTTAACAGGCAATCTGCAAGTGACGCTGACCGATACGGTTGGCTTTATCCAAGATCTACCAACAGAGTTGGTATCAAGCTTTAAGTCGACCCTGGAAGAAAGTAAGAATGTAGACCTCCTGGTCCATGTCATCGATGCGTCTGATCCCAATCATGAAGAGCATGAAAAGACGGTGCTTTCGATCATGAAGGACCTGGATATGTTGGAGATTCCTCGCTTGACGCTTTACAACAAAGCAGATAAAGTAGCAGACTTTACCCCAACCCAGACACCTTTTAGCTTGATTTCAGCGCGCTCTGAGACAGCCCGTGAAGATCTCCAGGCTTTGCTTCTAGAAAAACTGAGAGAGCTCTTTGTTCCCTTTACCATTCGCGTTCCCTTTTCAAAATCTTATCGGACACATGATCTAGAAACAGTAGCGATCATTGACCAGCGCGAATTTGAAGAAGACGTCGAGGTCATTCAAGGCTATATTGCAGAGAAAAATAAGTGGAAGTTGGAAGAATTTTATGACGGATTACGTTGATTTAGCAATAAAATATGGAGGCTATACCAGCCTCGATCGGGTCTATCTGACCAATCTTTTAAGCACGATCCCTGAGGAATTGCGTCTCCGTGTGATTACGCCTCCCCCAAGTGTGATCAACGCTTATTTCGCAGAGCTCTACCAAAAGAAGAGTCCCAAGGAGGCCATGGATTATTTCTTGGACTTGAGCCGAGCATTTGACTTATTCACAGTTCAGAAAAGCTTTAATGAACAAAAACCTTTTATCCGCCTCAACTTATCAGGTCAGTCTTATGGCTTGGCCTATGTAAATGGAGAGATAGCCTGTGTCTTTGCTGAACATCCAGCGGCGGAAATCACCCCTTCGATTTTATTCGAAATCGCAGAGATTTTTCCGCATTGTTTGGTCTTTGAAAAAGATGGCAAGATCTGTCTGCAAGAGGCCGGCCCAGAAGTGGTCACCAAAACAGAAGTCCTCTCAGCCCTGACTGACTTGATGACCTTGGAAGATGGACGCTTGAAACTGTCAGGATATAACCAAGAGGAACTCCTCGAGCTAGCGCAAGCCTACCCAGGCAACCTTTCGTTCCGTTCAGAGAACAGGACGGCCATGATTTATATAGATAGAAAGTAGACAATGGACATTCAATTTTTAGGAACGGGAGCTGGGCAACCCTCAAAAGCCCGAAATGTATCGAGCTTGGCGCTCAAATTGCTAGATGAGATCAATGAAGTCTGGCTCTTTGATTGTGGCGAAGCGACACAGAATCAAATTTTAGAAACGACCATTCGTCCGCGAAAGGTTAGCAAGATCTTTATCACTCACCTACACGGAGACCATATTTTTGGTTTGCCAGGTTTCCTATCTAGTCGGGCCTTTCAGGCCAATGAAGAGCAGACGGATCTGGATATCTATGGACCAGTAGGAATCAAATCCTTTGTCATGACCAGTCTTCGCGTATCAGGCTCTCGCCTGCCTTACCGCATCCATTTTCATGAATTCGATGAGCATTCTCTTGGCAAGATTTTAGAAACTGATAAATTCACAGTTTATGCGGAAGCTTTGGACCACACCATTTTCTGTGTAGGTTACCGGATTATGCAGAAGGACCTTGAAGGAACACTGGATGCAGAGAAGTTGAAGGCGGCAGGAGTTCCTTTTGGACCGCTCTTTGGGAAAGTCAAAAATGGGCAAGACGTCACCCTGGAAGATGGCACCAAAATCATTGCAGCCGACTATATTTCAGCCCCTCGACCTGGTAAGATTATCACGATCCTAGGAGATACACGGAAGACAAATGCTAGTGTACGACTAGCAGTCAATGCGGATGTCTTGGTCCATGAGTCCACCTATGGCAAGGGAGATGAGAAGATTGCTAAGAAACACGGCCACTCGACCAATATGCAGGCGGCAGAAGTAGCGCGTGAAGCTGGAGCCAAGCGCCTTCTTTTGAATCACATCAGTGCTCGCTTCTTATCAAAAGACATCAGCCAATTGCGCAAGGATGCGTCCAGCATTTTTGAAAATGTCTATGTGGTCAAAGATCTAGAAGAAGTGGAGATCTAAGATGCGAACTATCATCATCACAGGAGCGAGTGGAGGCCTGGCACAGGAAATGGTCAAGCTCCTTCATGAAGACCGGCTCATTCTCCTAGGGAGAAATCAAGAGAAACTGGAAGACCTCTATACTGACCATCCTCAGAAAGAATGCATCGGGATCGATATCACTGATTCCTCAGCCGTCCAAGATTTGGTAGAAGAGCTCTATCAGCGCTATGGGCAGATTGATATTTTGGTCAACAATGCTGGCTATGGGATTTTTGAGGACTTTGATCGCATTTCTGACCAGCAGGTGCGGGAAATGTTTGAGGTCAATACCTTTGCCCTCATGCAGCTTTCACGCTTGATGGGTGCGCACATGAAGGCAGTAGGCAAGGGGCACATTGTCAATATCGTCAGCATGGCGGGCTTAGTAGCAACTGCTAAATCCAGCCTTTATTCGGCCACCAAGTTTGCGGCCATTGGCTTCTCTAACGCTTTGCGTTTGGAACTCATGCCCTTTGGTGTCCATGTGACGACAGTCAATCCAGGCCCAATCCGGACTACTTTCTTTGACCAGGCAGATCCTGACGGAAGCTATGTCAAGGCTGTGGACCGCTACATTTTGGAACCAGACTTTGTGGCTAAGAAGATCGTGAAAAACTTTGGAAAAGCAAAACGTGAGCTCAATCTGCCTTGGCTCTTGAACCTGACCCACAAGCTCTATACCCTTTTCCCACGCATCTCAGATAAGCTAGCCTGCAAGATGTTTAACTTCAAATAGGAGGAGATAGATGGCCGCAAATATTCAAGCCTATTTAGAGAACCTTCGGCAACCCTGGGGACAGATCTATTATGATATCCTTTTTGAACAATTACAGGACATCAAGGGAAAGCGAGTGCTCGATTTTGGCAGTGGTTTCGGCCTTGTAGCCAACCACTTGGCGCAAGACAATCAAGTCCTTGCTGTGGAGCCTAATGAGGAATTGGTGGCCTTGCGGGCCCAGGATCATCCTTACCAGCAACTGGTCGGGAGTCTGGACCAAATAGAAAGCTTTGAAGATGCCAGTTTTGAGGTCATCCTCTGCCACAATGTCTTGGAGTATGTGGAGGATCGCAAGGATGTTCTCAAGGAATTCACCCGTCTCTTGAAACCAGGAGGCCTGCTCTCTATCGTCAAGCACAATGAGGTTGGCCGCGTCCTTCAGACCGTCGTCTTTGAAAATGATACTCAGAAGGCGCTTGAGCTCCTAGCAGGTCAGGACCTGGAAACCCACTCCATGGGCTTGGCTCAGGCCTATGATCTCGATCTAGTTGTTGAAGATCTAGCCATTGAAGTTCAGGACTACCAAGGAATTCGTGTCTTTTATGCCTTACAGGACAATCGCTTCAAGAGCCAAGAAGGCTGGCGAGAGTCTATGCTCAAGATGGAGCTGGCCGTTTGCCAAGAGTCCCCTTACAGAGATATCGCCTTCTTCCAGCACTATAGCTTAAAAAGGAGTTAAGATGTTCCATTACAAACAAGAAATTCCAGCGATGACAGACCTACTCGCACTCTACAGCTCAGTCGGCTGGACCAATTATACTAACAATCCAACCATGTTGGAAGAAGCTGTCAAAGCCAGTCTCTGGCAGTTAGCAGTCTATGATGAGAAAGAGCTCGTCGCCTACATTCGCTTGGTAGGAGATGGGCACTCGGTCCTGTTGGTGCAGGACCTATTGGTGCGACCAGATCACCAGCGCCAAGGCATTGGAAAGAAACTCTTAGAAGAGGCTTTAGCGACCTTCCCTACTGTCTATCAACGGCTCCTTGTTACTGAACGAAGTGAGAAAAATCTTGCCTTTTACCAATCCCTGGGTTTTGTCGAATTGTCAGAGCAAGCCTGTACAGGGATGATTTATAAAAATTAATATCATACAAGAAAAAGATCTAGTCACGTTTGACTAGATCTTTCATGTTTCTTAGAAGTCTTCTTTCTTCTTAAGTGTTATAGAAGCAATAGCTGTAGCGACGAATGTCAAACCAGTTACAAGAAGTCCTAAATGATCTTCAGTTCCTGTTGAAGGAAGAGATTTTTTATTTTCTTTAGGTTTGTCACTAGATTTAGGAGTTTCACTAGATTTAGGTTTGTCGTTAGACTTAGGTTTATCTCCATTTGGTGATGGAGGTGTTGATGATTTAGGTTTATCTGTTGATGGTGGAGGTGGAAGAAGTTTATTCACCACGTTTCCTTTATCAACAACAAGGTTTGTAGCAGCAACATAGTCGCTTACAGAAACTTTGATAACTTCATTTGAAAGTTGGTAACCACTTGGAGCAGAGAGCTCTTTGATTACGTAATCTTTCGCTTCAAATCCAACAAAGCTTGCAAGTCCATCTTGACCAGAAATTGCTTGCGCTTGGCCTTGTCCATATGGGTTCGCAACAGGTGTCACACCATCTGCTTCAAAGAGTCCAAATACTGCACCAGCAAGGAAATCACCCTTTTCATCTACTTTACGAACCTTAAGGGTGTAAAGTTTCAATTCAGGAATATCAATTGTTGGTGGAGTTGGTGGGATGACCTTGTTGATAAAGGTTTTCTTCGCACCATATGAAACAACTGCTTGGATCGCATTTGATGCTTCATCTTTTGTGACGGTAACTGTGACATCTACTTGACCTTCGTCATATTGGATGTTTGCCTGATCAGCTGGAACGACTTCTTTAATGGTATATTGATGAGTACCAATCATCGCTTCCGTGTAGGCGATCGCATCAAATGTCACTGTACCATCTGCAGCATTTTGTTTTGTTTGAAGAACAGTTCCATTTTCATCCAAGAGGTTAAAGCTAAATTCACCACCTTGAAGGTCACGACCTTCTAAAATCTTGCTTGTGGTAATTTGTTTTTCACTTGGAGTTGGAGGTGTCGGAGGTGTATACGTATTGTTAAAAGTAGGAGTATCCTTTTTACCGTCGTATTGCACATCCGCATTCAATTGTCCGTTTGCATCTTTTGTGACAGTTACTGTTACAGTATGAACAGTTTCGTCATAAGTAATAGCGGATTCTGGCGTAGCTGGTTTTTGTTCAGCGATTGTGTAGGTGAAAGTACCAACTTCATTAAAGCTTACTGGATTGAAGAGAATATCCCCATTCTCACCATTTGTCTTGGTATCAATGAGCGTACCAGCTTGATCCTTGAGAAGGAAAGTGAATTCATTAGCTTTTAATGTACGATCGCTTGTACCATTGACCGCCAATACTTTTTTAGCCTTGAATTGAGCTGTCGTCGGTTTCACTGTTGGAGGAACAGGAGTTGGAGGTGTCGGAGGTGTCTTCGTATTTGTGAAGGCATCACCTTTTTCAGTATCTCCACCTGAGTAAGTCACAGTAGCGACGAGTTTGTCGTTATCTTTCTTCACAGCAACAGTAGCCGTGATGGTTTGTGTGCTATAGTTGATAGAAGCATCCGTACCTTTGTTTTCGGTAATGGTGTAAGTGTGTGTTCCTTCTGAAGTATAAGAAAGTTCCTTAAAGGTGACAGTTCCATTTGCCTTGTTCTTGGCAGTTTCAAGGGTAGTGTTTCCTTCTTTCAAGACAAATTCAAATTGATCGTCTGTCAACGGTAAGGTTGTTTCACCTTCTTTAAAGAGCTTTTTCACTTGAAGAGTAGCTTTTGTACTTTCTGTTTTAGGAGCTTCTTTTTTGTTGATGAACGTATCTGTGTTAGTTTGACCATCAGAGTAGTTGATTTGTTCGACAACTAAAGCATTGTCTTTTTCAACCACTACAACCGTAGCCGTGATGGTTTTATCACTGTAGGTAATGGTTTTGTCACTACCTTTTGTTTCAGTGATGGTATAGTTGAATGTTCCTGCGTGGTCTACAGTGATGGTATCAAAAGTAATCGAACCATCTTTTTTGTTCTTAGCTGTACCAACAACTTTATCGTTTGCATCTTTTGCAACAAACTCAAAGTCATCGCCCTTCAGTTCGCCACCTTCAAATGCTTTTTTAAGTTTTAAGGTTACCTTAGCATTTGAAACTTTTGGTTTATTTTGAGTATTGGTGATCGTATTTTTTTGTTCACCATCTCCACCTGAGTAAGTGACAGTAGCAACGAGTTTGTCGTTATCTTTCTTCACATCGACAGTAGCTTTGATGCTTTGTGTACTATAGTTGACACTAGCGTCTGTACCCTTATTTTCAGTGATGGTATAAGTATGAGTACCTTCTTTATTGAAAGTCAGAGACTTAAAGTTAACAGTGCCATCTGCTGTGTTCTTGGCAGTTTCGACTACTTTGTTATTTTCGTCTTTCAAGACAAATTCGAATTGACCTTCTGTAATCGGAACTTGTGTATGTTCCTGATCGCCGGCTATTTCGAAAGCTTTTTTAATAACAAGATTTGCAGTGGTTTCAGTAACTTTTGGTTTATTTGAAGTGTTTACAACTTTGATAACATTCGACTCATTGATTGGTTCAACTTTTGAAGTATATCCATCAGGTGTATTTGTTTCCACTACGGAGTACTCAATCTTCTTACCGTCTTTGATACCTGGTAATTTAGTAAATTCTGCTTGCCAACCAGAAGCTTTTGTAAGAGTTTGTGTCATCCCTTCCAAGGCTTGGCCGTCAGCATACAATTGAACAGTTATATCTTTACGGTCAGATTCTTCGTCACCAACCCATTCTTTTTGAACTGTAACAGTCTTGTCACCAGTTACCCAGAAGTTCAATTCTGTGTTATTCCAGAATGCAGGGTCTGTTTGTGGTGTTTTGATTTCATCAGCTGTTAACGTAGCATTGTTATCTACGCGAATAGTTGTCTTAGGAATTAATGTTTGGTATTCAACGATCAATTCATCGCTAGACGCTGTTTTAAATACATCACTGACATCTGATAAATTCACGGTAAATCCATTTCCGTCTGCATCGAATTTAACATGTTGCCAGAAGTCCCATCCTGAAGCAACCACTTGTCCACCTTTTCTTAAAGTGAAGGATGGTTTCAAGTAAGTTCCAACGAAGAATTCACTTGCAGCGTGATTGGCAGCTGGAGCAAAAGTGATTTTTGAGTAATCGACAGCTGGAGCTTGGATTTTATCTGATACAACAGGATTTGTGATGGCTTGTTTCTTACCATCTCCGTTAATACGAATGAACCAAGTAGTGAGATAATAGTCATCTCCAACGTTCATCCATGCATAGTTTTCAGATGCGTCTAATTTGAATTGCTTAGTTACATAGTCACCAGTACGGTTGTACTTGTTCAAAACAGATTCAAACACGCCAGGTCCATCAGGACGAGTGATGACAACGGATTCCGAACCGACATTAGAAGTGGCAGTTTTATTTCCAGGATTTCCTGGAGTATTGTCCCATTCTGCTTTGTATGAGAATCCACCTTTTACGTTTTGGTTCATGGATTCGATGGCTTTTTTAAAAGTAAAAGTAATCTTTTTGTTTGTCATCGAAATGGTCGCGACTTCAGCTCCATTTGCTTGGAGGGATTGAGTTGCGACTTCAGTGATATTGACACCTTCAGGAGCATCGATGGTGAACGTGTCCCCTTCTTTAACAGATTTACCAGTCAAATCCCAGTCAAATGAAAAGACAATTTTTTGTCCAGTTGCCTGAGCTTTTAGATTGGATACTGTTGGCGTTACAGTGGCTGCACTGACAGGTTTGATTACAGACAACCCTAAGGCTACCACAGCGATGATAGCTACAAATGCAACTACCTTTTTATATAGAAATTTCAATTGGCCTCATTTCCTTTCTTTTGCATAAATTTTGTATAGTTTTTCTATATAGTGATATCTCCTAAAACCGAAAAACTTCTGATCTTTGCTCCATACAATCAGTTGCTTTATTTGAACATGTAGTTAGAGAAGAAGGACCTTACCTCTATTGAGAAAATATGGGGACATACCTCAATATCCTATCTTTAGTCTGTCCATAATAGAGGACGGGTTGGACCTGAAACAAACTTTCTAAAAACAATGATTAAATAGAAAAACGGAAGAAATTAATGCTTCATAATATAAAATGATAATAAGCAGTGCAAATTTAACAGAATAATCATCCCATTACATATTTAAAAGATTATTATCATCATTATTATATTCTTTTAGTGTAATAAGTCAAGCTAAATGCAACAAATATGGTGGAAATTGTTCATTTTGTTCCAACTACTACCTGACCCTTTATTTCCCGACATTTCCTGCTTTCATGATATAATATTCAGATAGGAAAAAGAGGAGACCAAAAGCTAGATGATCACTTCAAAATACGATTGGCAGTTAGCTTCGCCAAGTGCAGATGAGGCCTTTTTAGCCCTTTCTAAAAAAGCAGGCCTGGAAGCGTCCGTAGCAACCTTACTGTATGAGCGTGGCATTCAGACCAAAGAGGATTTAGAAGACTTTTTAGAACCCAAGTTAGAGAACCTTCACGACCCTTATTTGCTCCATGATATGGACAAGGCAGTGGAGCGCATTCGACGGGCCATCGAAGATTACGAGCAGATCCTCATCTATGGAGACTATGACGCGGACGGGATGACTTCGGCCTCTATTATGAAGGAAGCTTTGGAGCAGATGGGAGCAGAGGTGCAAGTCTACCTACCCAACCGCTTCACAGACGGCTATGGTCCCAATGAGAGTGTCTACAAGTACTTTATCGAGCAGCAAGGTATTTCTTTGATTGTCACGGTGGACAATGGTGTCGCAGGCAATCAAGCCATCGCCATGGCCCAGGCAATGGGAGTGGATGTCATCGT
Organism: Streptococcus parasanguinis; assembly: GCF_040908565.1. GTDB lineage: Bacteria > Bacillota > Bacilli > Lactobacillales > Streptococcaceae > Streptococcus > Streptococcus parasanguinis_AC. Next base: position 32,849 of record NZ_JBDGEA010000012.1, on the reverse strand, counting down.
GACGGACCACCACTCTATGCCAGAGGACTTGCCGGATGCTTATGCGATCATCCATCCAGAGCATCCAGATGCGGCCTATCCCTTCCATTATCTGGCAGGCTGTGGTGTGGCCTTTAAGTTGGCCTGTGCCCTCCTAGAGGAAGTACCGGTTGATCTTTTAGATTTGGTCGCGATCGGGACCATCGCTGACATGGTGAGCCTGACAGATGAAAATCGAATTCTGGTCAAATACGGCCTGGGGGTTCTCCAACATACCCAGCGCATGGGCTTGCAAGAGCTCTTGGAGATCGCTGGGATTCGTCCGGAGGATGTCAATGAAGAAACAATTGGCTTTCAGATCGCCCCTCGTCTCAATGCCCTTGGTCGCCTCGATGACCCAAATCCAGCCATCGAACTACTGACTGGTTTTGATGATGAAGAAGCGCACGAAATTGCCCTCATGATTCATCAGAAAAATGAAGAACGCAAAGAGATTGTCCAAAGTATCTATGACGAAGCCAAAGCCATGGTCGACACGAGCTTGTCCGCCCAGGTTTTGGCCAAAGAAGGCTGGAATCCTGGGGTTCTTGGCATTGTTGCCGGTCGTTTATTAGAAGAGCTACATCAGCCGGTCGTTGTTTTAAGTATCGAGGATGGACGAGCTAAAGGAAGCGCTCGGAGTCCTGAGTCGGTCAATATCTTTGAGGCTCTCGATCCTCACCGGTCACTCTTTGTTGCCTTTGGAGGACATGCCGGTGCAGCAGGGATGACGCTCGAGGTGGACCAACTCCCTGCCTTGTCTCAGGCCCTTACCGACTATATTTCAGAACAAGAGATTGATCTCAGCAGCAAGTCTAGCTTAGCGATCGATGAGGAACTGCATTTAACAGAATTAACGCTTGAGACCTTGAAAAGCTTTGAGCGCTTGAGTCCTTTTGGCATGGATAATAAAAAGCCGGTCTTTCTGGTCCGTAATTTCAAGGTAGAAGGAGCACGTTCAATGGGAGCCGGCAATACCCACTTGAAACTCAAAATTTCTCAAGAAGATGCAACCTTTGAGGTGGTTGCCTTTGGCTTGGGTAGCTTAGAGGCGGAGTTTGCCCAGGCGCAAGACCTTGAGCTAGCTGTGCAATTATCTGTCAACCAATGGAATGGCCAAACGACCCTTCAGCTCATGCTGGTCGATGCGCGTGTGGACGGAGTCCAGCTCTTTAATATCCGCTCCAAAAATGCCAGTCTCCCCGTAGGTGTTCCTGTTCTCGACTTTACCCAAGAACTGCCTGATCTATCGGATGCTTCTGCTGTAGTGGTTGGAAATATCCCTGAGGATATAGAGTCCTTACGGCAAATTTTTCAAGAGCATGATTTCCAGGCTGTCTATTTCAAAAATGAGATCCCCAAAGCCTACTATCTGACAGGGTACGGGAGCAGGGACCAGTATGCCAAACTCTATAAAACCATCTACCAATACCCAGAGTTCGATGTCCGCTACAAACTGAAAGACCTAGCAGCCTATCTCAAGATCCAGCAGATCCTCCTGGTTAAAATGATTCAGATCTTCCAAGAGTTGGGCTTTGTGACCATTGAAAATGGCATCATGAAGGTCAATAAAGAAGCAGAAAAACGGGAAATCGCAGAAAGTAGCATTTACCAAAAACTCAAACAAACAGTGAAAGAGCAGGAATTGATGGCCCTTGGAACGGTTCGTGAAATCTACGACTATCTAACAGGACAGGCCTTATGAAAAAACACCTAAAACAGTTTCTCTGGCTCACTCCCATCCTACTTTTTTCTCTTTATTGGGTAGGAATCTACCTGAGCTTGAAGAACCCCATGGAAGAAATTAACTACTCTGAAAATGGTGGATTGATGCGCTATGTGATGTTTAAGCCCTATACAGAAACGATAGGAAAAGATGGTATCTGGAAAGAAGATGAAGGATTCCAAATGTATCCCTATTCAGATGAAATCGTTGGGGGACAAGAAGATCTATCCGTCATGATGTTTCGAGACAGCTCGGAATGGGTTTATAGGTATAAATATCAGTTAAAAGAAAATGTATCGGTTCGTCTGATGTTCAAATACAATTCTAAAAAAAGAGCATTGATCCAAGAAGAAGCATATCTTTATGCGGATGATCAAACAGTTGAAGGCAGTGATTTTCTACAGAAACTTTCTACCTACGGCAAAGACCGCACTTGGTTGAAGAAGCAAAGCAAGAAAGTCGCTGAGCAATACATCCTTGGTACCTGGTTCAAAAATGGAAGTTCCCGTTATTCCCTGAAAAACTTGGGGGATATGAAAATCGAGTACAATAAATTGATAGAAGAATAGTAAGCATGTTTCCAATCCCACATCTTTTTTCAGATGTAGGATTTTTGCATTTGACGCGGAGACTTGGGAAAATGATTTGGCAAAAATGATGCAAGTTAGTAGAATTCATGGTATAATGGAATGTAAAAATTTTTTATGAAAGAAAGTTAACCATGAATTTAAAAGATTACATTGCAAGCATTGAAAACTATCCACAAGAAGGGATTACCTTCCGTGATATCAGCCCTTTGATGGCAGATGGCAATGCTTATAGTTATGCGGTTCGTGAGATCGTTCAATACGCAACCGATAAGAAGATCGATATGATCGTCGGTCCTGAAGCGCGTGGCTTCATCGTTGGATGTCCAGTCGCTTTTGAATTGGGGGTTGGATTTGCACCTGTTCGTAAGCCTGGTAAGTTGCCACGTGAAGTTATCTCAGCGGACTACGAAAAAGAATACGGTGTCGATACCCTCTGCATGCACGCCGATGCTATCAAACCAGGTCAACGTGTTCTCATCGTTGATGACCTTTTGGCGACTGGTGGTACGGTGAAAGCAACCATCGAAATGATCGAAAAACTCGGTGGGGTCGTTGCAGGGTGTGCCTTCTTGATCGAGTTGGACGACTTGAAAGGTCGCGAAGCGATCGGCGATTACGACTACAAAGTTTTGATGCATTACTAATATAGTCTAATACTATAACTGGCTACAGAAAAACCATAATTGAAAACTATAAGCTCCTATCATATAATGTTAGTTAAGAACTTGTAAGATGGGAGCTTTTTATGCCAATTACTCTAGATAAAAAATTACCAGCAGTTGATATCCTTCGTTCAGAAAATATTTTTGTCATGGATGATGTTCGGGCGACTCACCAGGATATTCGGCCCATGAATGTTCTCATTCTTAATCTGATGCCGACCAAGGTTGCGACAGAAACCCAGCTCTTACGCCTCTTGGCTAACACGCCCTTGCAGATCAATGTGGAGTTCCTCTACATGGCGAGCCATGAGTCCAAGAATACAGCGGCAGAACATTTGGAGAGCTTCTACAAGACCTTTCAGGATATCAAGGATAATTACTATGATGGTTTGATTGTGACAGGAGCGCCTGTCGAAAAGATGGACTTTGAAGAAGTGGACTACTGGGATGAGTTGACCCAGGTCTTTAAATGGGCCAAGCGTCATGTTTTTTCCACCTTGCACCTCTGTTGGGGAGCTCAGGCTGGTCTTTACTACCGTTACGGGATTCAAAAAGTAGAGCTCTGTGACAAGCTATCCGGTATCTATGACCAAGCAGTGGTGCGTCCCGATAGTCTGCTCATGAGAGGTTTTGACGATCGCTTCCTTGCCCCTCATTCTCGCTATACGGATGTTCCTTTGAAGGAAGTCCTTGAAAAGAGCAATCTTCAGGTGATTGCGCAAGGAAATGAAGTTGGCCTTTCCATCATTGCCAGTCCAGACATGCGTGAGGTGTATAGCTTTGGCCATCTGGAGTATGATCGCGATACCCTGGCTAAGGAATACAACCGAGATGTCAAGGCAGGCTTGGATCCGGATGTTCCTAAGAATTACTTTGATGGGGATGATGCCAGTACAGAGCCTCGCATTCGCTGGAATCTTGCTGCGACAACCTTCTTTAGTAATTGGATCAACTATGCGGTTTATCAAGAAACACCTTACCGCTTGGAAGAATTGGAAAAAGATATTTCATTTTATGGTTACCTATAAAGGGGAATTATGACATATTCACAAGCATTTAAGTATGGCAACTTGGTTCTTCCAAGTGCCTTGCTTTTTCATTATCATGAATTGTTTGACCAAGCAGATGACTACTTGGTTTGGCAGTTTTTCTTCCTTCAAAATACGACCGGTCAAGAGACCTTGACTCCCAATCAGATTGCCAGTCATCTGGGAAAAACGGTGACAGAGGTCAATCGGATTATGTCCAATTTGACCACCAAGGGACTTCTTCAATATCGGACCATTGAGCTCAATGGCGAGATTGAAGCCATCTTTGATGCGACCATTGCCCTGGAACGCTTGGATGAAATTTTAGACGCTCAGACACAAGGGAAGACACAGAGTGCTCCTGCCAAGGGAAATGTCATCAAGGACTTGGTGGAAACCTTCCAACAGGAGCTTGGACGACTCTTGACACCTTTTGAGATTGAAGACCTGACCAAGACCGTGCGCGAGGATCAGACAGATCCAGATGTGATCAAGGCAGCGCTACGAGAAGCTGTCTTTAATGGCAAGCCTCACTGGAAATATATCCAGGCCATTTTGCGAAATTGGCGCAGTGAAGGTATCAACAGCCTGGTCCAAGTAGAAGCGAAACTACAAGAACGCGAGCAAGCCAACCCACGCAATGTGACCGTTTCAGACGATTTTTTGAAGGCCATGGATTTGTGGAAGGATTAAAAAGACTAGCACTCATAAAGTGCTAGTTTTTTTTGTTTACAGATAGTCTGCGTAGGCTTTTTCTAGTTTGGTAAGGAGTTCTTGTTTTTCCTCGTCACTGGCAAATGAAGCCTGGATGGCATCGACATTGTGCTGGTAAAAGTCAGCTTCCTTGGTTTGGAAATGCTGATGGTAGAGGGCATATTCCTTGGTTAAATCCGTATCAGATACAGTGCGGTTATCAGTATTGATACTGATCCGAGCTCCGGCTACCTTCATCTTCAGATAAGGGAAATCCTCTATAGTCGGTGCTGCTTTTGTCTGTAAGTTGCTGGTCAAGCAGAGTTCACCCGTGACCCCATTGTCAATAAAGGATTGGAGTAAGGCTGGTTCATGAGATAGAGCTGTCACGTGGCCATTGCGTTTGATGCCAAATGCAATCGATTGAGCAACAAAGTGTGGACAATGACACTCACCTGCATGAAGCGTCATGGGCCGATGGTAACTCTTGACTTGCTCGATTAGATGTCGAATATCTTCTGGAGAGTAGTTGTGCTCATCCCCGGCAAAGTCAAAACCAACAAAATCTTGATCCCTAACTTGGTTGGCTTCTGCAAGGATGCGAGAGGTGAGTTCTTGATCTGACTGGCGCATGCCACAGACTAAGGCTTTTGCAACAATGCCAAATTCATTCTGGGCTTGGCGCAGACCATCGCAGACAGCATCGATGGTTTCTGGGACGGTAAGTCCTTGGTCCATGGATAATTCTGGGGCAAAACGAACCTCGATGTAGAGGACATTCTCTAGAGCCGCTTGCTTAGCGACATCGTAAGCAGCAAGGGTCAGGGCTTCCTTGGTTTGAAGGAGAGGGCGAATGTAATCAAAGGCCTCCAAATAGTCCAAGAGATTCTCACAGTGGGCAGGGGCAGTGACATGGTGTTTGAGCTCTTCATCGCTAGCAGGGAGGACAATATTGGCCAGGGCTGCCAATTGACGAATAGTCGGAAGAGACAAGGAACCGTCTAAGTGACAGTGGAGTTCCGTCTTTGCCAAACTATGAAAATCGATCGTGGACATGGTTTTCTCCTTCAAAAATATATTTTTTCTATACTATCATTTTGATCAGAAAAGTCAAGTAAAGCTAGCGTAGCAGATTTTTGAAACTAGCACCTGGATTTGATATGCTAGTACTAGCTTAGAAAAAGGAGAACAGAGATGTCAGATTATCAATTACCAGAAGTATGGGAAGCGCCGAGTCAAATGGGAGGAGCCTGGGGAGGTTTGAACCAACCAACAGCAGGTGCCCGCTTTGAACAAAGCCTTCCAAAAGGCGATCAGCGTTTCCAACTCTATACCCTTCCAACCCCTAATGGAATCAAGGCCACCATTATGCTGGAAGAACTAAAAGAGTTGGGTGTGGATGCGGGCTATGACGCTTATCGCATCAAGATTGGTGATGGGGATCAATTCGGCAGTGACTTTGTGGCCATCAATCCAAACTCGAAAATTCCAGCCATGTTGGATCAATCAGGTGACCAAGACATTCGGGTCTTTGAATCAGCCAATATTCTCTTGTATCTAGCAGAGAAATTTGGACAATTGATTCCGACAGATACTGCTAAACGGACAGAAGTGCTCAACTGGCTCTTCTGGCAGACAGGGGCTGCACCTTTCTTAGGGGGAGGCTTTGGCCATTTCTTCCACTACGCTCCTGAAAAAATCAAGTATGCCATCAACCGCTTTGCCATGGAAGCCAAACGCCAATTGGACCTACTGGACAAAGAATTGGCGACCAAACCTTATATAGCAGGAGATGACTATACCATTGCGGATATTGCCATCTGGTCTTGGTATGGCCGTCTAGCCCAAGATAAGGTCTGGGATCGTGCTGGAATTTTCCTAGATGTGAAGGAATACAAGCATTTGCAAGCTTGGACAGAAAAAATTGCTAATCGCCCAGCTGTGCAACGTGGCTTGGAAGTAGAATATAAGGAAATTGATGCATAAGGAAAAGGCGCCGTCGCGCCTTTTTTTAATGGTGCAAACATGATATACTTAAGGATGGAATAAAAGTTTAGAAAGTAGCACATGGAATTTACAAAATTATCAAATCGCTTGGACTTGGTGGCTAGCTTCGTCCCAGAAGGAGCTCGTCTGTTAGATGTAGGGAGTGACCACGCTTATCTGCCAATCGCCCTCCTACAAGAAAGCAAGATTGAGGCTGCTATCGCTGGTGAAGTGGTTGAGGGGCCTTATCAGTCTGCCCTGCAAAATGTCGCCGATAATGGTTTAGAGGACAAGATTGAAGTCCGCCTTGCCAATGGCTTGGCTGCCTTTGAACCAGCAGACGGCATTTCCTGTATTACTATTGCAGGCATGGGTGGACGCTTGATTGCAGATATCTTAGCAGCTGGACTTGAGAAATTAGCCGGTGTCTCTCGCTTGGTCTTGCAACCCAATAATCGGGAGGATGAACTGCGGGCTTGGTTAGTCGACCATAATTTCCGCCTTGTCGATGAAGCCATCTTGGAAGAAAATGAGAAGTTCTATGAGATCCTTGTGGTCGAACAGGCTTCTCAAGAGTTATCAGCTAAGGAACTGCGTTTTGGTCCCTATTTGATGCGGGAACAAGCTCCAGCCTTTGTCCAAAAGTGGTCCAAGGAAGTGGAGAAATTAGCCTTTGCCTTGGAGCAGGTCCCAGTTGAGAATCAATCTGCCAGAGCATCGTTAGAAGACCGTATCGCCCAAATCAAGGAGGTCCTAAATGCTAGCAAGTGAAATTATCAAACGCTATGAAGCTTACTGTCCCCAAGAACTTTCCATGGAGGGAGATGTCTGTGGCTTACAGGTCGGCACCCTGCAAAAAGACATCAAGAAGGTCATGGTAGCCTTGGATATCCGGGAGCAGACGGTGGCAGAAGCCATCGCGCATGGAGTGGACTTGATCATCGTCAAGCACGCGCCCATTTTCCGTCCCATCAAGGATCTGATAGCCGATCGGGCTCAAAATCAGATCTACATTGACTTGATCAAGCATGATATTGCGGTCTATGTCAGCCATACTAATATTGATATTGTCCCAGATGGGCTCAACGATTGGTTTTGCCAGCTCTTGGAAATTGAAGATGCAGAGCCCCTCAGCATGACAGGAGAAGGACTCGGAATTGGTCGTATCGGTCAGGTACCAGCTCAAACCTTTGGCCAGTTGGCTCATAAGGTAAAAGAAACTTTTGGCTTAGATGCTTTGCGCTTGGTTGGTTATGACCAGGCGGATTTGGAACGGGTCATTGAGCGCATCGCCATCTGTGGAGGAAGTGGCCAATCCTTTTACAAGGATGCTCTCGCTAAGGGGGCTGAGGTCTACATCACAGGAGATATCTACTACCACACGGCTCAAGACATGCTGAGCGATGGGCTCTTGGCCTTGGATCCAGGTCACCATATCGAAGTTCTCTTTATCTCTAAACTAGTAGAAAAACTCAATCAGTGGAAGTCTGAAGAAGCGTGGGAGATCGAAGTGATTGGCAGTCAAGCCAGCACCAATCCTTTTTACCATATATAAGGGGTTATCATGAAAGTTGCCATTATCGGTGCAGGGATCGTGGGATCCACTGCAGCCTATTATTTATCCAAGGAAGCACAGATAGATGTCACCGTCTATGATCACGGAGTTGGCCAAGCAACCCAGGCAGCGGCTGGGATCATTAGCCCTTGGTTTTCTAAGCGGCGAAACAAGGCCTGGTATCGTCTGGCTCGGCTAGGAGCTGATTTCTATCAAGAATTAGTAGAGGACCTGTCCAAGGACGGAATCGAAACAGACTTTTACCAGCAGACAGGGGTCTATCTCCTTAAGAAGAAGGAAGAGAAATTAGATGAACTCTATCAGTTGGCGCTGAGTCGACGAGAAGAATCTCCCTTGATTGGGGAATTGGCGGTTTTAACCAAAGAAGAAGTAGGTCAACAGTTCCCAGGTCTGCAAGGCTTTGAACAGCTCCTTTATGCCTCAGGTGGAGCCCATGTAGAGGGAGCCCTTCTAACGGAAACTCTCCTTAAAGCAAGTGGCGCAAGAGTGATCAAGGAAGAGGTTGCTCTCACAATCTCTGATCATGGCTATCAGATAGCAGGAGAGAGCTATGACCAAGTTATCCTAGCAACAGGAGCCTGGTTGGGGCAAATCCTTGAGCCACTTGGCTACCAAGTGGATGTCCGTCCACAAAAAGGACAGTTGAGGGATTATCAGCTAGACCTAGATACGAATAATTATCCTGTGGTCATGCCAGAAGGAGAACTGGATATCATTCCCTTCCAGCAAGGCAAGATCAGTATGGGCGCTACCCATGAGAATGAGCTAGGCTTTGACCTAACAGTGGATCAAGCTTTACTGAATCAGATGGAAACAGAAGCCTTGACCTACTATCCAGAACTAGCTCAAGCTGAAGTTATCGGGGAGCGCGTGGGTACCCGGGCTTACACCAGTGACTTCTCGCCCTTTTGGGGAGGCCTTCCCGATCAAGCAGGCCTCTATGTCGCTAGTGGACTTGGTTCGTCTGGCCTCACAACCGGTCCCCTCATTGGTTGGCACCTAGCCCAACTAGTAGCAGGAGGAAAGGTGCGTCTAGATCCAACAGATTATCCAGTTGAACAATATGTGAAGAAGAGAGTGGGACAAAAGTCCTAGCCTCTTAATTGTTTTTGGATTGTCGAGCAAGACGCAGTGGTTGAGTGGGCTTTATTACGCTGATTTCATCAGCTTATACAGCCCTACTCAACTGTGCGGAGGTGGGACGACGAAATCGAATTCTAACGAATGACCGATTTCTGTCCCACTATCTTTTTGATTGCTGTTATTGTCTTTGAGAAAAAGATAGTCAGATACAGCTCAAAGGGACCTTCATTAGTAAGGAGTATCGTCTTATGGTAAAAATCAAGTTTAAAAAGAAAAGCAAAAGCATGATGGTCATCGCCTTGGCTCTCCTTATGGTAGTTGGGATTTCTTTGTTTCATATGAACAAACTATTGGAGGAAAAGCGACGGAACCGAGAGTACGAAGTCAGCCTTGTAAAGACCTTGAAGAGGTCTTACGAGGGTATTGAGGAGATTGAGATTCTAAATCCATCCTACAGCTCTATTCCTTCAGACGCATGGGGAGCTGAGGTGAAACTCACATTTGTTGACGGTACTTGCAAGAAACATGAATTGGCCTATGATAAAAAGGCGAATAAGATTAGGAGTGGGATCTATCATAATGAGGACGAAGAATTTCAAAGGTTTATGGATTCAAGGAAAGGCACGACCAAATCGGGAGTAAAGGTAAGGTTTTCAGACGGCTCAGTCAAGGAGCAGTAATCTATTTGAATCATGAGTAAGACCAATGCTAACAATTCTACAACGCTCATCTCCTGTCATCACCTTGTAACACAAATGCAAGGTGACTTTTTTATATAAACATGATAAAATAAGGGTAATGACTACGTAGAAAGGCCTAACATTATGAAAGGTATTATTTTAGCTGGTGGCTCAGGTACTCGTTTGTATCCTTTGACTCGTGCCGCTTCCAAACAGTTGATGCCCATTTATGACAAACCAATGATCTACTACCCATTGTCAACTCTTATGTTGGCAGGGATCAAAGAAATCTTGATCATCTCAACGCCGCAGGATCTTCCTCGTTTTGAAGAGCTTCTTGGAGATGGTTCTGAACTTGGTATTTCTCTCTCTTATGCTGAGCAACCAAGCCCAGATGGCTTGGCGCAAGCTTTCATCATTGGAGAAGAATTTATTGGGGATGATCATGTTGCCCTCGTTCTTGGAGATAATATCTTCCACGGAAATGGCTTAACCAAGATGTTGCAACGGGCAGAAGCGAAAGAAAAAGGCGCGACTGTCTTTGGTTACCAGGTCAAAGATCCAGAACGTTTTGGTGTGGTAGAGTTTGATGCGGATATGAACGCTATCTCTATCGAAGAAAAACCAGAACATCCGAAATCAAACTTTGCGGTGACTGGTCTCTACTTCTATGACAATGATGTGGTAGAGATTGCCAAAAACATCAAACCAAGTCCTCGTGGAGAGCTTGAAATCACCGATGTCAACAAGGCCTATTTGGAGCGTGGAGATCTCTCTGTTGAACTCATGGGTCGTGGCTTTGCTTGGTTGGATACAGGAACTCATGAAAGTCTCTTGCAGGCTTCTCAATATATCGAGACGGTTCAACGTTTGCAAAATGTCCAAGTAGCCAACCTTGAGGAAATCGCCTATCGTATGGGCTATATTACTAAAGAGCAAGTCCATGAATTGGCGCAACCTCTTAAGAAAAATGAATACGGACAATACTTGCTCCGTTTGATTGGAGAAGCTTAATGACAGAACAATTTTTCGAAAAAGAATTAGCAGCCCGCAAGATTGAAGCGATCCCAGGCTTGTTGGAGTTTGATATTCCAGTTCGTGGGGATAACCGTGGTTGGTTCAAGGAAAACTTCCAAAAAGAGAAGATGCTTCCTCTTGGTTTTCCAGAAAGCTTCTTTGCGGAAGGCAAGTTGCAAAATAACATTTCATTCTCTCGTAAGAATGTCTTGCGTGGCTTGCATGCAGAACCTTGGGACAAGTACATCTCTGTAGCAGATGAAGGAAAGGTTCTCGGTACTTGGGTAGACCTTCGTGAAGGTGAGACCTTTGGGAACACCTACCAAACTGTGATTGATGCTTCTAAAGGAATCTTTGTCCCTCGTGGGGTTGCCAATGGATTCCAAGTTTTGACGGATAAGGTGGCTTATACTTACTTAGTCAATGATTACTGGGCATTGGAGCTCAAGCCAAAATATGCATTTGTTAATTACGCAGACCCAAGCCTAGATATCCAGTGGGAAAACTTGGAAGAAGCAGAAGTCTCAGAAGCAGACAAGAATCACCCATTGCTCAAAGACGTAAAACCCCTAAAAGCAGAAGATTTGTAAAAATGAACCTTGCATAGCAGTATCGCGACTGCAAGGAATAATCAAAACTAAAAACTATTTGGAGAAAAAATGACTGAATACAAAAACATCATCGTAACTGGTGGCGCAGGTTTCATCGGTTCAAACTTCGTACACTATGTCTACAACAACCATCCAGATGTACATGTGACTGTCCTTGACAAACTCACTTACGCTGGTAACCGAGCCAACATTGAAGAAATCCTTGGGGATCGTGTTGAATTGGTTGTGGGTGACATTGCTGACGCAGCCTTGGTGGACCAATTAGCTGCTAAGGCTGATGCGATTGTTCACTACGCGGCTGAAAGTCACAATGATAATTCATTGAACGACCCATCACCATTTATCCACACAAACTTCATTGGTACTTACACACTTTTGGAAGCAGCTCGCAAGTACGATATCCGTTTCCACCACGTGTCAACAGACGAGGTCTATGGAGACCTTCCATTGCGTGAAGATCTTCCTGGACATGGGGAAGGTCCTGGTGAAAAATTCACTGCTGAAACCAAATACAACCCATCATCCCCTTATTCATCAACCAAGGCTGCTTCAGACTTGATCGTGAAGGCTTGGGTCCGTTCCTTCGGTGTTAAGGCAACCATTTCAAACTGTTCAAACAACTATGGACCATACCAACACATCGAGAAGTTCATCCCACGTCAAATCACCAACATCTTGTCAGGGATTAAACCAAAACTTTATGGTGAAGGCAAGAACGTCCGTGACTGGATCCACACCAACGACCACTCAACAGGTGTTTGGGCAATCCTTACCAAAGGCCGTATCGGTGAAACTTACTTGATCGGTGCTGATGGTGAAAAGAACAACAAGGAAGTGCTTGAACTCATCCTTGAAAAAATGGGTCAACCAAAAGATGCTTACGAACGTGTCACAGATCGTGCTGGTCACGATTTGCGTTACGCCATTGATTCAACAAAATTGCGTGAAGAATTGGGTTGGGAACCACAATTCACCAACTTCGAAGCAGGTTTGGAAGACACTATCAAGTGGTATACAGACCACCAAGATTGGTGGAAGGCTGAAAAAGAAGCTGTCGAAGCCAACTACGCGAAAACACAAAAAGTTTTGAAATAAGGAAGAAAGTCCAAGTGGAAAACTACTTGGACTTTTTTCTTTTATCTTCTGAAAATGAGTGAGAGATCTTCCATGTATGGTATAATAGGATCAGTTTGAAAACAATTATCGATTAGGAGGAAATAGATGAATCAAAAAGATTGGGTTGACTATTTTGAAGCACTCCATAACCGGAAGCCGAGTCTGCAAGAGTTTCAAGATGCACGAGCGAATGGTGAGTTTGTAGTGGAACGAAAAGAGACCGTTCCTGAAGCACAAGTCCCATCAGCAGTAGCCTCACCAGAGAAGAGTGAGAAGGTTCAAATGGCGTCACAAGTGGAGTCAAGATCTAAGACTCCAGCTTTCAAACACTTTCGTGTGAAATGGAATAAGCAAACAAAATGGGCTTTATCAGGTGTAGGAATACTAGCCTTTATTGTACTGGCTTACTTCTTTTTCTTCCAACCGACTCCAAGTTTGGAAGGAATCTGGATTGGACCTGCTGATTCAACAGCAGTCGTTTATGAATTAAATCAAGAAGAGCCACGATCGAATGGTAAGTATAAGATTGAAAAAGTTTATAAGGGGAAGGAAGCGAGTCAAGAGTTTCAGAAAGCTTTAAACCAGTTAAACTATTCTAAGCTGAAAACCTTAGCTGATGTTGATAGAAAATTTGACCTCCACACGAGGGAAGTTGTCATCATTAAAGACGAGCATGGTCTTGTTTATAATCTACTCCAAAGCAATGGGACCAATGTGATTTTAGCCAATGACTTGATGGATTTGGTGACCTATAGTGATCATTCAGAGAGCTTTAAGAAGAATGCTGTTTTTCATAAGACTGAAATTCCAAAAGTGCTCCTTGGAAAATGGAAAATTGAGCGTTCTTACGACGATGAAACCAATTACCTTGAATTAAATGATCGTGGTATTCTTACTTATAGTGAATTTGATAGTAGCGAAGGTACGGCTTTTTATACCCTAGAAGAGCTTCAAAAAATGCCTTCCAGTAAGTTTGATCAAGAAAAGTCAGCTGACAAAGTGAATGAGATCTTTGAGGATCTTCAAGATGCGGTGGATTCTCAAGATTATCAATTAAATAGTATGAAAGACGTGTACAAACAACTAGGATCTGATTTTTATTATGTCCCTGTAAATGGAGGGAAGACAGTCCTTGTTTTCACAGAGGGCTATCATCTATTCGAAAAATTGGAAAAAGTGAAATAAATCAGATGGACCGAAAGGTCCTTTTCTTTTATTTTCTGAAAATCACGAAATGGACCATGAATTTGTGGTATAATATGGTTAGTTTTTATGATGAATCAATAAGGGGGATATGATGAATCAAAATGATTGGGTTGAATACTTTGAAGCGATCAATGGTCGTAAGCCAAGTATGCAAGAATTTCAAGAAGCGCGTGAAAAAGGGGAGTTTGTCGTAGAGCGAAAAGAAACACCGACACCAATAACTGAAGCGCAGGTTCCTGCTCAAGAAGCACCTGTTGCACCTAGTGCACCTCTTTCACAAGAGTCTACAGCTTTTATCCCACCACATCCTGTTCCAAGACCAAAAAGATCGACATTGTCTTTCAATAAACCAACAAAGTTCGGCCTTGCAGTCGTCGCTATTGTTACAGCAATCACTCTTGTTTGGATCTTTTTCTTTACAGGGACACAAAGTCTGAATGGAATTTGGTTGAGCAACACGGATTCGATGCCTGTGGTTTATGAACTAAATGGAAAGACAAAGAAAGTCAATACAACTCTTCCGATCAAAAAAATCATCGAAGGAAAAGAAGCTAAGAAGGAATTTGTTCAGAAACTTTCGGCATTAAACTTACCGAATATACAGACGCTAGCAGATGTGGATAAAAAGTTTCATTTGAAGACCAAAGAAGTGGTCATTTTTAAAACAGACGGTTTAGCACTTTATAATTTGCTTCAGTCCAATGGGACAAATGTCATATTCTCTGATGATTTGGATGATCTAGCATATTATAAATCCAATTTGTCAGAATTTAAGAAAAGAGCCGTTTTCCAAAAAATCGAATACCCTGATGTTTTGGTTGGAAAATGGAAAAATGTGACTAATAATGATGATCATTTAGTTTTTCAAATAACGAAAAATGGCGCATCTAATACTGATGTCACTGCCATTTATCCACTTGTAGATACTGATCGTATCAATGATAAGAGTGGAAATTCTCATTCTTCGGATGATAAAATAAATACTGAGTTTAAACAAGTTCAAAAAGAAATTAAAAATCAAGGCTACACAGTGAATAGTGCTAGGGAGGTATATAAAGAGGCTTATACTAATTCCTACATTGTGCCTGTCGATGGAGGAAAGAAGGTTATTGTTCTAGATAAAGACTATAATTTTAAGTCGATGGTGGAAAAAGTGAAATAATCAAAGGACCGAAAGGTCCTTTTAGTTTTTAATTATGAATTTCCTAAAAAATGTTCTGAAATCTCTGATTTGTGGTATACTATGACTAGTTTTTAGGAAAATTATTTTTTAGGGGGATATTATGAATCAAAAAGATTGGGTTGAGTACTTTGAAGCGATCAATGGTCGTAAGCCAAGTATGCAAGAATTTCAAGAAGCGCGTGAAAAAGGGGAGTTTGTCGTAGAGCGAAAAGAAGCGCCGACTTCAGCAACTGAAGTACCAGCTACAGCAACTGAAGCGCAGGCTCCTACACAGGAAGTGGCTGTTGCACCTAGTGCACCTTTTTCACAAGAGTCTACAGCTTTTGTCCCACCGCAACCATCAGCGAAAAGCTTGCAACCTGTTCCAGGACAGAAAAGACCGAATTTGAGTTTTAATAAACCAACAAAGTTCGGTCTTGCAGTCGTCGCTGCCGTTACAGTCATTGCATTGGTTTGGATCTTTTTCTTTACTGGAGGACCAAGTCTTGATGGCGTTTGGATTCGTAATACGGATTCTAGTCCGATCACTTATGAACTAAGTGGAAAGAAACAAAGAGTCAATGGAGATGAAACCATCAAAAAGGTTCTCAAGGGCAATGAAGCGAAAAAAGAATTTAATAAGGCCCTTTCTTTAATCAATTCATCTAAATTACATACGCTTGCTGATGTTGATAAGAAATTTAACCTGAAGACGACAGAAGTAGTCGTTCTCAAATATGATGACCATGTAATGTATAACTTGCTTCAAAAAGATGGTTCAAACATAATCTTAAGAGATGGGTTGTATGATTTAAAAACTTACCAATCAAACTCAAAAACTTTTAAAGAATATCTAGTATATCATAAAGTGGAAACTCCTAAAGTTTTAGTAGGCAAATGGGAAGTAATAACCGATGATAGTAGTGATACAAAGAAGATTCATATTTCTGATCACGGTATTATTTCAAATGGGGGAAGTACAAGCCAAGCAGCTGGTTTCTACTCAATGGTGGATGAAGATCTTCTTGATGGAAAATCTGTAAAAAATAGTTCAACTGATAAAACTGTTACAGAGCGATTTGAACGCATCAAAGAAGAAATTGAGTCACAAGGTTACCAATTGAAAAATGTTAAGGATGTGTATAAGCAAGCAGGGTTAACTTATTACTTCGTATCAGTTAATGGAGGGAAAAGTATTATTGTTTTAGATAGTAGTTATCACTTGGATGCGAAGTTAGAAAAAACAAAATAATTTAAAGGACCGCAAGGTCCTTTTCTACTCTAAATTTCATCGGAAAAAATGATTTAAGTCTAGGCAAAAATATGGTAAAATGGATAAGATGTAGTGGAGAGGTTAGGACCTTTTCAAGCGATTAGAGGTAATGGAGTAGAAAATGCAAAATAGACCTATTATTATTGGTGTTACTGGTGGTTCTGGTGGTGGAAAGACCAGTGTGTCTCGTGCCATTTTGGCTAATTTCCCGAATGAAAAGATTGCTATGATTGAGCATGATTCTTATTACAAGGACCAGAGTCATTTAACCTTTGAGGAGCGGATCAAGACCAACTATGACCATCCTTTTGCCTTTGATACGGACTTGATGATTGCGCAGATCAATGAACTCTTGGCAGGTCGTCCAGTGGATATCCCAACCTATGACTATGCAGAGCATACGCGCAGTAGTAAGACCTATCGCCAGGAACCTCAGGATGTTTTCATCGTGGAAGGAATCTTAGTCCTTGAAGACAAGCGCCTTCGAGACTTGATGGACATCAAGATTTTCGTTGATACGGATGATGATGTTCGGATCATTCGCCGAATCAAGCGCGATATGGAGGAGCGTGGACGGAGTCTCGATAGCGTTATTGAGCAGTACCTTGGAGTGGTGAAACCCATGTACCATCAGTTCATTGAGCCAACCAAGCGCTATGCGGACGTGATCATTCCTGAAGGAGTGACCAACACGGTAGCGATTGATTTGATCACAACCAAGATTGAAAAAATCCTCAACGAAGCGCGTGAGGGAAAATAAAAAAGGAGAAAGAGGGCAAGTGATCTCCAAGTGTCTACGGATAGGAGGAGTGACGGAATGTCTCAGTAGTTGATGAGGACTCTTCATTCGCTAAAAGACTCAGAAGAGTTCTCAATCAACTTTGTGGGGGTGGTATGGGAAATGTTTTATTTAAACATTTGGTACCACTCCCTCTTTTTCCTAAGGAGAATGGAAATGAAAAGGGAGTTTCATTCGCGGACCAAGGCGTTCGCTTGTTTATTGACCATGTGTGCTGGTTTTTCAGATGCTTATACCTTTATTTGTCGGGGTGGGACCTTGGCGGCAGGCCAGACGGGAAATGTGGTCTTTCTTTCGGTTGGTTTGATCGGCCAGCAGATCTCAGATGTAGAAGTGAAGTTAGCCACGATGCTGGCCTTTATGCTGGGGATCTTTTTAATGACGGTCTTGCGTCGCTTGATTGATAATTCAGTCTGGCGCTTGAGTACCCTAGTGCCCTATATCCTCACAACTTTGGTGACGGGATTTTTGCCAGCATCGGTAAAAAATGTCTTCATCGTGCCTTTTTTTGGCCTGAGTTTAGGAATCGTAGCGACCTCATTTGGAGAAGTAGGTAGCTATGCCTACAACCACTCTTTTATGACCGGAAATCTCAAGAAAACCATGGTAGCTTATGGAAATTTTGTTAGAGACAGGGAGATGAAATTCCTCTGGGAAGCCATCTTTATGACCTGCTTGATCGGGAGTTTCGTCTGTGGGGCCATTTTTTCGACCTACTTGATCCAGTTTTATGGATTAAAGACGATTTGGCTGGTGGCCATCATCTTGACCATCTTTTTAATCTACCGGGCCATTCAATATTTTGAAGTCTTTCACTTCAATCGGCTGCATGAATAGATAAAGGTATCATAAAAAACTTTCCTTAGGTGAGTGCGGACGTCAGCGAACTTCTTCGAAGAAGTTCCATGACTAATTATTGAGCCTAAGTTCTCAATAATTCCGTGTGCCTGAAGCAGTTAAGCTTCAGGCACTTTTCTCACAGCGGAAAGTTTAGTATATTCTTTATCAATTTAAATTAATGAGACCTCGATTTTATCTCTTTGCAGAATCGCTTAAGTTATTTTACTAAAAATTAGTTTATCTATATTCCAGAGGCTGGGACAAAAGTCCTAGCCTCTCCATTATCTTTGGATTGTCGAGCAAGACGCAGTGGTTGAGTGGGCTCTACTACGCTGATTTCATCAGTCTTTACAGCCCTAATCAACTGTGCGGAGGTGGGACGACGAAATCGGATTCTAACGAATGACCGATTTCTGTCCCACTCTCTTTTCTTTCGCTGTTTGAAGCTTAATTTTTGGGCAAAGATTTGGTATAATGGAAGTTATGAAACATTCGGAAAAAGAATCACAATACCAACTTTTACTGGCACAGTTAGACGCTCTCTTAACAGGAGAAAGCAATGCCTTGGCCAATTTGTCTAACGCTAGTGCTCTCTTAAATCAAGCCCTACCTCGTTCTGTCTTTGCGGGTTTTTATTTGTATGACCAGTCAGAATTGATCTTGGGACCCTTTCAGGGTGGCGTCTCTTGTGTCCACATCGCACTTGGAAAGGGTGTCTGTGGAGAAGCAGCTCAAAAGCAGGAAACCATGATTGTCGATGATGTCCGCCAACATGCTAACTATATTTCCTGTGATAGCCGGGCCATGAGTGAAATTGTGGTACCTATGGTCAAGGACGGTCAGCTCCTTGGGGTATTAGACCTGGACTCAGAATGCGTCTCTGACTACGATCAGCTGGATCAAGAGTATTTGGAAGAGTTTGTCGCCCTCTTGATCGAAAAGACAAACTGGGACTTTAAGATGTTTGGAGTTAAGAACTAATGTATCAAGCTTTATATCGGAAATACCGTAGCCAGACCTTTGGTCAATTGGTCGGCCAGCAAGTGGTGGCACGGACTTTGAGACAGGCAGTGGAGCAGGACAAGATCAGCCATGCCTATCTCTTTTCTGGACCTCGTGGAACTGGGAAAACGAGTGTGGCCAAGATCTTTGCTAAGGCCATGAACTGTCCCAATCAAGTCAATGGGGAGCCGTGTAACAACTGCTATATCTGTGAATCCATTACCAATGGGAGTCTTGAAGATGTTATCGAGATCGATGCAGCCTCTAACAATGGGGTCGATGAAATTCGCGATATTCGCGACAAGTCGACCTATGCTCCAAGTCTAGCCAAGCACAAAGTCTACATTATCGATGAGGTCCACATGCTCTCGACAGGGGCCTTTAATGCCTTGTTGAAGACGTTGGAAGAGCCAACGGAAAACGTGGTCTTTATCCTCGCAACAACGGAGTTACACAAAATTCCAGCCACCATTCTGTCTCGGGTGCAACGCTTTGAATTCAAATCCATCAAACTACCGGATATCGTTCATCATTTGGAAAGCATCCTAGCTACAGAAGGCATTGCCTATGAAGCAGATGCTGTGCAGATCATCGCTCGACGCGCTGAAGGTGGGATGCGGGATGCCTTGTCCATTTTGGACCAATCCCTGAGTCTGACTGCGGGTAGTGAGTTGACGACAGCAATCGCCGAAGAGATTACAGGCTCCATCAGTCTAGCTGCGCTCGATCAGTACGTGGCTGCCATCCTGGCTCATGATGCGACAGCGGCGCTGGATCAGCTGGCGATTATCTTTGATAATGGCAAGAATATGGCCCGTTTCGTCACGGACTTACTTCAATATCTGAGAGATCTCTTGATTGTCCAGACAGGCGGAGAAAACACTCACGCTAGTGACTTGTTTGCGGCGAATCTTGAAGCTGATCAAGCCCGTCTTTTTGCCCTGATTGACCAGGCGACGACCAGTCTTGCGGACATCAAAAATAGTTTGCAACCGCGTATCTATACTGAAATGATGACCATTAAATTGGCTGAAAGCACAGGCCAAGTTTCTAACTCAGCTGCTCTGGAGGTTCCTTCCAATGTGCTAGCTCAGCTTGAAGACTTGAAGAAGGAAGTCGCTCAGCTCAAGCAACAGTTAGCGCAATCGGGTAGCAGTCTTCCTGCTTCAAAACCGACAGTAGCTCGTCCAACCAAGTCTAGCAAGGGCTATCGTGCAGATCGAAACAAGGTCAACGCGATTTTACAAGAGGCGGTTGAAAATCCAGAGTTGGCACGGACCAACTTGATCCGTCTTCAGAACGCTTGGGGGGAAATCATCGAGAGCTTGGCAGGTGCGGATAAGGCCCTCTTAATCGGATCCCAGCCGGTCGCTGCCAATGAAAATCACGCTATTTTAGCCTTTGAGTCTGCCTTTAATGCTGAACAGACCATGAAGAGGGACAACCTCAATACCATGTTTGGAAATATCCTCAGCAATGCTGCTGGTTTTTCTCCAGAGATTTTAGCGGTTTCTCTAGAGGAGTGGACTCAAATCCGGGCAGAGTTTTCGGCTAAGGCGCGTGGGCAAAAAGCGGAAGTGGTAGAAGAAGAGGAAAGCCTCATCCCTGAGGAATTTACCTTCCTATCTGATAAAATTACCCTTCAGGACGATTAATACATGAATTTTTTACTGAATCATGGTAAAATAATTTTATGAATAGAAAACAATTTGCAGTGATAGCAGTCTTTACTGCTATGGAGACTTACTTTTTCAATGAAGCGACCATGGCGGGTCAGATGCTCTTTGCATTCTTTTGGGCCCTCTTGATCTTGCGCAATCTCCAGACGGCCTATATGGTGGAGAAGATTGCTAGTGCCATTGAAAAAGAAATCAGAAAGAAAAGAAAATAAAACCTTTGAAAAGAAATTCTTTTTCAAAGGTTTTTTTCTATGGCGATAGATAAAGTGACTCTAAACGACTGATCAGCTTTCCTAGATTTTTCTAGGAAATTTTTTCTATTTCATAAACATTTCACATTTCTCCTCTATAATGAAAGCAACAAATGATGAAAGCGTCCACAATGCATCGCTGTGGACCTTGAAATGGAGGGAAAGATCATGCTCTTACAACAGGCAATCGCCTATATTTCTCGAAAAAGAACGAGGAATCTGGTCCTCTTTCTGATTCTCCTCTTGATCCTCTCTTGCTTGTATTTCTGTTTTTCACTGATGCAAGTGGGAGGAAGACTGGAGGACCATATCAAGCAGTCGGCTGGGACCAGCTTTGCCCTGACCAGTAAACAGGGGAATGCTCCCTTTGCTCTGAAGGAGGCTAAAAAAGTGCAGCAGCTAGCTGGGGTAGGATCCATGGTCCCCCAATATGAAAGTCCCGTTCGTATCATAGGTAAAGAAGCGGTGACGGGGCAGCAGTCGGTAGAGCGGGATGATCTGGGTCAGGAAGCCAAGCAAGCGCTAGGCGCTGTCTTTACCCGGAAAACAGACCAGCACCTGGATTTTCGCAGTGGTAGTTTCCAACTGGTGCAAGGCAAGCACTTATCTGATAAGGCTCGCGGCCAAATCTTGATCCACCAAGAGTTGGCTAAGAAGAACAAGCTAAAGGTCGGAGATTCCTTGACCTTATCCAGCTTTCAGATGGGAGAGACTCCTGCCAAAGAGCAAACCTTTAAAATCGTTGGAATCTTTTCGGGTAAGAAACAGGAAAAATTCACAGGAATGACCTCTGATCTGAGTGAAAACCAAGTCTACCTCCCTTATGAGGATGCGACTAAGCTTCTTGGTCTCAGTCAGCAAGAAGTGACTCATGTCACCTTTGGGGTCAAAGATCCTGAGAAAATCGATGCCCTCTTGAAGCAAGTTAAAAGCTTGGATCTGGATTGGCAATCGCTGCGCGTGGTCGAAGATCGCAAGGCCTTTGACCAGATGAAGGAATCCTCTCAGACACTAGAAGGGCTAGTAAGGATCATGATGATCGTCCTCCTAGTGACTGGAGCCGGTGCCCTATCGCTCTTACTCAGTCTCTGGACACGGGAGCGGATCCATGAAATCGGGGTGCTCTTATCCATTGGGAAGAGCAAGGGCCGGATCTTTGGACAGTTCCTCTTGGAAGTGGTCCTGGTATCCCTACTAGCGGTGATCCCAGCCTTTCTCATCGGGCGGCTGGTCAGCCATCGTTTCTTAGAACAGTTTGTCGGACAGACCGGTCAACAGCAGACCCTAGACTTGCTCAACCAAATCCCTCAAGGCCTTTCTTTAGGAATCGCCTATGCTAGCCTCTTGTGCTTGATCCTTCTGTCGCTCGGTGCAACCACCAGCATGATCTGGCGCAAGAGCCCAAAAGAAATATTAACAAAAATGAGTTAAGGAGAAATGACACCTATGTTAGAACTCAAACATGTAGCCTATAGCTATCAAAGTTATCAAGAAGAGATCTTCTCAGACGTGAACTATCAGTTCGAAAATGGGACCTTTTACAGTATTATTGGTCAGTCAGGAGCTGGGAAATCAACCCTCCTCTCCCTCTTGGCTGGTCTGGACAATCCCAAGAAGGGGCAGGTTCTCTTTGATGGGGAGGACATTCAGACCAAAGGGTCTAGCTACCATCGCAAGCACCATGTTTCCCTGGTCTTTCAGAATTACAATCTGATTGATTATTTGACACCACTTGAAAATGTCCGCCTGGTCAACAAACATGCTAGGAAAGACATTCTCTTAGAATTGGGATTGGATGAAACGCAAATCAAACGCAATGTTCTTCAATTGTCTGGAGGGCAGCAGCAGCGGGTGGCTATTGCGCGTGCGCTCGTTTCAGAAGCACCAGTCATCTTGGCAGATGAGCCGACAGGAAACCTAGACGAACAGACAGCAGGTGACATCATTGCCATTTTGAAGAAGTTGGCCAAGGAACGCCAAAAATGTGTCATCGTCGTCACACATAGTAAGGAAGTGGCAGAGGCCTCTGATGTGGTCTTGGAATTAAGTCGTCGTAGCCTCGTTGAGAAGAGCAAGTAAGGAGGGAATGCTATGTTGCGAAATGCTTTTGCTTATATCACACGTAAATGGCCCAAGTCTCTCTTGCTCTTTGCCATTATTCTCCTCATGGGGACCTTGAGCTTGATCGGACTCTCCATGAAGGGTGCAACCCAACAAGCTTCATCGGAAAGCCTGGGATCCATCACCAATAGCTTCTCCATGCAGATCAACCGCCGAACCAATCCAGGAACCCCTCGGGGAGCAGGGAATCTCAGAGGAGAAGATATCGAAAAAATCAGCCAGGTAGAGGGGATCACCTCCTCCATAAAGCGGATCAATGCCATCGCGGATATCCTAGACCACGAGATCATTGAAACCGAAGAAACCCTGCAAAATCAATCTCCAGAGCGGGCTAAGCACTTCAAGAATACCTTGATGGTGACAGGGGTCAATGACTCTTCAAAAGAAGATAAGTTTGTCTCTGGAGCCTACAAGCTGGTCCAAGGGGAGCACCTGACGGATAAAGACAAAAACCAAATCCTCATGCACGAAGATTTGGCGAAAAAGAATGGCCTCAAGGTAGGCGATAAGGTGCGCCTCAAGTCCAACCTCTACGATGCTGACAATGAAAAAGGAGCCAATGAAACCGTCGAAGTGACCATTAAGGGTCTGTTCTCAGGGAAGAACCAAGCTCCTCTAACTTACGCCCAAGAGTTGTATGAAGATACCCTCATTTCTGACCTAGATACAGCTGCCAAGCTCTATGGCAATACTGTTCAAACAGCTACCTATGAGGATGCGACCTTCTTTGCCAAGGGAGATCAGGACCTAGATGCCTTGATCGAAAAAATCAAAGCCTTGGATATCCCATGGAATTACTTTGACTTGGTTAAGAGCTCGTCCAACTACCCGGCCTTGCAAAAATCCATCAGCAGTATGTTCCAAGTGGCGGACTACTTGTTTATCGGCAGCCTCATCTTTGCTAGCTTGCTTCTCACCCTTCTCCTCGTCTTGTGGCTCAATGCCCGTCGCAGAGAAGTGGGTATCTTGCTGGCTCTAGGGCTGTCTAAGGTACAGATTGCAGGGCAATTTGTGGCAGAATTGGTCATGATTTCCATTCCAGCCTTCCTCCTCTCCTATGGAGTCGCAGGTCTTCTTGCCAAAGGAGTCGGAGATACGGTGCTCAAAAACGTCACCAGTGGCATTGCCAAACAAATGGCTCAAGAATCCTCTGCCGCCAACCTTGGTGGAGGAGCTGAGGCGGAAAGCTTCAGTAAGACCCTGACAGATATCCATATGGACATCCAACCGAGCCAATTGCTGGTGATTGTTTTGGTCGGTGGGCTCCTCTTGATTCTCGTATCCATCCTTTCTTCACAATGGCTCTTGCATAAGAAACCAAAGGAACTTTTGGTGGATGTCGAATAAGAGATTGTTTCCTAAAATAGAAATAGGGTATAATAGGAGGTAGAAGTTTCTTAGATAAAAAGGAAAGTGTATGAAGATACTAATCGTAGAAGATGAAGTCCTGATTCGAGAAGGGATGAGCGACTATCTCATGGAATGTGGCTATGAGGTCTTTGAAGCAGGCGATGGACAGGAGGCCCTGGACCTCTTTCACAGAGAAGCGCCAGATCTAGTCTTACTGGATATCCAACTCCCCATTCTCAATGGCTTGGAAGTGCTCAAGACTATTCGGAAGACCAGCTCAGTCCCTGTCCTCATGCTAACGGCCTTCCATGATGAGGACTATAAGTTGACAGCCTTTGGAGAGTTGGCAGATGGTTATTTGGAAAAACCCTTCTCCTTGTCCCTCTTGAAGGTCCGTATCGAAGCAATTTTTAAAAAGCTTCAACCTTCCAGGATCTTCACCTATGGAGAGGCACGGGTGGATTTTGAGAGCTACACAGCCAGCCTAGCAGGTCAAGCCATCTCCATGAATGCCAAGGAGTTGGAAATCTTGGAATACTTGCTCCAGCATGAGGGCAAGGCCCGGACCCGCTCTCAGATCCTCGATGCCGTCTGGAAGGAGACGGAGGAGATTCCTTTTGACCGGGTGATCGATGTCTATATCAAGGAACTACGAAAAAAACTGGAGCTGGACTGTATCGTTACGGTACGCAATGTCGGCTATAAATTGGAGAGACCATGACCAAACGGAGTATCTTTGCAAAGATCTTTCTGATCACCTTTGCCCTATTTAGTGGCTTAGTCATCCTTCTACACGCTTCGGTTTACTTTATTTTCCCATCGACCTATATCGAGTCCCAGCGCCAGACGATTTTGAAGAAATCACAGGCCCTAGCCAAGAGTTTCCAAGGCCAGGAAGAAGGAACCATTGAGTCGGTCATCGACCTATATTCCAAGACCAATGATATCAAGGTCTCAATCAAGGGCAAGGAAAAACAAAATGCCCTAGAGGTCAAGGATGACCTGCTCGTGAACCCTGACAGCCAGAATAATTCTCTGGTCATTGAAGAGCGAAAGATTCAGACCAAGGAAGGGAAGGACTTAACCCTGCAATTCTTAGCAACTGTCGATTCCCAAAAGGAAGCGAGGGACATCAGTCTGGGCTTTCTTCCCTATAGTCTTCTTGCTTCTTTTGTCCTGTCTCTGATTGCCTCCTATCTCTATGCCCGCCTGATTTCTGCTCCGATCCTGGAGATCAAGCAGATGACCAAGCGGATGAAGCGCTTGGATCGGACAGCCAGTCTTCCCATTCATTCGCAGGATGAGATCGGTGTTCTTAAGCAGCAGATCAATGATCTCTATCACCATCTCCTAGAAGTGATCGACAATCTAGAGCAGCAGAAACAGGAAAATCTGAAGTTGGAGCAGATGAAGGTGGAATTCCTACGTGGAGCCTCGCATGAGCTCAAGACGCCTCTAGCCAGCTTGAAGATTATCCTTGAAAATATGCGGGATAAGATCGGCCGCTACAAGGATCGGGACCGCTATCTGTCGGTCTCCCTCGATATCGTCGATGAGATGAACCAGATTGTCCTGGAAATCCTATCTCTGTCCTCTGTCCAAGAATTGGCTGGAGACAAGGAGTGGATCCAGCTGGATCAGGTCTTAGAGCAGATCCTCGACCAGTACAAGGTCTTGGCTCAATCCCGCGCGCTCACGATTGACAATCAAATCCCTGACAAAGCAGTTTATATGGACCCAGCCATTCTGAAATTGGTCCTCTCAAATGTCATTAGTAATGCCGTCAAGCATTCGGATGCCGGTGGAGAGATCCAGCTCCGTCTCGAAGAAGAAGGGACGCACTTGGCTGTTGAAAATACCAGTCAAGAAATGGTAGAGACCGCTGAGATGCCAATGACCGTTAGCCGCCAGAAGAAGGAAGGTGGCTTGGGACTCTTCGTGGTCCAACACTTGCTAGACCATGAAGAACTGGCCTATCAATTTGATAAAACGGCTATGGGCTTACGCTTCCGTATGGAACTGCCTAAAGATCCTCAAGAATAAAAAAATAGAGAGTGGGACAGAAATCGGTAATTCGTTAGAATTCGATTTCGTCGTCCCACCTCCGCACAGTTGAGTAGGGCTATAAAAGCTGATGAAATCAGCGTAGTAGAGCCCACTCAACCACTGCGTCTTGCTCGACAATGCAAAGACAATTGAGAGGCTAGGACTTTTGTCCCAGCCTCTTTTTGTATTTAATCAACCTTTTCTACCTTATGCAATTGGCCGTGTTTTAATTCATAAATGGTATCCACATAGGTCAGGATGGAGCGATCATGGGTCACCATGATGGCGCTCTTGTTTTTAGATTTGACTTCTTTTTGGATCAATTGAGCGATTTCTTGCCCTCGATCTGGGTCTAGGCTAGCCGTTGGCTCATCAGCTAAGATGACCTGTGGATTTCCGATGAAGGCCCGAGCGATGGCTGCCCGTTGTTTTTGCCCACCGGACATCTGATTTGGGTATTGGTGGTAACAAGCTTCGATGCCCAAATCTGCCAACAAGGCTTTGACTTCCTCTTGGCGTTTTTTCTTGTCCTTTTCTCCTTTTAATTTGGCCACCAGTTCCAACTGGTCACCGATTTTCATATAGGAGAGGAGCTGGTGATCTTGGAAGATAAAGCCGAGCAATTCCAGCCGTTTTTGCGTCCACTGGCCTTGGTTGAGACCGGTCAAGTCTTGGCCAGCGATGCGAATCCGGCCCTCATCCGCTGATAAAAGCAAGCCAGCGATGGCTAAAAGCGTGGACTTACCAGATCCTGAAGGGCCCAAGATGGCGACAAATTCGTTGGGTTCTACGCTTAAATTAAGCTGGTTGAGGACATGGTGCA
This sequence comes from Streptococcus parasanguinis, assembly GCF_040908565.1. Lineage (GTDB taxonomy): Bacteria > Bacillota > Bacilli > Lactobacillales > Streptococcaceae > Streptococcus > Streptococcus parasanguinis_AC. The sequence goes on along the minus strand of NZ_JBDGEA010000012.1, from coordinate 5,511 downwards.
TTTGGCTACCATCGGCGTAGGATTTTCTGATATTTTCTAATTCGATAATGGCCATCTTATTCTCCATTTCCACCAATGACTTCGATTGGATCTACTTTTTTGATTTTTACAAGGGACAAGGCACCACACAAAATAGAGGTCAGGATAAAGCTAACCGAGATGGTGAGGTTGTCTTTCAGGGTCATAAAGGAAGGGACGCTATTGGGTAAAAATGGCGCCATTATGGTTGCCAAGCCAAGTCCCAGCAGTACTCCGATAAGGGAGATAATGGTGAGCTGGGATAGTTGGACATAGGTAATCTGGCTCATGGACATGCCAATGGCCTTTAGGACGCCGAACTGTTTCAACTTCTGCAGGGTGAGGATATAGAAGAAGACCCCAAGGATAGCAGAAGAAGCAAGCAAGAGCACCCACGTGATCATCCGTAGCGTCAGGTTTTGAGCCTTGTAGCCAGGGATTTTATCGATCACTTGCTTCTTATCGGCCACCATTAAGTTGCTGGCTAGATCGCTAGAAGGGATGCTCTTCTTGGTCACAAGGGTTTGGGCTTGCCATTGATAGCTTGAATCTGTTTTTTGCCTTATAACTGTGTAGGTCTCCGAGCTGATAAAACCAATCTTGCTATAGCCGTATCTAGCATTTTTCGCGAAGGCCACGACCTTGAGTTTTTGCTTAGAGGTTTTGTCGATCACTTGATCGCCGACTTGGATTCCCTCATCCTCTTTGAAAGAATGGTCCAGAATGACCTCGTTTTTCTTTAAGTCGGTGATCTTGAGGTCAGTATCTTCCATAATTGGATTGAGGATTTCTTCTTCATTGTGATCGGTCGCGAAGTAGGTGATGTCCAGAGTGTTGGAATCCTCAGATTTTGAGATGGTTGCCCGTTGGATGGACAAGCCCGAATAGTCCATCCCCTCTATCTTTTGGACCTCATCTAAATCTTTCGCCGTAATGGTTGAAAAGGGGATAATCCCTTCTGAATCCGTCGAAAGGATGTAGTGCAGGGCCCCATAGTTATCGATTTGGGCCGATACCGAACGGCCCAGTCCATTTGTCAGACCGGACAAAAACACCACCATAAACATGAGAATGGTAATGAGAAGTTCAATCAGGATAAACTTCTTAGGTTGGAATTTAATTTCATTCCATGCAATTTTCATTATCGTCTCCTTTTAACACGGAGGTGCTCAAGTAGCTTGGCACCTAAACATACTCTACCATCATACCATAAGTGGGGGGATAATAGGGGGATGGTGTTTGGAGAAGTATAGATGAATGAAACAGTTCAAGTTTTTATACATATAATATTATGGATCACCTTGACAATCCCTGCTAAAACTTGTAGAATGCAAGGATATTAGGAACCTTAGTCAGGGTTTCTCTTTTATAGAAGGAGTATGGTATGGATGTTGTTATCTTAATTTTGATCCTAATAGTTGTCATTTCAGCCTTTGTTGTAGGGATTTGTTATTGGGCCGTCAGTTATGCTCAGAAAAGCAATAAGGAGTATCAGACTTTTGCTTCCTTGCATGGTTATCAATTTGATCGAGCACAGGGGAATGACTATTACAGAGATTATTCGAAGAAGAAGATGGATCAGGATCGGACCATCACTCCTTTCCAAAGTCCCTTTGTTGAAAAATATGCCAACTTTACGCACTATCCCTTTGGCCGTGGTCATGAGCGAAAGGTAGCCTATGTGATCCCAGGTGCCTACAAGGACTGGCAATTCAGAGCCTTTACCTATCACTTTGTGGGCAATACCATGGAGCAAACTGGGTCTGGTGGAGTCTTCAGTGTAGTCATGATTGAGTGTCCTCAGCCACCGCAGGTCCAGCTGCCCGAGCAAGTCTTTTATGAGAATGGTGTGTTGTGCGACTACCAGAACGAAAATCTCAATGTAGAAACCCTTCATGATCGGATCGAAAAATTGGGAGAGCTAGCAAAAGGCTTGTAGGATGAGCTGTCTGTAAGAATTCTACATAAAAAAGTCTGATAGGATGATCGATACAAGAGGCTGGGACAAAAGTCCTAGCCTCTCAATTATTTTGGGATTGTTGAGCAAGATGCAGTGGTTGAGTGGGTTCTACTACGCTGATTTCATCAGCTTTTACAGCCCTACTCAACTGTGCGGAGGTGGAACGACGAAATCGAATTCTAACGAATTACCGATTTCTGTCCCACTCTCTCTTATGCTCAGATTCATTCTGCCACCTAGCTTTTATGGTATACTAGTTCTATGCAATTTTTCACAATCCTATGAGTCTAGGGCTGTTTTACAAGCGAGTGAAGGAGTCCGAGACTTTTGTAGGATAGGGATAAAAACAAGCAACCAAGCTACGAAGACTATGGCAAAAAATACTTGAAATAGACTTGGGTGAGAAAGGGACAGATATGTTTTTTAGAAGACAGCGTTATTTTTTGAATCAATATGAAGACAAAGCTGTTTATTTTGATCGGGAGACGCACGAAGTGTTAGAAGCACCAAAGAGTAAGCTGTTGGATACAGAGAAATCTAGTAAGATGAACCGCCATATTCCTTATTTGGTTGTTCTTTTTCTGGCAAGCGGAGGTGGACTGGTCTCTTTATTTAGTCTATTCTTTCATGGCACCTATAGTATGGCAACTTTTTGGACAGTTATGTTTATCTGGGTAACAGAGTTTCTTTTCATCACTCTCCTTGTAGAGCGAGCCCTGTATCGAAATGTCCATCGAGCTACAGTCACCACAAAAACGGTCTGCCTAACAATGATGATTGAGAAAGTTGATGAAAATCAGGACGACGAAGAGGCGGAACAAGGATTTAGTAAAAAAGATTTTTTACTATTTTATGCCCTCTTGCTGACAGTTCCTGCGGTCGGTTTCTATTATGCCTATGATTTCCTTTCCCACTTCAGAGAGTTATTAGGGCACCCTATTGGAGGGGAGATTGTCAAGCGAAGTCTTGCAGGCCTTTTGTTAGGAACAGCTTTCGTTGTCTTCAATCAAAATAATTTCATTAGAAATTTGAAATTATTACTGCGTTTTGAAGAAGGAAAAATGAGTGTGGTATGTAGAGACGATGACAATCCAGATGTTTATCTAAAAGTGAGGATGGGAGCAGATCAAGAACCTGTCATCACCCAACTAGAGAAGGATAAAAACCAAGTTTTTAAGTAGAAGGTAGAGATTGGAAAATAGGTTCCTTGGATAAAATCAATCTGACCAGTTAAGGAGAGGGAGTTCATGTCAAAATCTTCAAAGAAAAAGAAAGTAGTGATCGAAGAACGCTACCACGGCCCTTTGATTACAGATGGTGTTAGTCTAGGCTATATCAAGCTTCTATCTTGGATTAGCTTAGCATTCTCTTTTATGGCGTATTGTGGGACAACCTATGTCGATCATATTGGCATTTATAAAATCTTGTTCATTATTTTCATGTTCATTAGTGGTGTAGCAATCCCACTCTCTTTCTTCGATCGTTTTATTGTGAGATTTAAGAGTTTTATCTATCTTTTTGTTTCTATACTTGTTTTGATTTTAAACATTGACATGACTTTTATAGGCTTGGTTATGCTAGTTGGTAATGACGGGATCTATTCAGGCTTGGCGCTGGCTTATAATCTGGTAGCTCTCTTTATCCTGCTTTTTTCTACAGGTCTCTACTCCTGGTATTACCTTCCTAAAAATCAGGGGAAAATCTGGGCTTTCAACCGGTGGGAGACTTATGGTGGTAAAGACAATGACAAGAAGCAAGAGCGATTGTTTAATGGTGGAGTTGCTTTTGTAGCTGTATTGTTAGCGCCAGCTATTCTCACTGGCTACATTGAGAATATTTTTGGTGTTTTCTTGGGCATCTTGATGAATCTCTTTTTACCAGCTCTCATAGTGGACGGAGTTCAGGCGGCGCGCTTTGTACGCAAACACCCAGAATATGAGGAGTAGATTTTTCATTTTGAAGCTTGTTCCTAATGGTTAGGGAATTTTAAGAACTTATTTTCATGATTAGAAAGAGGTATGTATGTTTTTTCTAAGACGACGTCGTGTCTTTATCGGCGAATGTGATGGTCAGGCGGTCTATTATGACCAAAAGACGCGGGAGGCTTTAGCCGCTCCCAAGAGCGTCCTGCTTAATACTGAAGGGGCTCGAAAGACTAACGCCTATATTCCTGAACTGGTGATTTTCTTCATGGCAGGTGGAACAGGAGGCTTTGGCTTCCTTGCGGCAATGAGTATAGGAGTTTATAACTGGACCAGTCTGACTTTTATCCTATTATTGTGGTTGGCAGAGTTTTTGTTCCTGTTTACGATTCTTGAACGAGGACTATATAAAAATGTTCGCACGGCCCAGCCAACGACAGAGAAGGTCTTTTACTATGCGGCTTCTCATAACTTGATGGTGGGGGAAGATAACTTTGATCCAGCTAAGTTGTCAACGAAAATCTTCCGTTTCGTTCGTTTTCTAATCATTGCCACTAATATCTACTTGTTCTATGTTTTTTATAGCTGTACTCAGAAATTTGGTCAGGAGATTGAACTAGGTAATGAATTCTGGATGGGTGGATTATTATTCTATGTACTCGTGTTAATGTATAATCAAAACAATCCAGTTCGTTTTGTGAAAATTATGAAATTATACAGCCAAGGAAAAGTGCTCTTTAAGAAAGAGCAGGACGACAGTGGAGCGTAAAGAATGAAAAGAATCAGTTTATTTGGTGCTGATTTTGAAAACAGTAAGAAAATTGTAACCAGTGGGAAGTATTCATTGACAGCAGGGATGCCGAATCCTATCCATATGAGCCTTCTCAATCGTCTCTTTACAGTTATTTTTTGTGTATTTTTCTTTTTTGGCATCATGGTCTATTTTCTATTAATCTCTTTGCCTAGTAATTTAGGGAAAGGTACAGACGTTCGTTATCTTTCTTATGATGCTGCTATCTTAATTCGGTCTATAGGTGCTTTTTTAAAGCCTGTTAGCCTCCTAGTTTATGTAGGTTTTCTTGTTGCTTCTATACCAGTTTTTTGGCCGAAGAAGCGCTTGAGTAGTCAACTCTGGACCTATTTTCCTTTTTATTTCCCGTGGTTATCTGGGGCGTTTATTTCAGGACTTTACTTTGCGAGTGCTGTAGCCTATGATGCCTATACTCTGCTGGGATTCTGGATTCAGCTGATAGTAGGAATAGCTCTCTTTATCTGGATAATTGTTAATAAAATCCAGAATTTGAAACGACGCATGAATGATGAGGAACCAAAGCCAATTCTGAAGAAAGTCTTGTTGATGACGCTAGGAATGATGGTCTTTCTTTTTCCAGTATCTTTAATGTATCATCAGCTAAACAAGTTACCGGTTTTGTGGTATTTTTATCCTTACGGTTTACTTTTGATTCTTTGGTTTGTTGTTTATGCCTATTTAATAGCTTTTCTTATCGATGTCCACATTGTGCAAGCCTACTATATCCATAAGTATCCGATGGAATACAAGGAATATCTAGGAATTAGCGACCGCGAATGGTATAGCAAATCCTATTACAA
>NZ_JBDGEA010000011.1:0-83639 GCF_040908565.1 Streptococcus parasanguinis | reverse complement strand
GTGCGGAGGTGGGACGACGAAATCGAATTCTAACGAATGACCGATTTCTGTCCCACTCTCTATTTTGACGATTCAGTTTCATCCTTTAAGATCTCTTTCTTCACGCGCACCGTACTCTCATACTCAGCTCCAGCTAAACGGTCAAACGGAAAGCGACGATTAAGTAAGACGATGGCAAGAGTCAGAATCAAATACAATAAAAGTGCAAAGAAGAGCAATAAAATTATGGATAGGGTTAAGAGGGAATTATCCGTCAAATCGCTGTTCAAGAACGAAATCAAATAGAACAATCCCTGAGGAATCAGATAGAAATAGCCGACTACTAGGATCCCCCGCCAGATGGTGCGAAGCCATTTTTGCTTTTCAAAATGCAGGCGGAATTTCAGCAAAGCCATTCCCAAGGTTTTGCCCCGCCACAAGGGAATCAGGCCAAAATAAACAGCCAAAATCGCTACATAAGGAATCGCCCCTAAACGCTCGATCAGCGCGTAAAGTAAGGATAGCATCACAAAGTCGATCAAGAAAGCTAGACCCATCCGAAGACCCGATACTTTCATCCCTACTCGGAAAGAATGCTGGTCGATTTCATCTCGCGTCGGCAATAACCAAACTAGGAACCAACCGAGCAGGTAGCCCACTCCACCACCGGTGGTATTTTGAATGATATCATCGACATCTGCTAGGCGGTAAGGACCCGGATACCTAAAGTAGAGACCTGATAACTGGGTCAGCTCCAAAAAGAGACTAAAGAGGGCTGTCAGGAGAATCGTTTTCTTAAAACCACACTTGAAATAATAGCGCAGATACATCCCAAAAGGAATCAACATCAGAACATTAAAGGCAGGCACATAAAAAGTCGGATGCTTAATGGCCTGAAGCCAAGTGCTTGTCTGCGCCAGATCAAAGGGACTCTCCTTGAAAAAATCCACCACAAAGGCAAAGGGATAAAGATTGATCATTTCCGAGTAGCTGGTATGGATCTTACTTGGATCCGGCAGGGGCAAGACCACCAAGAGATAGACCGTCATCAAGTAAAGCATAAAAGAATAGAAAATCAGCACCCGTAATTTATTGACCGAGCCATATTTTCGGTAATTCAAAATCATGTAGGGCAAGGTCAGCAAAAACGCTAGGAAAGGAAAGAGCTGAACAGCTGTTTTAATTGTAGAAATATAGCCCATTGTGTCTCCTTTTTTTCGTTATAAAATCACCCTTTGCACAATGACAAAAGGTGATTTTTCATTGATATAGAGTATTATACGGCGCAGTGAGGGAAGAGTCAAGGAAGCAGGATGAAAATCTCGCTTAAGAGCCAGTTTCATTGGTAGAAGCCTTCTTCAGGCTGTTACTTCCGAAAAAGACCAATAGATAACTGGCAATCCCTGAAAGGTGTAGCCAGGTCGAGATCCAGCCGGTGATGGCCGGTAAGAGCATGAGGCCAGATAGAAAAACTAAGAATAGATAAAACAGTTTTACGGAGAGCGAATACTCTTTCCACATATTTGGTAGGATCAGAACTCCCCCGGTTACAAAGGCATAGCCTACAGCAGAGATCCCTGTTGCCTGAATGTCCTGCCCTTGCGTTAAAAGATGAAAAATGATGGAAGAGAGAGCTGTCGCCGTCACAAAAACAATCAATACTTGCCTGGATCCTCTTTTTCTTTCTAACAGTCCACCAAAAGGAAGGACCATGAGTCCATTTAAAATCAAATGGACCCATAAAAACCAGACAGGGGCTCCTTTACTGCCATGCATCAAGGTCCCACTGACATACTGCCAAGCATAGGCCGGCTTCGAATGAAAGGCCAACAGGTCATACATAGCATCCCCAAAAAAGGAAGTCAACAGGCCGAGCAACAAACAAGTTAAAGACAAAGTACTGACAACGGGGTAGGTTTTGAGGATTCTTTTCATGTTTCTCTTCTCTTTTTCAAAAAATAGCGTTACGATGTATCCATTCACGACCATTATACCATTTATTGTATTGGAGACAGAAAACTTTTTGGCTTCTTTCGTTTCAAATCTTTGCTGGAAAGCCTGAATATCGTGACCTATTAGTCGATCATTATTCAGACCTCATCCCTATTATTAGAATACCGTAGCGGATATTTGACTTTCCATTTCAGAGGGTATATACTTATATTAATCTGAACTAAATAGTTTTAATTCTTTAAATGAACTGTCTTCAATTCAGATTAAAAAACTACTTACTTAACGGAGGTGACACTATGTCATTAGAAGAAAAATTGAACCAAGCCAAAGGCTCTGTTAAAGAAGGCTTCGGTAAAGTAACCGGCGACACAAAAACAGAAGCTGAAGGCGTTGCTGAAAAAGTTGCATCAAAAGCTAAAGAAGTTGCTGAAGATGCAAAAGAAGCTGTTGAAGGAGCTATCAAGGGCGTGAAGAATATCCTTCACAAAGACGATAAATAATCCTTAACGTTCTAAAACCACCCTATTTTCTACAGTCCTATTTGACTAGGGAAGATAGGGTGGTTTTTTGTTTATTTCTAATTCAGTTCCGGTATACAAAAAGAACACCCCGAAGGGTGCTCATTGTAATGATTAGCATTCTTTTAATAGAACGTTTACTAAAGCTACTTTACAAATTTTTTAGAATTTTTATGTTATAGCTCTATCTTGGAATGAAATTTATTTTGATTGACTCATCCCTTTCAACATCGTCACCTCCATTTTCGACACCATTCATATAAATCCACGCTATTTAAAGTATCGTTTTGTTTTTCTTAATTGTGCAATATTGATATAGAGATGGATTAGAGCCGTTATAAGGACACCAACTAACTGCACTTCACCAAGAATGATGGATAAGGCAAATAAGATGATATAGACCGATGGTAAGATTAACTGATTGAGTTTGAACAAGATTAAATAAGCCTCTGCCATTTCCGCCTGTTTTTCTCCCTCATCATACGTTTCTAGATAGTCTAATACTTCTTTTGGTGTGGCTAAAATAGAGATCTGGTAATTACGAATTTTGCTCGTTGTTTTGACGCAGAAACTTCCAACAAGAATGGTTAATACCGCTAAGAGAAAAACTGATAACGGAAGATCATGACTAGGTAACACGGTAACCAAACTGAAAAACATACTAACTTGCAAAACATTGTAAGCAACTGTCCCATAATCTAGAGAGCGATACATCTTGATATAAGCCAGCTCATTTAATTCATCATCTTCTTCTGCTAGGTAGCTATCATAAGCTTTCCTACTATTCATAATAAAATAAAGAGCTACTATGGTCGATAGTATTCCCAGACAGAAAAAGAAGGTCGTCAAAACAAACTGTACTTGCTCTTGAGAAATGTTTAAATGAAGATTTGTGAAGGCAACACCAAACATTCCGATTAAACCACCCAACAATAAACTTCCTAACAATAGTAATAAATGTTTCTTTTTCATTTTCCATCTTCTTTCTAAAATAAACTAAGTAGTCCTTGAACCAGAGCATGACCAAATCCAAAGGTAGCTGTTAACACTTGATCACCAAAGCTATTCAGGAGAATGGAAACTATATAGAAAAATAGGATCTTGTAGCCTGATTTTTTGATGACTTCTTCAAGAGACCCACTCCCCATCCAGCCAGCTAAAAGGGCATAGCTTATCACTGTGAGAAGACTAATTTCTATAGAAGATAAAAAAAGCAAAGCGACTAATGCACGAACCATCAGGGGATCTACCTTGAAATAATTAGCGATACCCGCACAAACCCCTGCAATTTCTTTGTGTTCGGTATCTACTTGAAAATCTGCCAAAAACTCTTTCATAATCTTACTCCTTTTATACTCTTTCTTTTACTTTCTTTTCCACCCGCTCAAAGACGAAACTAAGAATCAAGCTAGTCCAGAAAAAATAATTACTGTCTAAAATGTGAAACCATCCCAGCAAGGTCCCGATCATCATCGAAACATTTGCTACAAAGGCAATGATACAAAGATAATACATTACTCTATATTTGTTCATGATTCTTCCTCCTCTAAGCGAAATACCGACTCTACTGGCTCATGAAATATCTGAGAGATTTTCAAGGCAATTATAATAGAGGGGGTATACTCATCACGCTCTAGCAAACTAATAGTCTGCCTCGATATACCTGCTAGCTTTGCAAGCTCGGTTTGGTTTAAACCATCACGAGCGCGAAGCTCTTTTAAACGACTTTTTAGCTTCATATTTACCATTGTCTATCAAATTCAACCATTTGGCTTAGATAGCCTAAAAACGGTAGAATTTGATCTTTCCTCCTTTGCTATTAAATAAGATAGTATTAACGATGCACACATAGTTCCTCCCTATCTAAGTTCTTATTTCTTTAACTTGATTACATTGTAACATATCTTTTTATTTTTGACAATGATATTAGTCAAAAATATCATGATTTTTGTCAATTTGTAAACAATTTAAGTCAAATTGCTCATTCTGATTCAAAATTGCTTAGAGCATTTCTCTAAACAGTGACAATATGAAGGCTTAATATCACAAAAGGTATAAGGTGAATTTTGGGGTGAACTTTGTATTTTTGAAACAAAAAAGACAGCCAAGAGAGTTCTCTTGAATGTCTGTAAACGTCGATAGTTTCGTATTGATTAAGATTTTGAGTCAACTGACTTTGTCAGGATGCAGCCGTATTTGTACGTGGCTAAAGCCACAACAACTGTGTCAATTGCCACAATTTAGCATGAAAATACAAAAAAACACCTTGCAAGATGCAAAGTGTTTTCGTTTGTATTCTGCTGTCCAGCAACGAATTAACGTTTAGAAAACTGGCTATCTTTACGAGCTTTTTTCAATCCTAGTTTGAAAAGTCTGGCTTTTAGGACAGCTAAAAAGCGCTTGATAGGAAACATCCGAAGAGTTTCTGCCGATTTTGATTTCAAGAAATAGGAATAGATGTATTTAAAATAGTGCAATTTCTTAACGCAAAACTTTCAATCCTATCCTCTTCCTTCTTATCCTAACAAAGTTTGTAATATTGGAATAACAACGATAAATAGAACCGTACTTAGAGTCACCACATTCGTAGAGAATTCTACATCTCCTTTGCCCTGATTAGCAAGGATTGGGAGAACAGCTAAAGCTGGTGTAGCGGACTGAATCATAAAGGTCTTAAATTCTACTGTTGCCATATTTGGTGCAAAGAACTTCAATACAAGAAGCATGATTAGAGGAGCTAGGATAAAGCGTCCAACTAAAGTGACAATTGTATCTTTATCAAAAGTAATAGTTTTCAAGCCTGCCTTTGCAAGAACGATACCAATATAAATCAGAGATAGGGGAGTGACGATATTTCCAACATAGGTTAAGGTATTCGTTGCGAAATTTGGAATAGAGATTCGGAGAATCAAAAACAGTAGAGCCACAAGAAAACCTACAAGCGGAGCTGGTAGCAATTTCTTCCAGTCAAATTTACTTGTCTCCTTGCTTTGACCCGATTTACTATCGCTCGTCATCAAATACACGCCCAATGTCCAGGTAGAAATCGTGTTGGTGATATAGTAAATTAAGAAATAAGGAAGAGCCTGATCCCCAAAAAGAGCAACGTTTAAAGGTAAACCAATAAAAATAGTATTGGCATTCACAAAGGTATTCATCATGGTTCCTCGCCGTCCTGGACGAACCTTGAAAACCATAACTGCAATATAAGCTACGATATAGCCCAAGATAAAGGCCACAAATGTATAAAGGAGGCCTCCAGAAAGACTGATTAGCTTATCTAGCGTTAGGTATTTCATCACCGACACAAAGATTGACGCTGGCAAGGCTACATTCATGATTAAACGAGATAGGTTAGGTCCAAAGTCATCTCCAAACCATCCCTTCACCTGAAGAATATACCCCAAAACAATGATAGCGATAATCGGAATGATACTCGTAATCGAGGTTAAAAAGAGTGACATAGGTATCCTTTCTAAATTACTTAAGTCCACAGCCCATACAAATCTGTCGCTAGCAAAGGATAGGCAGCAACAGTGAATTATTTATACTCTGGATACCACTTCAAATCACGAACTGCTTTGGACATATCTGTTTCCTTAGCACGCGCAAGACCTTGCTCTTGCGCTTTTTTAGCGACTGCTTCTGCTACTTTAATAGAAACTTCTGCTACATACTTGAACGGTGGCAAGACAGGAGCTCCTGGTTGGCCTGGATTGACAATACCACTCAATGAATGAGCCGCTGCTCCAATCATTTCATCAGTCAAAAGACTTGCTTCAGAAGCCAGCATACCTAGACCAAGACCTGGGTAAATCAAGGCATTATTGGCTTGACCAATCACATAGTCGACACCTTTATAAGAAACTGTATCAGCAGGAATTCCTGTTGCGACAAAAGCTTTGCCATCTGACCATTCAATCAAATCTTTGGCACTAGCTTCTGCTAGTTTGGTTGGATTTGACAAAGGGAAAATCATCGGACGTTCTGTGTTTTCACACATAGCTTCTACTATTTCTTTAGTGAAGGTATTAGGTTGAGTCGAAGTTCCTACAAGAATGGTTGGCTTCACAGTCTTCACTACTTCAAGCAGGTCAGTCAACTTGTCTGCATTACTAAAGTCAGCACGTTTCTTAGCAAACGGTTTTTGTTCAGGAGTTAGGTCATCCATGTCATCAAAGAGAAGACCTTGTTTATCAACCATAAAGAAACGTTTATAGGCTTCTTCTTCAGAAAGACCTTCACTCACCATTTCACGAAGAACACGAGAGGCAATTCCTGCACCCGCAGTACCACCACCATAGCAGAGATAAACTTGATCTGTTAATTTTTCACCACTAATATCCAGTGAACCAAAGATACCACCTAAGGTAACGATTCCTGTACCTTGAATATCATCATTAAAAGTTGGAATTTGTTTCCGGTATTTTTCAAGAATATTGGCAGCATTCGAGCGGCCGAAGTCTTCCCAGTGAAGGTAGAGTTTAGGAAAGAGACGTTCTGCTGTTTGAACAAATTGGTCAATGAAGTCGTAGTAACGATCTCCGCGAACCCGTTCGTGACGATTTCCTAAGTAATTAGGGTTGTTACGAAGTTCTTCACGGTTAGTTCCTGCATCAATAACTAAAGGAAGGACCATAGAAGGATCGATTCCAGCAGCACCCGTGTAGACCATCAATTTCCCAACAGAAATATCGACACCATTTGTTCCCCAGTCCCCGATTCCAAGGATTCCTTCTGCATCTGTTACAACAATGAGACGAATCTCGCGATCCCCAGCAGCATTTTTCAAAGTGGCTTCAATATTTTCAGGATGATTGATATCAAGATATCCCGCATATTGGGGATCTACAAAGAGGTCACTATAGCCTTCAATGGTATCTGCAATGGTTGGATCGTATACAATTGGATTAAATTCCTCCAAATGTTGAGAAAAGAGGTAATAGAAAAGAGTCCGGTTGGTATTAAAAATTTCCATAAGGAAAAGACGCTTTTCCAAATCATTGGCTTTTGTTTGCATTTGCGCATAAGTTTGCGCCGCTTGTTCTTCAATCGTTTGAACATACGGTGGCAGTAAACCAACAAGGCCTAGTTCCTTTCGCTCCTCTAAGGTAAAGGCAGTACCTTTATTGAGGAAAGGGTTGTTTAAAATATCATGTGCAGTCATAGTGCAACCTCCTTTTTGTTTCTATTATACCACTTAAAATGAATTGTTCGTCCAACTTTGTTGTTTAAAAAATACGATTATGTTCGTATATGTTATAATGAGTCTACGAGAACAATTTTCTAATAAGCTTTTTTATACTTAAAACACTATTATTGATGATGCTTCAAGTTGTTATATTTTATAAAGTTCTGAAGTCATGAAACTCTCGATGAGCACTCTTTACTAAAAGTTTCAAGTATAGCAAAATAATCATACAAATTGGCAATCCTAATTAAAATTAATACCATATAAGTTCCTTATACAATACTTTGTACTTTTTAATGTGTTTTTTTGTCATGCAAAACTTGTATTCTATTTATATGACAAATAAAAACTATTTACAACACTATATTTCCCAAAAAGTGAAATATTTTCGAACACAAAACAAAATGAGCCAGGAAGAACTTTCGGAACAAGCGGGACTTGGGCTTAAGTATATCAACCAACTCGAAAACCAAAATGTGAATCTGACCATTCACAGTCTTGAAAAAGTGATTGACGCCCTAGAGATGACCCCAGAGGAATTTTTCAATTTTGATAGTCTTGAATCAACCTCTGATAAGACTGACAATCTTTCACTCAAAAGAATCAACATGAAGATTAAACAGCTCCCTATTGATAAACGAGAAAAGATGTTGGTCATTTTTGAAAGTATCTTAGATAATCTTTGAGATTCCTGACTCACTTACATTTTAACCGGCGAATACTCGTATAGTCAAATTGTAGGATACGGATAAAATTTATTTATCTGGTGATTTCCACTTATTTTGTCTCCAATTAATGAAAGTGAGCCCCTATGAATTTAAAAGATCTACAATATTTTTATGACCTCTGCCAGCTTCAATCCTATACGGAAGTAGCAAAACTACATAAAGTCAGCCAACCATCTATTTCTTATGCCATCAAGCGCTTAGAGGAATCTTTTAATTGCAAATTGATTCACCACGATCCCTCGCATCGTTCCTTCAAACTCACTCCTCAAGGGCAAATCCTTCTAAAGCATACAGAAAAGATCTTACCTGAGGTTATTTCTACTCGCAAAGAAATTAATCGCTCCTTGGCACAATACTCTACTGTAGGATTCCCTCCTATTATCATTCAGTATCTCTTTGCTGCCTTAAACGAAAAAGATAAATTCGATTTTTTAAAAAAGGTACGCCCTATCCGCGGTGGCTCCTTAGAGTTATTAAATCTTCTCCTCAAGGGAGACCTTGATGCAAGCCTACTCGGCTTGATTGAACCACTCAATCATCCTTCAATAGAGACACATGAACTCTTTCATAAAGAACTGTATGTCGTTTTATCTAAGAACCATCCTCTTGCTACTGCTCCTTCCCTCACTTTTGAAGAGTTAGTAGATCAATCCTTTATACTTTTAGACGAACACTTTGTGCACCTGAAAGCTTTTGAACTACTTAATCAAAAGTATCAAAACAAGGCAGAAATATTCTTTAAGACTGACGACATTGTCATCATTAAAGAACTTTTAAAGAAAGGGATTGGCCTTAGTTTACTGGCTGATATCGCACTTTCTGATGAAGATGATGATTTAATAAAAATCCCTCTAATATCGGAGGACCAGATAACATTTACAGTTTATTACGCTTATCTCAAATCAGCTACACTGTCATCAGAAGTAAAAGCCTTATTTCATCTCATTAAATCATATGAATAGAAAAAAACTCTAGCTATCAACTACCTGATAGCTAGAGTTTTTTACATTATAGCTCTTAGACTAAAGCGTGAAGAAATAGGATATGATCGCCGAATTTTTCATTTACCCGATACCCTTCAAGGAGATTTCTAATTATAAATCTACAAGATATCAATAAAAAAGAACACCCCGAAAGGTGCTCTTTGTAAGTATCATAATTCCTTCGAAGAACGTTTACTAAATTGTGATGCTTTACGAGCTTTCTTAAGACCTGGTTTGGAAAGTATGGATTTCAGTTGGACTAAAAACAGCGTAATATCAAGGCTTTTCAGAACGATATCTACTTTTTAATTTCATAAAATATGAATCAATAAATTATAAATAGGGGAATAGTTTAGGTCTGTAAGCATTAAAATAATACACCTAACTTTGGTCACCGTTTTCTAGTTATTCACTCTTTTTTCAGATAGTGTTTTTAAAGTTATGATGTAAAATGCCGCAATTAAAACACTATACATCATAATCGGAGGATAGAGAATTAAGGATAGAATCAATCCCACTCCTTTAATTATTAGGTCAGGTATCAATAACTTTCTATATTGTGCGGTAGCTTCAAGTAATTCTTTCTGATCTATATTGGGTTTATCAATTACTTTATGTAGAAACCAGTTTGCTACCGTTGAAACAATAACGATCAGTCCATAAAAGAGCTGTGCCGTATGATCCATGAAATGACTACTAACTATTCCAGTAGCATAGGGCATAAATGAAACAAAAAATAAAAGATACAAATTCTTTCAAATTCCTCCCTTTTCAACTTGGCTAACTTGACCTGCATTACCTAGGTCGCTTTGCTTTAAATTATACTTTTTTCTTAAACATTTGATACGAGTAGGTATTTCTTGTGAGTAATTTTCATCAAAAAATTTCATATATAATCTCCCTATAATCATGGAAAAGTAGTAAAAATAGTTGTTATCCTAGTTGATTAAAAAAATCTCTGATTTCCTCATCTTTTATAAAATAATATATAATTTTCCCCTCTCTTCTAGTGTCCAAGATGTTTTGATTGGCTAGTTTACGAAGATGGTGGGAGGCAGATGCCATACTGAGATTTAATAAACAGGCTATATCGCAGACACAGAGTTCTTCGACGGCAAGGAGATAAAAGATGATATTTATCTGTTTATTATCGGTAAATTTTGATAAAATGCGAAGTGATTTTTGGACTTTTTCCTTTTCAAGGTAGTTCGTTGCGGTTGTAACATTTTGTTGATTTATAACATCCACTTGACAGATACTATCTTTTTTCATAATTTTTTCTCCTAGCTTAACACAGCCCATAGCATGTCAAAGCTGTTGTTTTCAATCAAGATATACATCCCCAATCCTAAATAGACAACGGCAATAAACCATCTGCTATATTTTTCCAAAGTTTCTCCAACAGAAGGGACTTGTGCTAATTTTTGGGCAGAAAAAACCAAGAGATAAATCATGACTAGAAAAGTAAGTAAAGTCACTATCAAATTCGCTAAATTTAAGGTGGTAAAATATGGGACAAAGACACCAATATTGTCAGCGCCACAACTTGCAAAAGTAATCATAGCGACTAGAAAAATCAGGTTTTTATTGTCTTTTCGCAAACCATCTTTTGCAATAGCTTCTCCATCAGAATCTCCTAAAAGCAAAACTTTGAGGCCTAGGAAAATTGGAATCAAACCGAGTAAACCTAAAATCTCTTTACTAGGAATATAATTTAAGACAAATGCAAAAAGCAAACTTAGGAATATTAGACTAACAGAGCCTAGAAATTGTCCTAAATAGATGTTAATGATGTCCTTTCTGCTTTTTCTTTTGGCAAAAAATAACATTAGGATAATAAGTAAGTCTACGGCTGTCCCAGAATACAGGATTATTGAAGTAACAATATTTTGAATCATAAAACACCTCATTCAAATATATTTTTGAATGTATTCTAACATTAAACTTTGTAGATGTCAACTTAAAATCCACCAATTAATAATTGCATGTCAATATTTGTATTGTAAAACTAGTTTCAGAAATATATAGTTTTAAAGTATGTCCACTGCCAATGGTTTTTTCAATATTTAAAAGGAGAGAACCAATTTGGTCCTCTCCAGGGTATAATTTTCCACCAACCCACTACAGTTGACAAAGAGCCGTTATTCTCAAATGAGACAACTCCTTTTAGTTTTTATAACCTCAGCTTCTCGGTCTCTTACCTACTTTTAATAGAAAGACTACGAAGGACGATTCTTAAAGTAGTCAGATTGTGCAATATCGAAAGATTAGATGGGCTTAACCAATTTAACAACCCAAATCCAATTAAACTTCCATTTATTACAACTGTTTCTTGAATATTTCTTTGAATTAATTTCTGCAACGATTCAGATAAAGAATTCAATTCCTCGAAGAAATCTAAACGATTATCTAATAATAAAATATCACTCATCTGCTTAGAAATATCAGCACTTTCATTCATCACAACCCCAATATCTGCAAGCGTCAAGGCAGCAGAGTCGTTTAACCCGTCTCCAACCATCAAAATAGTTCGGCCAGCTTTCTGTAATTCCTGAACCAACTGAAACTTACCATCTGGTTTTAAATCAGTATAAACGTTGTCAAATGGCAGATCTTTAACCAACTCTTCTGTTCTAGCCAACGTATCACCAGTTGCCAGAATCAGTTTTTTCCCTTGGCGCTTTAGCTTTTTCAATGCAACTTTCGCCTCGCTTCTCAAGGGAGTGTGGATACAAAACATCCCAATTAATTCTTTCTTATAAGCCAAAAACAATAAATTGTAATGAGTCTTATATTGCTCAATCAAGGCCAGCTGCTCAGAACTAATTCTTACCTGTTCGTCTTGCATTAGTACATAATTTCCAATGACAACCGATTGACCATCAATTTGCGATTTAATCCCTTTGCTTGCAACATACTGAAGCTTGCCATGCATTTCTTCGTGTTCAATGCCTTCAATTTCAGCTTGTTTAACAATTGCATTGGCAATAGGATGATAGATATGTTCCTCCAAACATGCACTTATTCTTAAAATATCTTTCTCAGTATAATCTCCGAAAGGAAGAACCTTTTCAACCAAAGGATAACTCGTCGTGATGGTACCCGTTTTATCAAACAAGAAAGTATCCACTTCCAGATATTTTTCTAATACATCACCATCTTTAATAACCATTTCTCGATTTAGACCTTCCTTTATGGCCGTAAGGTAGGCTACAGGTGTGGATATTTTTAGAGCACATGAAAAATCCACCAATAAAAAGGAAATGGCTTTTGAAAACGAACCTGTTAACAGATAAGTCAAACCAGCACCTAAGAAGTTATATTTTACAACCTTGTCTGCCATCCTAATAAAATGACGTTGTTTTGTCTTCTTACTCTCTTCAGATTTTTTCATCAGATTGATGAGTTGCAAAATACGACTGTTTATCTGATTATCAGTCACACGAATTCTTAACTCTCCTGTTTCCAAAACAGTATTCGCACATACAGAATCTCCCTCTTTCTTTTCAACAGGGAAGCTCTCTCCAGTCAAGGAACTCTCATTGACCATGCCTAATCCTGAAACCACTTGGCCGTCAAACAAGATTTCATTACCTTGGGAGACAACTAATACATCACCTACTTGAACATCAGAACTCTTGATGCTGATGACCATGTCTCCCCGCACTAAGAAAACATCACTTTCTTTAGCAAGAAGGCTTTGTTCCAAATCTGTTGCTGTTTTTTTTAAAGACCACTGATCCAGATGATTACCCAAATCAAGCATAAACATGATGTTGCTAGCTGTCTTGGATTGGTTCATAAACAAGGACAACAAAATGGCCGAACAGTCCAAGACCTCCATGGTTAGTTCCTTGCGCGCTAAAGTTTGATAGGCTTCTTTGACATAACCCAAAGCCTGATAACAAGTCCAAATATAACGAATAGGGTAGGGTACAAAACTTCGAAACAGCAAACGCTTAATCGCTGCACCCGATACAATTGAATAAGCACTCTCTTCTCTACGAATGGGAAGAGTCATCAAGTCCGAAACTTTCCCCTTGTCAATTTTTTTTAAAAAGGCCTCTGCATTTTCTAATACAGAGAAGCCTTCTTTCATACGTAGAGTAAAGTGCTGCTGATCCATATAAAACTGAATAGAGTCGATCCCTTTTTCATCTTTAGCCAAGGAACGAAGATAATCTTGAATATCCAAGGTCAGTGAAAACGAGGACGATAATCGGATATGTTGATATCCTCTGTGTAGCACTTTAAAAGACATATTATTCACCTGTCAGGCTATCTAATTGTTCTTCTTTCTTTTCCTGTTCGTATAAATATTTAGCGTCTTGTAAAACATCATCACCGTGTTGTTTTACAACAGAAACAGATGCATCCAGTCCATCTTTCAATTTGTAAGCTTTAGCCAAGGCCTTAGAATAGCCTTTCTTAGCTTCTTTACTTGCTAAGACTTTCAAGCCAAGCGTCCCAAATGCTACCCCTCCTAAGAAGAGAGATGATTTTTTCGCAACTTTTGCGACGTTTAATACTTCTTTTAACATGTTTATTTCCTCCTTGTAACTATTGTAGCGAAAAATGACAGCAAAAGCAATTGCTGATATCTGATATATAGATAAAATTCTCTATACTGATATTTAATTATATTATGATGAAAACAATATACTTTATTTTTTGATACTGTAAATAATTATGTGTAAACACTTAAGTAGAGTTACGGAGTGTTAATTAAATAAGCTTTCAAGTGTATCAGAACATTGACCAAACCCTTTATGGATTCGTTGACTTTGCTTGAAATTATAATCTTCAAACAACGTAACTAAGTAACGTTCCAGAGCCTCCTCATTAGGAAAAAGAACCTTCTTTTTCGTTTGATGTTTGATTTCTTTGTTAAGAGACTCAATGAGGTTTGTCGAATACATGCTGTGCCAAATCTGGTAGGGAAACTGATAAAAAGTTAAAAGATTATCCGTCTTCTCCAGACTTTCCATGACTTTCCTATACTTTGGTTTCCATTCGGCGAGAAAGTCCTCTAAAGCTTGTCCTGCCATTTCTAAATTTTCAGCACGATAAATCATTATAAATTGCCCCAGAATAACCGCTCTATCTGCTCGTTTCACTTTACTAGCTAGATTTCGACTAATATGAATTAAGCAACATTGTTGTTTAGCTAATGGGTGAGCCTGACTGATAATCTGCTCAAGCCCCTTAAAGCCATCTGTAACTACAAGAGAAATCTGTTGGATTCCTTGGTTTTGAAGCTTGTCTAACAGGGTGGACCAAGAAGCATTGTTTTCTTGAGGCAACTGTGCATAGCATATCTCTATGCGACTAAAGTCGCTAGAGCTATCCTAATTGCGCACCGCCAGTTCTCATAGAAAAAAACACCTTGCAAGATGCAAAGTGTTTTCGTTTGTATTCTGCTGTCCAGTAACGAATTAACGTTTACTAAATTGTGATGCTTTACGGGCCTTTTTCAAGCCTGGTTTCTTACGTTCAACTTTACGTGAGTCACGTGTAAGAAGTCCTGCGCGTTTCAATGAATCGCGGAAGTCTGGGTCTACTTGAAGAAGGGCACGAGCGATACCGTGACGGATAGCTCCTGCTTGACCAGCGTATCCACCACCTACAACGTTAACGAAAACGTCGTATGAACCTGCAGTTGAAGTAACTGCGAATGGTTGGTTGATGACCAAACGAAGGTCAGCGTGTGGGATGTACTCTTCAACATCTTTTTTGTTAACAGTGATTTTACCAGTTCCTGGAACAAGGCGAACGCGTGCAACAGCGTTTTTACGACGTCCAGTACCTGCATATTGTGCTTGTGACATACTTTATTGTTCCTTTCCTTAGATAAGTCCTGAAATATCAAGAACTTCTGGTTGTTGTGCAGCGTGAGTGTGCTCAGCTCCAACGAATACTTTCAATTTCATACCTTGAGCGCGGCCAAGAGTATTGTGTGGAAGCATACCTTTAACTGATTTCTCGATCAAACGAACTGCATTTTTAGAACGAAGTTCACCAGCAGAGATTGATTTCAATCCACCTGGGTGGTTTGAGTGAGTGTAGTAGATCTTATCAGTTGCTTTTTTACCAGTCAATTTAACTTTTTCAGCATTGATAACGATTACGAAGTCACCTGTATCAGTGTGAGGTGTGAATGTTGGTTTGTTTTTTCCGCGAAGCACGCTAGCAACAACTGCTGAAAGGCGTCCAAGAGGTACATCAGTTGCGTCAACAACGTACCATTTGCGTTCTACTTGGCCTGGTTTAGCCATGAATGTAGTTTTGTTCATGATTTCTCCTATATGAATGTCGTTTTTGTTTACAGGGCGGATGTTCCGGTCCGCAAGTTATTTGAAAGGTTCCGGGGCCTTACAAATGGGGTAAACAATACCGCCTACTATTGTATCAAAATTCTAAGATAAAAGTCAACCGATTTGGAAAATTATTTGCGATTTTCTTTTCCAATGACAAAACCGATCAAAGAATTCGGGCCAACATGGGCTGAAATAACCGGTCCAAGGGGCATCACAAGGACTTCATCAATCCCTTCAAGCGCAAGTATTTCTTGCTTCAGTGCTTCTGCTCCTTCTAGATCGTTGGTATATGATACCAAGGCTGTGCCTTCACCGATATCGGCTTTGATCAGCTCCAGTAATTCTCGGACAGCTTTTTTGCGTCCCCGAACCTTGCTAATAGGAACTAATTTCCCTTCCGCATCTATCCAGAGAATGGGTTTGATGCTGGCCAAACTTCCCATGATCGCAGCACTTTTTGAGAGACGGCCGCCACGCATGAGGTGATATAGATCATCGACGAGGAAATAAGTCCGCAGTTTTGGAGCTAGAGCCATGATCTCTTCTTTGGCTTCTGCTAATGAGCGACCCGCATCGCGCGCAGCTACCGCCCGCATGACCAGATAGCCCTCTCCAATCCCAGCAGCCTTAGGATCGACAATCTCAATCACGGCTTCCGGATAGTCTTCTAAAACCAGGTCTCGTGCCATGACTGCACTCTGATAGGTCCCTGATAAGACCGATGAAAAGGCTACATAAAGTACAGCTTTTCCTTCTTTTGCAAAGTGCTTAAAGGTCTCCTGGAATTGGCCCACATTAACCTGACTGGTTGTCGGTTTGGCCCCATTTTTCATGCCTTCTAAAAGCTCAGGGCTGGTCAATTGACCTTCTCCTACTGTCTGGTATACCGTCCCATCTAACTCAATGGTCAAACCCAGAATGGTTACCTGGTGTTCCTTGGCCCAATTTTGGTCCAAATCTGCGGTCGAATCGGTTAAAATAGCAAATGTCATTTCTTGTCTCCCATCATTTCTTGTAATTGTCGCAATACTTCGTGATCAAGCGGTCGCATGGGTGGTTTTTGATCATTGACCACTCGCTTCGCCTGATTGAGGTTTCCTTTGACGACTGCGACTCGTTTCTCTAACTCTCTAGCAGATACCCGAAGGGCTCCTTGAGCAAAGACAGTCCATTGTTCATGTAAGTCACTGGTTGCAACGGATACCTGGTGGAGGGGCGTATTGAGCTCTGCCGCCAAGCGCTCGATATAGTCATCTGCCGTCTCATCCTCACCGGTAAAGACCACCTGAACATTGAACTCATCGTAGGTCTGCCGCACTCCTGGCATATACTGGGCATCAAAGACACAGATGACTTCGATCCCTTCAAAGCTAGCATAATGGCTCAGTTTTTGCAGGAGGATGTTGCGCGCCGCATCGAGCTCACTTTTTTGAAAGAGCTGGCGGGTCTCCTGCCAGAAGGCAATCATATTGTAGCCGTCAACCAATAAGATTTTTCGTTTCATATCATTGCCTCTCTACTATTTATAGTCGGTTGCGAAAGACCTCATACATGAGGATAGCTGCTGCCACACTGGCATTGAGGCTTTGAACATGGCCATTCATAGGAATGGTGATCATCTCATCGACTTGCTTTTTGATATTGGCTGAGATCCCTTTTCCTTCATTACCAATGATCAAAGCCAACTTACCAGCCGTATTCCACTGGTGAGATGGCGTGCCGTTCATATCGGTTCCAAAGATCCAGAAGCCCTCTTCCTTTAACTTGTCTAGGGTTTGGCTGAGATTGGTCACACGGGCAATGGGAATGTGTTCCACTGCTCCGGTAGACGTTTTTGAAACCACTGGGGTTACCCCGACTGCCCGGTGCTTAGGAATGATGACCCCTGAGACATTGGTCGCATCAGCTGTCCGCAAGATGGATCCAAGATTGTGCGGATCGGTCAAGCCATCGAGAATCAACAAAAGCGGGTTCTCTTCTTGGGCTGTCCGTTTCAGAATCGCTGCCAAGTCTGTATAAGCAAAGGCTGCGACACGAAGGACGAATCCTTGGTGAACGGCTCCTTCTGTCATTTCTTGCAGGGTTTTCTTTGGCGTCCAAGAAATCGACACTTTTTTCTCGGCTGCTAAGGCCTTGATCTTGTCAACATTTTTCCCTCGGAGGTCTTCTTGAATATATAATTTATTGCCTGTATTGGCTTGTAAAGCCTCGGTGACTGCATGGACACCGTATACGATATCGTTATTTTCCATAGAACTAGTATACCACAAGAAAGAAGGATGAGGCCAATTCATGATATAATGAAATGAAATCTATCTCAGCGAAACCAGCAAAATAGAAAGGAAGCCATGCCTCTTTTTCAACGAACCATCAAGCTCACCTTGGCCACCTGTTTAGCAGCTGCCCTTGCTTATGCTCTGGGCTTGACCTATGCCATCTCAGCTGGCGTCATTGCCATCTTGAGCATCTCTGATACGCGACGGAGTACGATCAAGCAAGCCTACCAGCGCTTTATGTCGACCTTGCTAGCCCTTGTGATCGGAAGTATCGCTTTTTCCTTTTTTGGCTTCAACCTTTGGGCACTGGGAGTCTTTATCGCTCTCTATGCTCCTTGTGCCTTTCTAATGGGATGGCAGATCGGCATCACGCCTAGTACGGTCCTGGTCACCCATCTCTTGATTGAGCAGTCTACTTCCTGGGGGCTCTTGCTCAATGAACTTGCCCTCTTTTTAATCGGGACCAGCTTTGCTCTGCTGGCCAATCTCTATATGCCTTCTAATCAGGCTGCGATTGATCACTACCATGATGTTGTCGAAGACCAACTGAAAAAGATCCTTGGTCGTTTTGCGGAATTACTTGGTAAGGGGGATGGTCGCAACGATGCCCGCTTGATCAAGGAATTGGATGGTATCCTAAAGGACGCTTTAAATCTTGTCTATCTGGATCATTCCAACCACCTTTTTCATCAAACCAACTACCACATTCACTACTTCGAAATGCGCAAGCGTCAAAACGACATCCTGCGGGATATGGCAGAAAACGTCAACCGCTGTCAGTTAGCAGCGAGTGAAAGTATGATCCTGGCTCAACTTTTTAAGAAGACTGCGCAACAGTTAAGTCAGGAAAATCCTGCCCAAAATCTTCTAGATGATATTACTCAGTATTTGGCGATCTTCCGCGAACGGCCCTTGCCCAAGACCCGGGAAGAATTCGAAACACGCGCCACCTTACTCCAATTGTTAAGAGATTTAGAAACCTTCATTCAGGTCAAGGTAGATTTTTATCAACAATTTCATCAGGAGACAGAATAGACAGAGAAGCCCTTGCAAGATGCAAAGGCTTTTTTATTGCGGGAACTGTTGAAAACGCTTTCCTAAAATGGTATACTAGAACAGGAAAATAACTTTTTAAGGAGGGTCTTCTATATGAAGTCTTCATATAAGAAACATTTGTACACTACGACACTCAGCCTCTCAGCTGCTGTCTTGCTTTCCGTTATCGGACATGGCCAAGTATCAGCCGATAGCTTAGAAGCGCCTCAAACAGAACCAAGTACGGTCCTTGAAGCGGCACCCGCTACTGAGCAATCTGTGACAGCTGAGACTGCCAGTCCTGCTACAGCTGAAAAAGGAGACACCGCAGCCCCTGCCACTTCTGCAGAAGCAGCAACGACTTCTGATGTGGCTTCTACTACAGAAGTTGCTCCAGCCGCTAGTCCAAGCACTAACCGTGCTGCAACGACCGCTGACCAAGCGACACGATTGGCTGATAGTACCATTTATCTCTCTGAAAAGAGCACGATTGATGACAAAGTCCAAGAAAAAGCTCAAGCTGCTGGCAAGATCAACTGGACCTTGGACAACAAGCCTCTCTCGGAGTGGAAAACCTGGGATATGGAGACTGGAACCCTGAGCAAGGATCTATTCCTTACTATCACAGAGACTGCAAACGGCAATGATTTGGATCTCCATATGGAAGTAAAAGATCTCTTTGGTGAAGATCTTAGCCTTCGGAGCCCAAATAATATCCGCCGGACTTACCGCAACTACATCGGCAATCATGAGCTGGTCGGGACCAATGCAGACTTGGGTGTGACCATCAATAAAACTCTTGTTTTTCGACCTTACCAAGACTACCATACACATGAAGAGATGCTCGCTGCTATCGAAAAATCCAAGGAAGAAGCGAAACCTGATCGTTTAGTGCAGTTAGAAACCCTTGGTAAGAGCGCCCAAGGCCGGGACATGAAGATGGGGATCGTGAGCAAGGACCAAGCCAGCATCGATCACTACCTGTCTAGTACCAACCCTACAGCTTTGACCAAACCAAGCGAAATGCTGGCTGCACTGAAGGACAAGACCTTGGATTACAAACTACCTGTCTTAGTCCACAACACCCACGCGGATGAACAGCCAGGGATCGACATCATCACAGGCCTCTTCAATACCTTTGCGACCAAGGAAAAGGTGACCTTTAACACCACAGATGAAGCTGGAAATGCTAAGACAGTCACGCTAGACATCCCAACTCTCCTAAATAAATTCATCTTCTTATTTGACTTCACGGAAAACCCAGATGGGGATGCTCTCAACCTGCGGGCCCTAGCAAACGGGCTCGATCCAAACCGGGATGCTAGCTACCAAACCAACCCTGAAGTTCGCACGGTTATCCAAATGATCAACAAGTGGAATCCGATCGCTCTCTACGACTTACACGGTTTTGTAAAAGAATTCTTAATCGAACCTGCAACACCTCCACATGATCCGAACTTCGAATACGACCTCATGTCCAACCTCATGCTGGAAAATGCCCATCATATGGGCCGGGCTGGAGTTGCTAATTCCAAATACGACAGCTACATCATTCCAAAACTGGATTGGGGAGATGGCTGGGATGATTCCTTCTCAGGTTATACAGGTGTCTATGCTGTCTATCACGGTATCTTGGGCCACACCATTGAAATACCAGAATCCAACCAAGAATCCTATAAGGCTGGACGCAATGCTGTCCTCGGCGGCATTGACTTCCTCAACCAAGATCCAGACAAACTCCTTGAGATGCGGCTCAACTTCTACTTACGTGGTCTCAATAAAACTGAAGATCCAAAAGCTGAAAATGAACTGGTCGGCCCAAATGGGGAAATAGTTGGACGTGTGAAAAACGGTCGTCCAAAATTCTTCCCAGACTACTACGTCATCCCAATGAGCCTCGACAAAGACAACGATGCCCAAGAAGCTTTCAATATGATCGACTACTTCAAACGCAATGGTGTCCTCGTCAAAGAACTCAAAGAAGATATTGGCAACTATAAAAAAGGAGACTTAGTCATTGATATGGCCCAAGCCAAACGGGGCTATGCCAACCATATTCTCTATAAGGGCTCCAACGAATCTGCCTGGGCTGCGATGTACGCAGAGTTACTGGTTAACTTCCCAGATATGAGAGGGTTCAAGTCCGAACCTGTCTTTGAGGATGGTCTTTTCAATGGAAAATTAGGCGAAGTCACCACTACCCGTGCGACTCGTACTTCTGAGATCGATCCAAAAGCTCCTTACTATGTGATCGCAAATACCTCAGCCAGTGCCGTTAAAGCTATCAACCAGGCCATTTCCCAAGGAAAATCTGTCTACCTAACAGATGATGGCTACATCGTTGACCGCGATACCTTTGCTTCGCTCCTGCCAAACTATGCCATCTATGGTGATGCCCTCTACAAGGTACCAAGCGGGCCAACCTTGAAACCGATGAAGGTCTACTCTCCAAACTACCACTATAATTGGGCTGGAGTAGATGCGCCTGCTCATACTAGTCTGGTCCTTGAAAAATTAGGCTTCCAAATCGTCAATACACCAGAAGAAGCGGATGTTGTTATTTTGGAAAGCAACCGCTTTGACGCTTCCATTTTTGGCAAGAAACCAACCCTTGTCATTGGTGGGGAAGCCATGCAAAAATTGGAAAAATTGGGAGTTCTTACAGGATTTGACGCTGAAAAATTAAAAGGCGGTAGTGACTACGAAGGCTTGATGAAAGCGATTATTGATGATCAGGATCCATTGACCAGCGGATACAAGAAAAATACCCTCTTCTACTCCAATTCAGGAAACTGGATTGAAAAGGTTCCAGAGCATTTCAAGACCTTGATGAGCATCGCTCCGAGTGATTATTATATTGCAGGTTGGTGGCCACATAACGATGTTCTGGCCAACAAAGTCATGGCCATCTCTGGAGAACTGATGGGACAACCACTCTTTGTCTATGCAGGAAATCCAACCAACCGTCAACACCCTGTCCACTTCTTCCGCTGGGTAACCAATGCGATCTTTGGCAGCAAGTTGGCTAGCTTGATGGATTACGTCCCAGCTAAAGAACCAGATCAAGTGGTGGTTCCAATTCATAACCAAACAAGCACTCCACAGCCAATCTTGACCAAGAAGGATACTCCTAAAGTCCTCCTTCCACAAAAAGAAACGACAGTTGAAAATGAAGAAAGCGTGCAAGCCTTGACTTACCAAGTAGGACAAAGCTTCCAAGAAAGTCCAGCCAAGGCACAATTGCCACAAACTGGAGAAGACACAAGGGCGCACTTCATTCTTTCAGGCTTCTTGCTAGCCGTTAGCGGAGGCTTCCTTCTCTTGAAAAAGAAAGAAGTGGAGTAAGTTCCAGGCTTAGACTTGGATGACATGAAAAGAACCCTCGCATCTGCGAAGGTTCTTTTCTATTCCACCAATTCCAACACAACAGTTTGGTAAGGGGCCAATTCTAATACCTGATCTCCTTCTTGGAACAACCCAGCAGTATTATTTAAAACGAGCGTTTTAATCGGAGCTGGCAACTCCAAAGTGGCCTCACGATTTTGGAAATTGCTGATTACCAAGAGGCGCTTGTCCCCACGGCGTTCGAAGGCGATGATATTCTCACGGTCCCGATAAGCTGGGATCATATCTCCAAACCGGATGGTATTTCCATAGAGGGGATGGCGATACAAGGCCGTCAGCTGACGGTAATAATTCAAGATAGAATCTGGATCCTTTTCCTGGTCTTCCACATTAATGGAATAATCTGGTTTGGGACTGATCAGCCAGGCTGGTCCATCGCTAAAGCCCAGACCTGGCTCCGCTGACCACTGCATCGGTGTCCGCGCATTGTCTCGGCTGTAGTTGGCAATCACTGCTAAGGCTTCTTCCTCGCTCAAACCAGCTTCTTTAGCCACATGATAGCCATTGATGGTCGCGATATCATCAAAGTCCTCTACTGATTCAAAGACTTGGTTTTCCATTCCAATTTCTTGGCCTTGATAGATAAACGGAATTCCCTTGCGCAAAACCTGAATAGTTCCTAGGGCTTTTTTACTGGTGTCGTTTACTGGACCTTCCACAATATAATGGGACACGCCACGAGGTTCATCGTGGTTCTCAATGATGGTCGAGAGAACTCCAATACTATCTGCGCGCTCATGCGCTTGGAAAATACTTTCCTTGAGTTCATCTGCTGTTGGAAGACTATGGTCAAACCAGCCTTTTCCTTCCTGCCCTAAGCAGGTTTGTTTGAAATCAAAGATCGATGAGAAAACGCCATCTTTTCCGATAAAGAAATGCAACTCTTCGTCGGTTTCATTGAACACTTCCCCTACTGTGAAGGCATTGTACTTGGCAAAGGTCCGCTCATTTAACTCTTGCAAGAAGGGTTCAATCGATTGGGCATTCACTAGAGACTCCGGTACTGGGACCAAGCCATTTTCGCGATCAGACGGAAGCGAACGCCATTCTAGATCTTTTTTGATATTGATAATAGCATCGATCCTAAAGCCCGCGATTCCCTTGTCCAACCACCAGTTGATCATCTTGTAAATTTCTTCGCGCAAGACAGGATTTTGCCAATTGAGGTCTGGCTGGTCCTTGTGGAAAGAATGGAGATAGTACTTATTGGTGCCAGGAACCGGCTCCCAAACACTGCCCCCAAAATAACTTTCCCAGTTGTTGGGTTCTTTGTCACTTTCGATAAAATAAAAGTAATCCGCATAAGGGCCATCTGGATCCGCTAAAGCCTTTTGGAACCACTCGTGATGACTGGAACAATGGTTGACCACCAAGTCCATGATGATAGAAATGCCCCGCTTCTTACCTTCCGCAATCAACTCTTCCATATCTTCCATAGTCCCAAAGAGGGGATCAATGGCATAATAGTCTGAAATATCATAGCCCTGGTCAATAAAAGGACTCTTGTAAACAGGAGATAGCCAGAGAATATCAATTCCTAAGTCTTGAAGGTAATCGAGTTTCTCCGCGATTCCTTTTAAATCCCCAACACCATCACCATTGCTGTCCTTAAAGCTTTTTGGGTAAATCTGGTAAGCGACCTTCCCCTTCCACCAGTCTTTTTCCATGTCTTGTCTCCTTAAAATGAAAGAGACCGAGACAAATCGTCTCAGTCTCTATAGTGTCAGTAGGTATTAGTATACTGTTTTTTCAGTTTCTTTGTCGAAGAAGTGAGCTTTGTTCAAGTCAAATCCAAGTTCGATGGTTGCACCAGTTCCAAGGTAGTCACGCGCATCCACTTTAGCGATGAATTCGTTGTCACCAACTTGGCAATACAAGTGAGATTCAGAACCGAGCAACTCAGACACAGAGATCGTAGCTTTCACAACTGATTCTGGGAAAGTTTCAAGGAATGCAGCTTCTGTATTCACGTCTTCTGGACGGATACCAAAGATCAATTCTTTACCATCATAGCCTTTTTCTTTCAAGACTTTCAAAGCACCTTCTGGAACTTTCAAATTCAATCCATTAGCAACGATGTGTCCACCTTCCAATTTCACGTTAATGAAGTTCATCGCAGGGCTTCCGATGAATCCAGCTACGAATTTGTTCACTGGGTTTTTGTATACTTCTTGAGGAGTTCCGATTTGTTCTACACGTCCGATTGTACCAGTACCTGCAGGGTTTTTAGTAGCAGACATGATAACGATACGGTCAGCAAGTGTCATCGCTTCTGTTTGGTCGTGAGTTACATAGATCGTTGTAGCTCCGATACGACGGTGGATTTTCGCGATTTCAGCACGCATGGATACACGCAATTTTGCATCCAAGTTTGACAAAGGTTCGTCCATCAAGAATACTTTTGCATCACGGACAATGGCACGTCCCATGGCCACACGTTGACGTTGACCACCAGAAAGGTCAGCTGGTTTACGATCCAAGAATTCTTTCAAGCCAAGGATTTCAGCTGCTTCTTGTACACGTTTGTCGATATCTTCCTTGCTGTATTTACGCAATTTCAAACCAAATGCCATGTTATCGTACACAGTCATGTGTGGGTAAAGAGCGTAGTTTTGGAATACCATGGCGATGTCACGGTCTTTAGGTGCCACGTTGTTTACAACAGTACCATCGATGGAACATTCACCTTCTGTGATATCTTCAAGACCAGCGATCATACGAAGAGTTGTTGATTTACCACATCCTGAAGGACCTACGAAAACGATAAACTCTTTGTCTTTGATGTCCAAGTTGAAGTCTTCAACTGAGTAGTGTTCGCTGTTTGGATATTTTTTGTAAATATTTTTAAGATTTAATTCTACCATGATGGTACTCCTTTGATTTTTATAGTTCTATTGTAAATGAAAACGTTTTACAAATCTATGGCAAGTCTCACAAAAAAGAAAAAGAGTTTTGTGCAAGTTGCACAAAACTCTCGATTGATTCCGTTTAAATTACATCTTGTAAGACTAAATGGTAGCAAAGAGCCAGATCTGTCAGATTTTTCAACTGGAGACCCGTTAGCTCTTCCCACTTATCAATCTTGTATTGGAGCGAATTACGATGGAGATAGAGTTGCTGGGCTGCCTTGGTTACGACTGCCCCATTTTCCCAAAGAGCGACAATGATATCTTGCAATTGATCTTGACTTTCAATCAACTGATGCAAGCGTTCTTTGATCGGGGTAAGATCCAGACCTGCCTGCTCGATCCCCCACAGATAGAGTTGAGAAAAGCGATAGACGCCTTGATGCCCTTCTCGGATCCAAGCTCGAAAAACCGCCTGTTCTGCTCGGATAACCGGAGCCACTTTTCCTTCTTTTGACTCAGTCCATACCTGCCCGACCAGGATAGATAAACGAATATTGAAGTCATATTCCATAGCAGAGACGGTATCTTTTAAGATATCGGCCACAGGCAAAGACTGGTCTTGGTCCAGAATGAGCACGTAGTCCTGTCCACTCAGTTGCAAGGTTGCTCGGAAGTTGGGCAAGAGTGTCTGCATCATCTCTAACCAAGAAGCCATCCCTTCCGCTGTTGAGTGCGAGAGGTGGCAATAGACAAGCTGCATTTTTTTGATGACCTGAGGGGCTTCTCCCTTTCCATCGATCAGGTATTGGTACCAAGGATTGGGGGCAACCTCTTCTTCACCGCCCAACCAGGAAATCAATTGTTTTTCTCGCTCGGTTAACTCTTCTTCCTTCAGTAGCAGCCATTGATGAGCCTGAAGGGGTATCGCTACATAACCAGCTGGTGGATGGGCTTGTTCCGTCACCTCTGCATGAGGAAACCACTCTCTGATATTTTTCACTGCTTTCTTCCTTCTTCTACTTGCTGGATGCACCAGTTGATCAATTCTTCTAAACGAGCAAGCTCACCCGTCATATGAAGATAGCCCATAACGGCTTCAAAGCCTGTCGACATGCGATAAGTCACGACATCCGCATTTTTGGCCTTGGTATGGCTATTGGTATTGCGACCGCGCTTGTAGATCTCCAACTCTTTTTCTGTCAGAATTTCTTGCTCCAGCATGCTTTCAATCAAGCTAGCCTGAGCTCTAGCAGAGACGTAGCGGGTTGCAGCCTGGTGAAGCTTATTGGGCTTGGTCATCCCTTGAAAAATTAGGTGCCTGCGAATATACATGGAATAGACCGCATCCCCTTCAAAGGCAAGGGCGATCCCATTGATTAGATTGACATCAATCACGTGTCCACCTTACACCTTCTTTTGTATCCAAGAGCTTGATTCCTTGCGCTGCCAATTCATCGCGAATGGCATCTGCTCGCGCAAAGTCTTTCTTAGCCCGCGCTTCCTGACGTTCAGCGATCAAGGCTTCAATATCCGCATCCAAAACTTCTTCAACAAAGACCACTCCAAAGACTTCTAACATCTTTGCCAAGGCATCCTTGACGTCTTGGTTGTAGTGGCCGGAATTGATCCATTTGGCTAATTCAAAGACAACGGTGATTCCGTTTGCGGCATTGATATCTTCATCCATGGCCGCAATAAACTTGTCCACAAAGTTTTGTAAGTCTGCTGGATCCACTTCTCCGGCGAAAGGTTGCTCATAGGTATTTTTCAAATACTTAAGGTTGGTCTCCGCATCGCGGACAGCTTTTTCTGTGAAGTTAATCGGCTTGCGGTAGTGCTGGGTCGCAAAGAAGAAACGAAGCACTTGACCATCGATCGTCTTCAAAGCATCATGCACAGTGATAAAGTTGCCCAAGGACTTGGACATCTTGACATTGTCAATATTGACAAAGCCATTGTGCATCCAGTAGTTGGCAAAGGTTTGACCAGTTTTAGCCTCTGACTGGGCAATTTCATTGGTATGGTGCGGAAACTCAAGGTCAGCTCCACCACCGTGGATATCAATGGTATCGCCTAAAATCCCCGTTGACATGACCGAACACTCAATGTGCCAGCCAGGACGACCAGGTCCCCAAGGGCTTTCCCAAGAAACTTCACCTGGTTTAGCAGCTTTCCAGAGGGCAAAATCGACTGGATTTTCCTTGCGAGCTGTTTCCTCATCTGTCCGACCAGAAGCGCCTAGCTCTAGGTCTTCCAAAGTTTTATTGGCTAACTTAGCATAGTTGTGGGATTTTTCCACACGGAAATAGACATCGCCTTGGCTCTCGTAGGCATAGCCTTTTTCGATCAAGTCGGTAACAAAGCGAATGATGTCATCCATAAACTCAACCACACGAGGGTGACGGGTTGCAGGCTTGACCCCAAGAGCCGTCACATCTTCACGAAAGGCCGCGATGTACTTATCCGCCACTTCCTGAGGAGTAATGCCTTCTTCCTTGGCACGGTTGATGATCTTATCATCCACATCGGTAAAGTTGGAAATATAGGCAACTTCGTAGCCACGATACTCAAAGTAGCGACGAATCGTGTCAAAGGCTACCGTTGAACGGGCATTCCCAACGTGGATATAGTTGTAAACTGTTGGCCCACAAACATACATGCGGACCTTCCCTTCCTCGATGGGGACAAATTCTCGCAAATCACGAGACATGGTATCATAAATTTTTAACACGCTTCATTTCCTTTCTGTTTCTACTCTTTTGGCTTCAAATAAACCACCTGAGTCTGTTTGACAAAGCCAATCTTTTCATACAAACGTTTGGCACCTACATTGCTGTCTTCCACGGCAATCTGAAATGCCTTGTCATTTTGCTCAATGAGTTGGTTGACAAGGGATTTTGCCAGGTAGCTCCCATAGCCTTTGCCACGTTCAAGTTCAGCTATTGCTAAACCGTAGAAGTAATTGGTATTACTCGATAAATCAACCGTGCAAGTCCCTATAACCTGACCGTTTTTTAATAAAATATATAGGCGACTTTCTGGATCCTTCAGAGCTTTAGCGACATATCTATCCACAACTTCCCTAGATTCATGTTCCTCTGAAAATGCCTGAAATTTCAACTGACTAATTTGATCCTGATAGGAACGATCTGCTAACAAAACGTCCAGATTGGAAACAGTGGCTAACGGATAAGGTCTTCTATCCTTACCTAACCAGGTTTCTGTCTCTTCATCCTCGACCAGTCCCCAATTGCTGGCAAACTCAGGATGGAGCTCTAGAAAAACACGCTCTGTCTGAAAAGTCACAGACTCAATGGGATAAGATGCCGTTTCTGTCTCAAAACTTCTATACAAAGCACGCGCAATGCCTTGACGACGATGACTGGGGTGGACCAGAATCGCTACCTCCACATCTGGGTCATCTGCATAAACCGTTAATAGGCCAACAAGTTCACCTTTTTCATAATAAAGGAAAAAGGCGGGCATATCGGGATCAAAATTGAGCATATTGGAGAGATAAGGATCCCGAAAAGTTCCGTCATCCTTCTGACAGATGGCAATAAGGGCCTTTGCTTCCAGTAGTTGGTGGTCATTCAATGTATTGGTTGCTTGAATCACGTAGCGATCTCCTTACAAACTAGAAGACCGATGACTGGCTTCCTTAGCATGCTCCATCTTATTCACATAGTATTCGCGTTTTTCTTCTTCTTGGTGAATGATTGGCTCATCCTTCTTACCGTGAACACGAACAATCTTAGCAGGGATTCCGACAACGGTCACATCACTCGGTACATCGGAGACCACGACCGCTCCCGCTCCTACTTTGGCCTTGGCCCCAATCTCAATCGGACCGATGACCTGAGCATGAGCGGAGACCAAGGCTCCTTCACGAACCGTTGGATGGCGTTTACCGACATCCTTCCCTGTTCCCCCAAGGGTCACCCCGTGGTAGAGCATGACGCCTTTTTCAACAATGGCCGTTTCCCCGATAACGAGGCCCGCTCCATGGTCGATAAAGACACCGGAAGCAATGGTCGCACCTGGATGGATTTCAATCTGGGTCCAAAAACGCCAGAACTGACTATGCATCCGAGCTAGAAGCTTAAAGCCATGATTCCACAAAAAGTGGGAAACACGGTGAGCTGCCAGTGCTTTGACGCCCGGATAGGTCAAAAGGACCTCCAGCGAGGTACGCGCTGCTGGGTCATTTTCTTTTACAATATCGATGGTTTCACGCCACCATCCCATACCGTGCTCCTCCTTTTCTAATGATTATTCTGAATCTTTTTGTGTAATAGTAAAGTCTTTTTTAGTTTTGTGGTCTTTGTTGTGGTGACGAGGACGGTCGCCATGGCGATGAGTTTTTTCACCTTTTTCCTCGCTGTTTTCTGCTTTTGGCGGACGAGGGAGAAGAGCTTTCATAGAAGCATCGACACGACCTTTTTCGTCAATCTTTATAATCTTCACATCGACTTCATCACCGATGGCTACCAAGTCTTCGACACGGTTGGTGCGCGTCCAAGCCATTTCAGAGATATGAACGAGGGCATCCGTCTTGTCAAAGAGGTTGACAAAAGCACCAAATTTCTCGATCCGAACCACTTTAGCATGGTAGACTTCATCCACTTTCGCTTCACGAACCAAACCAGCAATGATTTCCTTAGCACGGTTGATGGCATCTTGGTCGCTCGAGTAGATAGATACGTTACCTTCTTCGTCGATATCAATCTTAACGCCTGTTTCAGCGATAATCTTATCGATGGTTTCTCCACCCTTACCGATGACAATCTTAATCTTGTCCACATCAATCTTGATGGTATCAATTTTTGGAGCAGTTGGAGCCAATTCTGGACGCACTTCTGGAATGGTTGCTTCGATCACATCAAGGATTTCAAAACGAGCTTTCTTGGCTTGAGCAAGAGCTTCCGTCAAGATTTCTGCAGTAATCCCTTGGATCTTGATATCCATCTGAAGGGCTGTAATCCCGTCACGCGTACCTGCAACCTTGAAGTCCATATCTCCAAAGTGGTCTTCCAAACCTTGGATATCTGTCAATACGGTGTAGTTATTTCCATCTGAGATCAGACCCATAGCAATCCCTGCTACTGGTGCCTTGATTGGCACACCACCAGCCATAAGAGCAAGCGTTCCCGCACAGATAGAGGCTTGAGATGAAGAACCGTTTGATTCCAAGACTTCTGCTACCAAACGGATCGCGTATGGGAATTCTTCCAAGCTTGGCAAGACTTGAGCAAGAGCACGCTCTCCAAGAGCACCGTGACCAATTTCACGACGACCAGGTGCACCGTAACGTCCAGTTTCCCCTACAGAGTATTGTGGGAAGTTATAGTGGTGCATAAAGCGTTTCTTGTACTCTGGATCCAAACCATCGATGATTTGCGTTTCACCCATTGGCGCCAAAGTCAAGATAGAAAGAGCCTGCGTTTGTCCACGAGTAAAGAGACCTGAACCGTGCACACGAGGAAGGTAGTCGACTTGTGCATCCAACGGACGGATTTCATCGACCTTACGGCCGTCAGGACGAACCTTATCTTCCGTGATCAAACGGCGCACTTCTGCGTGTTCCATTTGTTCCAAGATTTCAGCTACATCACGCATGATGCGGTCAAATTCTTCGTGATCTGCATATTTTTCTTCGTAAACGGCTGTCACTTGGTCTTTAACCGCTTGAGTCGCAGCTTCACGAGCTAATTTTTCTTCTACTTGGACTGCTTTTTGGAGGTCACTGTTGTAGGCTGCAATGATTTCAGCCTGCAATTCAGCGTCCACGTGAAGCAATTCTACCTCTGCTTTTTCTTTCCCAACTGCTGCTACGATTTCTTCTTGGAAGGCAATCAATTCTTTAACAGCTTCGTGCCCTTTCAGAAGAGCTTCCAACATGATTTCTTCTGACAATTCTTTGGCGCCAGACTCTACCATGTTGATAGCGTGTTTGGTACCAGCTACTGTCAATTCAAGAAGCGAGCGCTCAGCTTGTTCTTGCGTTGGGTTGATGATGATTTCTCCATCGATATAACCTACTTGTACTCCAGCGATTGGTCCGTCAAACGGAATATCTGAGATAGAAAGCGCCAATGATGAACCAAACATAGCTGCCATTGGTGCAGATGCATTTTCATCGTAAGAAAGAACCGTGTTGATGACTTGCACTTCATTACGGAAGCCTTCCGCAAACATTGGACGGATTGGACGGTCGATCAAACGCGCTGTCAAGGTCGCATCTGTTGAAGGACGTCCTTCCCGTTTCATAAAGCCACCAGGAAATTTCCCAGCCGCATACATTTTTTCTTCGTAGTTGACTTGAAGTGGGAAGAAATCCCCAGTTGCCATCTTCTTAGACATGACAGCTGCCGTCAAGACAGTTGACTCACCGTAACGTACGACAACAGCGCCATTTGCTTGCTTGGCAACCTGACCAGTCTCTACGATCAACTCACGACCCGCAAAAGTCGTTTGAAACACTTGTTTTGTCATTGTAATCCCCTTTGGATTGATAAAATTATACGACTTGCCTACAAAGATCAAGATATTTTGGACGGTTCGGCTTGCCGAACATTTCTGTAGAAAAATAGGAAGGTGACGCCGCACTCGATGAGTGCTAGGAAGCTTATCTTTTTTCCTAAGAAATGAGGCCAAAATTCAGTTCATCAGGATACAAAGGGCGTGAAGAATCCCGTATGAAAATAGGAGATTGACGCAGTGTGCCACGCACACTAGGAAATCTATCTTTTTCACTAGGGATTTAGCCCGTGTTCAATTACTCAAGATACCAAGCCGTCAAGCAACTCAACGAGATAGGAATTTCAACAGCCTATCTGTATGTTATA
Source organism: Streptococcus parasanguinis (assembly GCF_040908565.1). GTDB lineage: Bacteria > Bacillota > Bacilli > Lactobacillales > Streptococcaceae > Streptococcus > Streptococcus parasanguinis_AC. The sequence goes on along the minus strand of NZ_JBDGEA010000011.1, from coordinate 51,557 downwards.
TCCTCATCTTTGTATCCAAGCACGTATACCTTTTATTTTAACATATTCAAGCCCAAAAGAAAAAGGCTTTGAGGGCCTTTTTCTTTGATTCTTCAGCAAGTTCTATATAAAAATTTTAGAGCTAGATATAGCTTCTGATTATTTTTACGATTTTGCGAATTCAGTGCTGTCGACATAAAAGCGTGTTTTATGTGTTCCACCCTTGTAGTCCTTATTGTTTCGTTTCAAGACAAACCGTCTGTATGGTTCAGAAGTCCCTTGGATCGATGTGGTCACTTCAACTGAATCTTCATTGATCACCCATTCATCCGGTGAAGGGATTTCCATCGGTGGCATCGCTCCGCCACGACCACCAGGTACAATTTCGTAGAAGGCCTTGTCTTTTGTCGAATAGATCCAGCCGTCTTTCTTTTCATTTGTAAGCTGGATCAGCTTGTCTTGGGAAAGACTGCGGATAGAGTCCGATGTCTCTTCTGCATCTAATTTATCAATGATATCTTGCAGATTATAGGTCCCCGGCGTGTAGGTATTGTAGTAATCAATGAACATGTCTTGCGAGTAGCCTTCAACTGCACTGTGATCGTTGTTCAACTCCAGCAAACGAGTCGGTTGTACCTGAAGTGAATAAGTCAAAGACGCACTGTTTTCAATGATCGAATAGATATCCGCTTGGTCTGCTTTTGATAAGGTCCCAATGGCTTCTTTGTCATTTTTATCTGACTTAGCTTCTTCTGTTTGCTCTTTTTCTTGTGCCTTGTCAGATGATTTTTTAACCGATGAAGCTCCTACAGGACTGTGCTTACGCTCATAGCGTTTTGGGGTGCAAGCTGCTAGGGAAAGCAAGAGGGCTGCAGCTAGTAAATAGGTTCCAATTTTTTTCATGTTTGTCTCCTTATTTTTTAGTTCACACGGTAGTACAAATCGTTCCCATTCGTAGCATCACTCTTACTCCAGTAAATGGATTCACTGCCACCTTCTCTTGAAGGAATGAAAAGAATAGGCGTTTCGTTCGTTGCGCCGGGCATCCGACTAACTCCGTGTAAATTGCCTTCCTTGAAGTAAAAACCAGAAAATTGAACACCATTGACAGCACTACCATTGACTTTCACAATTCCTTGCGCATCAAACTCAATACTCGTTCCGTGCTTATTTTCCCATACTCCTGCTACACTTGAGAAATTTCCAGCTTTAATTTCTTCTAGATTCATTCCAGTCTTTGTAGCGGCAGGCGCTGAAGCTGATTCAGTATTGCCACTCACGCGCGTTGTATAGTCAAGGGCAATCCAGCCTTGTCCAGATTCCAATTTGCCCCAGGTATGACCATCCGCCTCTACGGTTTCCGTAATAGTGTGAGTGCCTTTTGTGATCATCCCTGCAGAGGGCGCTGAAGTAGATGGTTCTTTTCGAATACGAAGATCCGACACACTGACTTGCACTTGGAAACTTTCTGATTTTTTCTCTTCTGCTTTTGCTGTTGATTTGGAATCGCCTGAACCGTCAAAGTTTTTCCAGTCTAGTTTACTGAGGTCCAACTGCTTGGCTGACATCCCAAGAGCTTGTTCTGCTGTTTTCTTCCCACCAATTTGAATGGTTGCTTTCTTTTCTTCCTTGGCTCCCCCTTTTCCTAGTGAATAAAGGGTTAATTCCATTTCTGGATTAAGGGATTGCCAAGTGGCGTAGACGATTTGTCCATTGTCAAAAACATCTAAGCTGGAGCGATAGCCACCTGCAGAAGCTACATAGGCTACATGGAGCAAGGTTGGCTGGTTATCTTTCAAATAATACACAGCAGCAATCGTTTTGCCATCCCCAATCAGCAGTTCGTCATTACCATCACGATTAAGATCCTCAAAAGCATATTTCCACTCATTGGTACTCCCAAGTGTTTGAAGGTTAAAGACATACGCATATTCTTCTGAAGTTGCTTCGATCTTCTTCAGTTCATTTTGTAAAGCTGTTTGGTCCTTAGTATTAATGGCAACCGCATAAGACTTATAGCGATCTAATACCTCTTGATAATACTTTTGACCTGTATCCTTCTTCTCTTTTTTAACCGATGATGACGTTGCTGTCTTTGGTTTGCTTTGGCGTTCATAGCGTTTGGGCGTACAAGCCACCAGAGCTAGAACGGACGCACCCACCAGTAGTGAAATCATCAATTTTCTCATAGTACCACTCCTTTAGTCCACACGGTAGAAAAAGTCACTTTCTTCCCACCATGCTGATTGACCTGCCCAAATACGATCTTTCCCACTATCAGAAGGATCTGCTTTCTGTTCAACATAAACAGGAAGAGTAACTCCTGCCGGAATAAATCTGATAATCGCACCACCAACCTTATCCTTAGGATTACTGAATCCTCCACTAAGGTGATTATCCGTTGGTTGAATTCGATTGATCAGCATATTTTCACCATTCAAGAAAACCTGATCTGCTGATCCGTTCCCATCAAATACCAGTGTCCAACCCTTCCCATTTTTCCAGGTCCCTGCAATACTTGAAAAATCACCGTTCTGAATTTCTTGAATATTCATTCCACTGCTTTTCTTACTTGTGCTTGCTGATTTAGAACCATCCACTCGCGTTGTATAGTCAAGGGCAATCCAGCCTTGTCCAGATTCCAATTTGCCCCAAGTATGGCCATCCGCGTCTACAGTTTCCGTAATGGTGTGAGTACCTTTTGCGATCATCCCTGCAGAGGGAGCTGAAGTAGACGGTTCTTTCCGAATACGAAGATCGGCCACGCTAACTTGTACTTGGAAGCTTTCTGATTTTTTCTCTTCTGCTTTTGCTGTTGATTTGGAGTCCCCTGAACCATCAAATATTTTCCAATCGAGCTTACGGAGGTCCAACTTCTTAGCTGAAATCCCAAGAGCTTGTTCTGCTGTTTGATCCCCACCAATTTGAATGGTCGCTTTCTTTTCTTCCTTGGCTTCGCCTTTTCCTTGCGAATAAAGGGTCAATTCCATTTCTGGATTAATGGATTGCCAAGTGGCATAGACGATTTGTCCATTGTCAAAAACATCTAAACTTGAGCGATAGCCACCCACCGCAGCTGTATAAGCTGTATGGAGCAATTCAGCTTTTTGACCCTTGAGATAATAGATAGCAGAAACATACTGTTTGTTTCCCGTGTATTGATTAGACACCAAGAGCTCATCCACTCCATCTTGGTTCAAGTCTGTAAATGCATATTGGAAGGTGACCGGAGTTTCCAAGCGTTCCAAAGCATCTAGATAGGTGCTTTCTTCTGAACCGGCTGGCAATTTACCCAACTCCGTAAACAGGCCTGCTTTATCCCCATTTTTAAGAGCTGTATCATACTTAGCATACCGCTCCAAAACCTCTTGATAGTTCTTTTGTCCTGTATCCTTCTTATCTTTTTTAACAGCTGATGACATTGCTGCCTTTGGTTTACTTTGACGTTCGTAGCGTTTGGGGGAGCAAGCCACTAAAGATAAAACGGATGCACCTGCCAGTAGTGAAATCATGACCTTTTTCATAAAAACCTCCTCATATCTATCCTAGTATATCAAAAATGGTCAATTTTTCCACCTCTTTTCAAGTTTTTTACACAAGCATTTTCCCCTCCCCTCTATGTTTCTGCCCTTTTTTCTGATATACTTAGTATAGTTATTTGATCAAAAGGAGAACACTATGGAATTAAAAAAACGTTCTGAATTTCCTGAGAACGAACTCTGGGACCTCACAGCCCTCTATCAAGACCAGGAAGACTTCTTGCGTGCCATTGAAAAGACTCGCGAGGAAATCAATGAATTCATCCGTAACTACAAGGGCAAGCTCCACACCTTTGAAGACTTTGAAGCTGCCTTTGCAGTCTTTGAACAAATTCAGATCCAACTCAGCCATATCGGTAACTACAGTTTTATGCCACAAACCACTGATTTTGGCGACGAAGCTTTTGCAGAGATTGCTCAAGCGGGGATGGATTTCGAAACTTGGGCAAGCGTTGAACTTTCCTTCTTTGACGATGCTTTGGTCGAAGCAGATGAAGAAGTCCTCGAACGCCTGGGACAACTCCCTCACCTCACTTTTGCCATTCGTCAGGCTAAAATCAAAAAAGCCCACTACTTAGGAGCTGATGTGGAAAAGACCTTGACCAACCTGGGTGAAGTCTTCTACGGGCCTCAAGACATCTATACCAAGATGCGGGCAGGCGACTTTGAAATGGCTGATTTTGAAGTAGATGGAAAAGTTTACAAGAATAGCTTTGTTACCTATGAAAACTTCTACCAAAACCATGAGAATGCGGAAATCCGTGAAAAAGCCTTTCGTTCTTTCTCAGAAGGTCTCCGCAAGCACCAAAACACGGCTGCTGCTACCTATCTAGCCCAAGTCAAATCTGAAAAACTAATCGCAGATATGCGAGGCTACGACTCTGTCTTTGACTATCTCCTAGCTGAGCAGGAAGTGGATCGTGCCATGTTTGACCGTCAGATTGATCTGATCATGAAGGACTTCGCTCCAGTCGCTCAAAAATTCCTCAAACACGTGGCCAAGGTCAACGGCCTTGAGAAAATGACCTTTGCTGATTGGAAGTTGGACTTAGACAGTGCGCTCAACCCAGATGTCACCATTGATGACGCTTATGACTTGGTCATGAAATCTGTGGCACCTCTTGGCGAAGAATATTCTCGCGAAATTGCCCGCTACCAAACCGAACGTTGGGTCGACTTTGCTGCCAATGAAGGCAAGGATTCCGGTGGTTATGCAGCCGATCCTTACCGCGTCCATCCTTATGTCCTCATGAGCTGGACAGGACGGATGAGCGATGTTTACACCCTAATCCACGAGATCGGACACTCTGGTCAATTCATCTTCTCAGACAACAACCAAAGCTACTTCAACGCCCACATGTCGACCTACTATGTGGAAGCTCCTTCTACCTTTAACGAGCTCCTCCTAAGCGACTACTTGGAACACCAGTTTGACGACCCTCGTCAAAAACGCTTTGCCCTAGCTCACCGCTTGACAGACACCTACTTCCACAACTTCATCACCCACTTGCTAGAAGCAGCCTTCCAACGCAAGGTCTACACCCTGATCGAAGAAGGTGGTACCTTCGGCGCTAGCAAGCTCAACAGCATCATGAAGGAAGTCTTGACCGAATTCTGGGGAGATGCTGTTGAAATCGATGACGATGCAGCTCTAACTTGGATGCGCCAAAGCCACTACTACATGGGACTTTACAGCTACACCTACTCAGCTGGATTAGTAATCTCAACAGCGGGTTACTTACATTTGAAAAACTCCGAAAACGGAGCCAAAGATTGGCTGGACCTTCTCAAATCAGGTGGTAGCAAGACCCCACTTGAGTCTGCTATGATTATCGGAGCAGATATCTCAACCGACAAACCACTTCGGGATACGATTCAATTCCTTTCAGACACTGTGGATCAAATCATTGCATACAGTGCTGAGTTATGAGTATAAGCAAAAACAGATTGGATTTTTCCAATCTGTTTTGCTTATCCCCAAAAGCTATCTTCTTCAGCTTGATCTGAAGAGAAGAGCCAAACTTCTTTGATTTTCCCGTCTTCAATACGGAAGAGGTCAATCCCGTTCATATTGAGTTCAGTACCATCAGCCCGTGTTCCAAGAAAAGTAACATTAGCTGCGACAAAATCCTTATTATCAGAAACCCAATTTGTTATCACCTTAAAGGTTCCATTAGTTTTCTCAGCAAATGTAGCTAGGTGAGCTCCTAGTTGGTCCTTACCAACAACTGTACCAGATATACTATGAGTACCAGGTTGATGCCAGACAATATCGTCTGCCATCGTTTCAAAGACACCAGGAAAGTCACCAGCAATTAAAGCTTGGTTATAAGTATTGAAAATTTCTAAGTTTGTTGACATATCTATTCTCCATTTCATTTTTATGATATAATTTTAACAGTTACAAACAAAAAAACAAGTAGACACTTTTTTGATAGCTGGTATCAAAATCAATACTATTGTTGCTAATAAAGGATAAATTTTTTTAAAAATAGAAAGAAGATGTTTTATGCCAAATAAAGTGAGTGAGTATGGTATTTGTCCATTTGCGACAACGCAGAGGGTTTTAACAGGGAAATGGGCACTGGTAATCATTTATCAGTTGAGTACGGGTACTAAACGATTTAAAGAATTGCAGAGATTATTGCCTGGGATTACTCAAACTATTTTGACACGTCATCTCCGTCAATTAGAAAAGGATAAGATTGTTCAACGAAAGGTCTATGCGGAAGTACCCCCACGAGTTGAGTACAGCTTAACCGAAATGGGGCAGAAATTCAGAGTTGTCTTAGATGCTGTTGAGAACTGGGGTCTGGATTATATCAAGTTGCTAAAAATGTAGAGGTATTGACCATGTATCAAGAATTACAAAGTAAAGTGACAGAAGAAAAACCAAGCTATCGTCAAGAAGAAATCCATTGGTTGCTGGAACATTTGGGAGACCCCTCGCCCGAAATTCGCGATGATCTCGTTTTTACCAGCTTGGCTAGAGGGATTCAAGAAGAACTGTTTACACAGGAACAATTTCATTTGATTGCTGAGGCGATCTCGTCCAATGAAGGAGTAGAAAAAGAGATTGATAAGATTGGGCTATCAACACTTGAGCGTTCTTTTAAAGCCCTTGTTTATGCCAACCTCCTATCTGCAGATGCCAATCCGCAATCAATTTTTTATCAAAGATTAAAAGCCGATATAAGATATATTTTACTGGATCAAGGTTTACATTATCTTTTAAAAGAAAAGGATACAACTGGTTTTTCAAGCCAGTATGGCTGGGTTCACGCTTTTGCGCATGGAGCTGATCTTTTGACAGAAGTAGTTTGTCATCCAGACTTTCCTAATGACAAAGTTCATGAAGTATTGAACATACTTGGCCAAGTCTTTAGAAGAATTTCAATTCGTTTTACCTCTGATGAGGATTGGCGCTTGGCGAGAGTGCTCTATGAACCTATTTTGCAAGGAAAAATCGAGCAAGAACAAGTAGCTTCTTGGATAAAGACGCTTGACTTTCCAATAGACGAAAGGGAAGATTTTTATAAATTTTCCAACCTTAGATCCTGTCTGTTAGAAGTCTATATTCAACTTGACCAAAGAAACTTTTTACAAGATGAGTTAAAAGTGGCCATTCAATCTTTTCAATACTAACTGTTGATAGTGAAATTTAAACTCTCCAAAATATTCTAAGTCACTTTTCGTGAAAAATTATTGAAGATAAAAGAGCCTTGCTCCTCATATAAAAGGACAGGGCTCTTTCTTTGGATATAAAAAAGCACTCCTATTTTACCAATGGAAGTGCTTAGGATATTAACTCAATTCAGCCACAATAGCCTTGATTTGTTCTGCAGTGTGAACACCAGCAACTTGTTTAACCACTTGTCCATCTTTTTTGAAAAGAAGAGTAGGGATAGACATAATGCCGAAAGCACGCGCTGTATTTGGATTTTCGTCAACGTCCATTTTAACGATTTTTAAGACATCTTCTGAAAGTTCTTCAGACAATTTATCCAAGATTGGTCCTTGCATACGACATGGACCACACCAGGTCGCCCAAAAGTCTACCAAGACCAATCCTTCTTTCGTTTCTGCTTCAAATGTTGCGTCTGTAATTGCTTTTGCCATTGTTTTTCTCCTTTAATTTTTGTATTGATCGAGGTCTTGCTTCATCAAATAGAAGAAGACATCTCCGTAAGTACCGTGATAATCGAGTTCGTGCCCATTATAGGTCAATTTTTGTACGGGATAGTAATCCGCTACACCAATCAAGCAGGTCTGTTGGGATCGTTCAAACTCTTCATAGGAATCAAAATGCATGACCCGTTCTTGTTTTGCACCATCTAGATATGTAATTTCAATCATATCAGCAACCTCTATTTCTTAAGATGTATCTATTGTAACTACATTTATTACATCTGTCAAACAAAATGACTTGCTCAGAATGATGGATCTTGTGCGATAAGGAAAAGACAATAAAACAGCTCCCTGAATTCAGAGAGCTGTTTTGAGCTCGGGCTAAAATCTTGGTGAAAACAAAAAATCTCCCCGAAGGGAGACAGTTCTGGTCTATTTTACCTTACGATGCTAGGAACCGTAGCCGAAGATTATACTGGGTAAAACCGTTCTAGAAAAGGCGACGAACCGAAGATTGTAGGCTCTATCGTGCCATTTTCATACATAATGTATAGTCCAAGTGTAATGAATACTAAGGGCACAACGATTCGCTCATATTTCTCAATTGTCTCGGATATTAACGGCATAGAGGATAGCACACGACTAAGCTCGCAAAAGATAATTATGCCGATTGCAAACACAAGCAACGCTACAAGTGTCTGTGACCAATCTAACGAAGCAAAATAAGGTATATAGATACCTAAATTATCTCCGCCAGACGCAATTGTCAGTAATGTAACTGTCCAAAACAGTTGATTTGACTTGCTTTGTTCAAATCTTTCAATAATTTCTTCCTCTTCTTCCTCACCTTCTCCAACAATTGCAAAGCGAATCCCTAAATAGATAGGGATTAAACCAAGCAATCCAACCATCCATTCTTCAGGCACGAAATTGACGACATAAGCAGCAACTAAACTCGCCCCTACAAGTAAGCCTGTACCTAGATATTGCCCCGCATAAATATGCCATTTCTGTTTATTCTGTGATAGCTGTGCAAATAAAATAATTAAAATAATTAAATAATCGATACTGGTGGAAATATAAACACCAATAGCAGATATGATTGTCTGTCCCATAAAAAAACTCCTGTATTAGTCAGTAATAAATCAGCAGATTTTAGGGAAGCACAGACACATTAATTTAGCTATCGCTAGTGGGTAATGTCGAACGTAGGAAAGCATTTTACTCCTCCTCAAAACGTAGTTACAAAGTAATTTCTAACCGGAATTCGGTGACTACTTCCATGTAAAGTATAACTCACTATACTTTACTTTGTAAAGTGTGGACTCTCCGAGGGGGCTTGCAGACTGCTACTATTTGAGTTTTTGTAGTCTCCAAAATTGTGGCCGATAAAACCTCAATAAAAAAGCCCTCTGAAGCCAGAGAACTCATTTGAGCTCGGGCTAAAATCCTAGTAAAAATAAAAATCTCCCCGAAGGGAGATAGATCTGGTTTATTTTACCTTACGATGCTAGGAACCGTAGCCGAAGATTATACTCGAGTATATCGAGGCAAGGTGACAACGCAGCGTAAGTGGAAAATAGAGCAGATTAACGACGAAGTCCAAGAGAGTTGATCAACTCACGGTAACGGTTAACGTCGTTCTTACGAAGGTAAGCCAACAAGTTACGACGGCGACCGATTTTCTTCATCAAACCACGGTATGTAGCGTGGTCTTTTTTGTGTTGTTTGATGTGGTCGTTCAAGTGGTTGATTTCCCAAGTAAGGACAGCAACTTGTACTTCTACTGAACCAGTGTCACCTTCGTGACGTGCGTATTGTGCAATGATTTCATTTTTTTTCTCTTTTGAGATTGCCATGATAAGCTCCTTTTCTTTATGCTCTATCCGAGTGGCAGGTTTGGCATATCCTGCTACCAAGAAAGAGTTAGTTGTCTATTCGACCTTCTTATTCTACCAAGATTTCATCTTTCTGTCAAACACTTATGTTTCCTTCAAGATGGATTTTTAAGATGAATCTCAGGAATTTGGACGGTTTGATGGAGCATTCTTCTAGCAAGTTATTCAAAAAGACAAATATCTTTTAGGATATTTGCCTTTTAATAGTATGAATCTTATTTTTCTTCTCGTTTCGTACGTAAGAGCAATCCAACTGCGACAACTGCTAAGAGGGTTCCTACTCCAGTCAACCCGTAGGCAACGACTTCACCAGTTGATGGAAGAATTTTTTTCTTTCCTTCTCTTGGTGTGGTTGGAGTTTCTGGTTTTTCCGGTTTGCTTGGCGGTGTTGTAGGAGGTGTTGTTGGTGGAGTGGTCGGTGGTGTCGTTGGCGGTGTACTTGGTGGAGTGGTCGGTGGTGTTGTTGGTGGCGTATGACGATTGGTTACCGTGAAACCATCAATAGTTGTTGTATAGCCAACTACTGGATCCTCTGTAATGGTGTAAGTAATCTTCTTACCTTCCTTGTATACGGGTAGATCCGTAAAGCTTGCCTGCCAATTATCAGTAGCTGTGATTTCTTTTACAGCCACTTCTTGACCATCCGCAAGGAGACGAACTGTGATTTTTTCAGGACGAACACCATCTTTGTTGTCTGCGTCATCCCAGATCTTTTTAACCGCTACTTCCGTTACTTCTGGCGTGCGGCTATTAGTGATCACTACATTTCCCTTGTTACTGTCATCAACCGTACTAGTATAGCCTTTGACTGTTCCAACTTCTTTCACTTGGTACTGAATCTCTTTGCCTTTCACTTTTAGAGGCAAATTGCTAAAGGTATGAGTCCAGTTATTTTTAGCAGAAAGTTCCACTTCTTTTCCTTGAGCTTTGCCGTCTGCATAGAGCTGTACCTTAATAGTACTTGGACGTTTGCCATCTTGGTCATTGTTGTCTTCCCAACGTTTTGTAACAGTGACGCTGGTTTTACCTGGCTTGTAGCTATTGGTAATGGTTGTTCCATCAATCGCAGCAGAGTAATTGGCTACTGTGTCTTCTGTGACTGTGTAGACAATTTGTTTACCGTTATTGTATTTTGGAAGATTGGTAAAGACTGTCTTCCAATCAGTCACTGCACTTAGCTCTTGGCTAGCTACTTCTGTACCATCTGCAAGGAGACGAACTGTGACCTTGTCAGGACGAACACCATCTTGATTATCATTATCTTTCCAGATCTTCGTTACTGGAATTTCAACAACTTCTGGTGTACGAGTGTTGGTAATATTGGTTCCTTCGATAGTTGTTTCATAGCCTTCAACAGGTTCTTCTGAAACAGTGTAGGCAATGACATTGCCAGCATCATCGACCACATCGAGATTATCAAAACGATAAGCCCAAGTTCCTGCTGCATCTGGTTTCACTTCTTTAGAAGCAACTTTGACTCCATTTGCTAGGAGGTTGACGGTGATTTTTGATGGACGCTTGCCATCTTGGTTGTCATTGTCATTCCATGTCTTTTGACCAGCAACGCTTGTTTTTTCTTTTTGGTTGACGACATCACGAGAAATTGCGAGATCATTTCCAAAATCATCCTTGCTGATCTTGATCGGCTCTTCTGAGAGAACATAGCCTGTTGGAGCTTGAATTTCTTGAACCGTATAAGCTTGTTTGATCAAACCAGTAATGGCGCCAACACCATTCTCATCTGTCGTAATGGTTCCCACTTGCTCACCTGTAGCATCGGCTGTCACAGCAAATACAGCACCGGCAAGAGCCTGACCATTTTCACCTTTTTTATGAATAGTGAAGGAGTATTTCTCACCATTAAATTTTCCATCAAGGAACTGATACAGAATATCTGCAACCTTATTTTGCTCCTTGATTTCTGTAGCTGTCATGCTAGCATTGTTTTTGTAGGAAGTATTGATGGCTGGGACCTTGTCCAAATAAACATCATAGCGAATCGTCATTCCTTGTTCTGGAGCTAGATCTCCGATATGAACAGTTAGAGATTGACCATCGGCACTGACAACAGGGGAATAATTCTTGGTGACGTTGGTGGTGTCTCTTAAATGATAGGCACCATCTTCGTCACTGATTTTCCAAGTTCCTGTATGAATGCTAACAGAATCTGCTTTGATCTTTCCATCAGTGAAAGCCAATTGGTCTTTAATATCAATATTATGAAGGGCTGTGTGACCTTGATTGATGTTCAAGGTATAGGTCAATTTTAATTTATCGTCTGAATTTGTCCAACCCCATTTGCTAAAGACTTCTGGAGTAGGAGGATTTTCACCCGGATTAACCCCTTTGTAATCGATATTCCCACCTGAAATCACTTTCTTATCGATCGTGAGAGTAAAATCAAGCGTCTTTTGTCCTTTGACAACTTGGTGGTCTACACGCGCAAAGAAACGCAGTTTCCCTGTCACATTGGCCATTCTTTCAGGATAGTCCGTATAAGTTACCGTAATGACTTTTCTTTGATCATCTACCGTTGCTGTCGCAACCTTTTGACCACTTGGATCCAGCAGGTCAATGGTATCTGTTTCAAAGACCTTAAAATCATTTCCAAGTTGGATAACGGTCTGATCCCCCGCCTTTACACGTCCATTTGGTAGGACAAAGTTTGCTTCAACTTGAAAACTTTCCCAAACACCAAGCGGATCTGTAATCGCTCCACCAGTCGATTTCGAGATGTTTACAGATGTCACAACATCATTGATCGTGTCCGCATGGACTTTAGAGAGACTATTTGGTTTGGCAAACCCTAAAGCCGCTAGTAAAAACAGGGCAACTGTTGTCACAACAGAATAGAGCCACTTTTTCATAAACGATTTATCTCCTTTTTCTACGTTTACTAGATTAGGTATGTGAGCCGAAAAATTATCACTACATATTGTGATTTTTCACACAACCCATCTTCTTTCATTATAATCGTTTCACTTTGATATGACAAGCTAATATATATGTTTTTTGTATTTTAGGTGCATTTTCTTGATACAAATAAAAAATAGCAGTCTATGTAGATCAGACTGCTTATTTTTTCACTTATAAAGGAAGCCCAAATATCTCTAGGGAAGCCAATTCAGAAGGATGGAGTCTTCGCCATTCTCCCAATTGAAGAGTTGGATCTAGCGTTAAAGGTCCCATAGAAATCCGCTCTAAATCTACGACTTCTTTGCCACAGGCAGCAACCATACGCTTGACCTGATGGAATTTTCCTTCTGCGATTTCAATTTCGACATAGGAGCTGGCGCTTGCCTTATTCACCTCTAAAATCTGCAACCTCGCAGGCAGAGTCGTAAAATCTTTGAGGGCAATGCCTTCTTCAAAACGGGCTACATCTGCCTCATCCATAATCCCAGCTACCCGGGCACGGTAGATCTTCGACACATGCTTCTTCGGCGAAAGCATAGCATGGGCGAGCTTACCATTATTGGTCAAAAGCAGCAAGCCATGGGTATCGATATCTAAGCGCCCGACAGGAAAGACTTCCTTGTGACGGGCTGTCTCATCCAATAGATCCAAGACAGTTTGGTGATGATCATCCTCGGTCGCTGAGATGACCCCAGCTGGTTTATTGAGCAGATAATACACGAAGGTTTCATAGACCAGATCTTCCCCCATAAAGGTCACCCGATCCTTATCTGGATCAATCTGTAGCTTTCCTGCTGTCTCTTTTTTTCCATTTACTGCGATTTTCTTTTGCTTGAGGAGTTGCTTGACCTCGGTCCTGCTCCCCACGCCACAATCCACTAAGAATTTATCGAGGCGCATGATTACTTCCCGCTCTTTCGTACAATCCAAAGGCCAAAAAAGGAAACTAGGATCATGAGGATACCAGAAAATCCAAAAATGAAGACTGGAGCAGATGAGATCGTCCCTAATAGACTAAGGACAAAGGTCGTTGCGATCGAACCTGTACTACATCCCAAAACCGCAATGGACGTTGCCTGGTTCAAGACCCCTGCTGGCATCTTATCCGATAAGACATTGTAAACCGTTGTCAGAGCCACACTGTAGGCGAAGCCAGATGCAATGGTCACAAGGGCAAGAATAAGGAGATTTGGAGAAATCCCAATCAATAGTTGAGTCACACCAAAGGCTAGGCCTGATACCAATAATAGGCGGTCCCGGAATAGATGGGTCAAGGGCGAGAAGGCCAAACCTGCCAAGATCCCAACAAATTGCATGGCTGAGAGAATCATTCCGGCAGTTTGTGCAGTGCCCTGTCCGACTTGTTCCACCACACTTGGAATCCGGACGGTGATCATCACATTGGACAAGACAATAGCTGCCGCAACAACAGCTAAGCCCAAAGCCGTCCGCCATTGACCACCTGTCATCTTGGCATCCTGGTGTTTTTCCTCCACCTCTTCTGTCTTAGATCCATAAGGTACAAATAAGAGATACAAAAATAAGATAGGAATACTGATGCCATAAACGAGAAAGGCCGCCTGCCAACCAAAGCGAATCAAGAGACTAACCCCAAAGGTCAAAACCGCCGTTCCAACAACTTCTGCAGAACCACGAATGCCAAGAGTTTGGACGCGTTCTTTTCCTTTATAGCGCTCACTGATAATGGCAATAGCAGAAACATTAAGTAAACCGACCGCCATCCCGAAAATAATCCGAGACAAAAACACAACCGGATAGGCTGGACTAATCAAAGGAATAAAGCCACACAGAGCATAAGCGACTAATCCTGTCACAATCATCTGGCGCTCTGAAAACAGACGCTCAATCCATTTATTAAAGATGAGTGAGACCATAATTCCAGCGGAAGGAAGTGAAACCAAGAGCTCAATTAAGCTGTGAGGAATTCCCTTGTAATAGGCAAACATGGCCGGTTGCGCACTCGAAATTGAAAACGAGGTCGTTAAAATAAATGAAAGCGCGAGAATACTCACTTTTTCCATGATTCTTTTCATCATTGTTTCCTTTAAACTAAACTTTTTTTCACACTCCCTCTATGATAACACGACCAAGTAAGAGGAAGCAATAGATTACATCAAAAAAAACGAAATGATTTCTCCATCATTTCGTTCGTGCTAGTAATTGCGAGGCAAAGACTCCCGTTCCAACCATCAAAGCACCAGTCAAAACAAAGAGCAGGTGATTGGAGGGAGCTAGTGGCGTCACCAACTGAATAAAGAAAGAAGAGAGGGCTGATCCGAGATTGCAGCCAATCAAGACAAGCGAGGTCGCAAGATTCAGGAGATTGGTCGGAATTTTTTCAGATAAGTGATAGAAGATACTGGTGACTCCCGTACTGTAGGTAAATCCTGCCAAGAGGGTTCCTAGAACCAGACTCCACAGCTGTCCAGACAAGCCAATCAAGGCTAAAGCTAGACCGAAACCAAAGCACATGATCATGAGCAAGTTCTTTTTGAAAACATGTGTCAAACTGGCAAAGCCCACTCCTGCTACAATCCCTGTCAATTGCATCAGACTCAAGACGGTTCCAGCTGTTGTCGCTGTTCCCATACGGGCGTCAACGATGATATCCGGCACGCGCAGGCTAATGATAGAATTGAAACAAATGATGATGCCAGCAATCACGGCTAGCATGAGACTAAAACGCCATTGAGGGGAGCGAAGGCGTGCGGATCCTGACTTTTTCACCTTCAAGCTAGCCTGTTTTTTCCCCTTAGGATAGGGAACAAAAAGGATATAGAGGAGTAAAATCAAGTAACCACCTCCATATACAGCAAAGATCGCTGGCCAGCCTAGGGGCAAGAGTTGTCCAACAATAAAAGTCAAGATGGCAGAGCCCACCACTTCAGCAGATCCCCGATAGCCTAGCATCCGGGTCTTGTCATTGCCTGAGTAGCGCTCACTGATAATTGAAATAGCCTTGGCATTGATCATTCCTGTCCCCAAGCCAAAGACCAAACGACTCAGAAAGATGAGAGGATAGTCCTGCACAACCAAAGGCACAAGGCCGCTAGTTGAAAACAGCAAAAGTCCTGCGACAATCATCTGGCGCTCACTCATCCACCGCTCGATCAGGCTATTTAAAAAGAGCATGGCCACAACCGCAAAGGCCGGCAGGGGAACCAAGAGTTCCACCTGGCCTGCTGAATATCCAAATTGGCTAAAATAGGCCTTCATAGCCGGCAAACCGGCTGTAATTGAAAATGATGAGATCAGCATGAGCGACAAGCTCAAGAGACTGATTCTTTCCATTGTTTTTTTCATTTTTTTATTTCCTACACTTTACTGGTAACATTTGACTTTACTAATTTTTTTAGAAAAGATTCAAACTCGTATTTTCAATAGAATCCTAGTATAATCAATTTAGAAAGAGAAAAACAGGACATTTGTCCTATTTTAGGAGATTGAGATGAAAAAAATTTCCCCATCTACGAAACTCATGGAGATCATCACTGATTACCAATTGGATCAGATCTTTCCAGGTGACTGTCTTAGTCAGCTGGACCTCGTTCTCTATCAGGCTGGAGAGTATATCTGCCGCCAGGGTTCTGACCAAGATGTCATTCCTTATTTTCTCAAAGGCCGGCTCAAGATCGTCCACAGTCTTGAAAATGGTAGCGACACCATCCTTGAAATCCAAGAAAAACCTGGACTGTTAGGAGAGATTGAGCTCCTGCTCGATCGGGTCTGTATCACATCGGTCATTGCAGACCAAGACTCACTAGTCGTCCAGCTCTCTGCTCGGCATTTCAAGGACCGCCTCCTGCTGGACCCGACCTTTTTGCGTTCTACGGCCAAGACCTTGGCTGAGAAATTGCACCAGATCAACTATTTGGCTCCTGCCAACTTTCATTATTCGGTCAAGGAGCGCCTCGCTACACATTTTTTG
This sequence comes from Streptococcus parasanguinis, assembly GCF_040908565.1. GTDB lineage: Bacteria > Bacillota > Bacilli > Lactobacillales > Streptococcaceae > Streptococcus > Streptococcus parasanguinis_AC. The sequence continues at coordinate 35,148 of NZ_JBDGEA010000011.1, read as the reverse complement.
GAACATGGTGATGAAAACGGGATCCTCAAGCCCAAGATGAATCAACTGGCCCTGCGTTTTGGGATCAGCTACCGCCACCTTAGCCGCGTGATCAAGCAGATGATTGACGAGGGGTTGATCCAAAGAGAAGGGCGGGTCTATACGATTTTAGACCAAAAAAGAATGGGCGACTTGTCCATCAAACACACGGAAACAACTGACAGAAAACTTTAATTTCACGTTCTTTTGTGTTATCATGGAAGGTAGAAAGAAAGTGAGAGTAAGACAATGAAAGCAATTGAAAAAGTTACAAGAGCATCCCATTTGATTGATATGGATGACATCATCCGCGAAGGAAATCCAACACTTCGAGCTGTTGCGGAAGATGTGACCTTCCCTTTGTCTGACCAGGAAATTATCCTGGGTGAAAAAATGATGCAATTCTTGCACCATTCTCAAGACCCTGTTATGGCTGAAAAACTTGGCCTCCGTGGAGGAGTGGGACTCGCTGCCCCTCAGCTGGACATCTCGAAACGCATTATCGCTGTTTTGGTGCCCAATCCAGAAGATGCCGATGGTAACCCACCAAAAGAAGCCTATAGTCTTCAAGAAGTCATGTACAATCCAAAGGTTGTCGCCCATTCTGTGCAAGACGCGGCTCTTGGAGATGGGGAAGGCTGTCTCTCTGTAGACCGCAACGTCCCAGGCTATGTGGTTCGCCATGCCCGCGTGACCGTGGAGTATTTCACAAAAGAAGGTGAAAAGAAACGCATCAAACTCAAAGGCTACAACTCCATCGTCGTTCAACATGAAATCGACCACACCAATGGCATCATGTTCTATGACCGCATCAATCCAAACAACCCATTTGAAATCAAAGAAGGACTCTTGATTTTAGAATAGCGTAACTGTCAAAAATACCTAACTGAGGAAGCTCTCGGTTAGGTATTTTTTGTTATTTTTTGCCTTGCCTTTTCTTTGAAAATTTGCGCATGATGGCACGTGCTACGCTAATGAAGAAATCCAAGACGAGCCCCAAGGTAAGCATTCTGACAATCCACACTAATAAAATTGGTCGTGCTAGACTCGAGCCATTATATCCTAAATGATCAAGTCCTATAATTATCAATAGATAGCATACTATTTCTAACGGAATCCGAATTTTAGCTTTTTTCAGACTGAAGCCTTTCAACCAATCCCATAGTAAATTCCACAGCGTCGGATTATCCTCAGGTTCATCTTCCCAGTATTCCTTGCTTTTTGTTTTCAAATACAAGAGGTAACCCACTTCTGTCAGCAACTGAGTAAAGGCATAGCTGAATAATATGCTTACGGATACTCCTAGCACCACTCCAAAATAGCCAGTAAGGGTCGCTCCTATCATGAAGCAGACGAAGATAATCGTTAGGGCATTGCTACTATAACTACTTGATTTTGCGAAATAATTTCCCAGGGTTCTAGTTGGCGAAAAGCCAATCTTTAACTGCTTCTTAAGCCAAAAATAATGATAAATAAAGCCCAATAAGGTACAAATCACAAGAAAAGGAATGACGATGAAACCATATTTCGGGAAACCTACTTCAAATTCCTTATTTGCCAGAGCAGAAACAATGATGAGCAAGCCCATGACTTGGAGCGATAAAAACATTCCTGCATAGGTGAATAAGAGTAGAATCGTTGACAATACTTGTCTTCTATATATAAATGCCCCCATTAACGGCAAGAAGAATGCAATAATATGGTAAAGACAATAGACAACGAGGATATCAAAAAACCAATGACTAAATGGTTTTATACCTTTCGATACATCATACGAATAAAAGCAAAGGATTTCAAATGCGAACAGAAATACGCCTGTCCACGAATTGATCATCATAGCCACAGAAGCACGTGTATTGGCTAAACTTTTAAAATAGACTTTGTTCGCCTGCTCAATATCGACTTTCTTTTCATTTTTCATGACATGCTCCTTTCTAGAAAATTGTTTTAAGGTCCAAAAGTAGATGGAGGCTACTCTTGCTTCTGGGTTTCACTCCACTGGATCTACTTGATTTTGGCTTTGAAAGAGATGATTGGGGAATAAAAAATTAAATTCCCAGCTGATAAAAATAGAAATGAAATACATAATAAAACTATATGAAAAATAAAATTAGGGCTAAGGTTTAAAAGAATCACGTAGCATACTGCAATTGATACTACTAAAGCAAATAATGTTAAAGTCAGAATCAATAGTATTTTCTTTATCTCACTTGGGAAACAATATACTTTTCGAGGTGTTTTATCTGCCACAATTTCACGCATCCCTTCTCCTCTACCCATCCAAATCCGAAGTCCCACTACAAAAATTAAAATCAACATCATCAAGGTTAGATTGACGAAGCGAGAAGTAAAATTGAGGAATTTTTCTATTGGAAATACCCTTGCTAATAGCATGGAGGTTACACCTAGACCAACCGATGCCCTCCCGATATTATTATTCACTAAACTCTGATGATGCTTGTCTCTTTCAAACACTTTCGGAGCTAAGGTTTCTACTTCATCCTCTGTTAGCTGATAGGCCTTATGAGGGATAAAATAAACAAACCACGGAAGAAAATAGGTGATGACAATCGGCCGATCAACTTCCATCAAATACCACTCTCCATCGACTTTTAACAAATGGTAGCGAAAGTTCATTTTCGGTAAGCGTTCGATTTTTGCTGGTTGAAACATAGATTAACCTTTCTTGATCGCTTCATACTTCAGAAGAAAAACGAGTCTACTCTGAATATTGTTTTTCTTATTTTTTAATTTTTGCTTTGAAATCATCGCCTGGAGCATATAAGCCTAAAATAGCTGATGCTAAATACATAAATGAAGTAATAAATAGGACCATATGAACAATTAAATTTGGTTTAATTTTACTCAAAACTGAGTAAATCATTGCACTTGACAAAAACAAAGGAACTATCAACAATAAAAGATTTCTTAGTACTATCCTAAATTTTACGGGGCGACAATAGATTCTATTAGCTTTTTGAGAAGCTATCATTACCGTCTCTATTTTCCTAGTACTCAGCCAAATACGAAGTCCAATAACAATACATAGAACAAGGATCATTAGCACTAGATTAAGTAGATGGGAGCTAAAATATAAATAATCCTCTATTGGAAAAGCTCTGCCTAGTAAAACTGCTAAGGAACCAGCACCAAGAGCTGAAATCCCTGCTTTAGTCTGACTTGAAAGTATGTTCTTATCTCTTTCAAGCACTTTTGGAGCTATTGTTTGTACTTCATCTTCGGTCAGCTGATAAGCTTTATGAGGGACAAAATAGGTAAACCATGGAAGAAAATAACTTGTTATAATTGGCCGATCGACTTCCATTAAATACCATTCATTCTCTACTTTTAACAAACGATAGCGAAAATTCATTTTCGGTAAATACTCGATTTTTGCGGGTTTAAACATAGATTGATCTTACTTTCTATACTATTTTATTCTTATACAGTCAAAATTATCTTACTTATTCACGAAAGAACATACCTTCCATCATACCTGATTTTACTTTGATGATCAAGTTTTGACAAAAAAAGTATCCAACTTCTTAGCAGTTGGATACTTTTTACTCTATTATTTCTCGGCACAGTGGTTGATTGACGGTACTTGAACCTTTCGGTTCTTCGTCCAGTCTAATCAACTGTGTGGGGGCAAAACTACGAAATCAAACTCTTCGAGTTACTGATTTCTGTCTCTTGGCGCAGTGGTTGATTGGAATTACTCCTACCTGCGGTACTCGTACTTCCTAATCAACTGTGCGGGGGCAGGACTACGAAATCGAGACTGCGTCTACCGATTTCTGTCTCTTGGCGCAGTGGTTGATTGGAATTACTCCTACCTACGGTACTCGTACTTCCTAATCAACTGTGCGGGGGCAGGACTACGAAATCGAGACTACGTCTACCGATTTCTGTCCTGCTCCCTATATTGCCCAATCTCCGTTGCGGAAGACTGGGACGCGGGTGCCGTCTTCTCGGATGCCGTCGATATCCATTTGGCTTGAGCCGATCATGAAGTCGACGTGAACGTCTGAGCGGTTGAGGCCGGCTGCTTCGAGTTCTTCTTCTGTGAATTCTGCGCCCCCTTCTACGCTGGTTGCATAGGCTGCCCCGATGGCCAAGTGGTTAGAGGCATTTTCATCAAAGAGGGTGTTAAAGAAGGTAATGCCTGATTGGGAAATTGGGCTTGGGTCTGGTACGAGGGCACATTCCCCCAAGGCACGCGCTCCCTTGTTTTTGAAGACCAAATCTTTCATGACTTGATCGCCCTTTTCAGCTGTGATATCCACAATTTCTCCATTTTCAAAGGTCACTTTGATGCCTTCAATGATGTTCCCATTGTAGCTAAGCGGTTTTGTAGAGGTGACATAACCTTCTGCACGACGGAAGTCAGGAGCTGTGAAGACCTCTTCTGTCGGCATATTTGGCAAGAAACCTTCGCCTTGGGCATTGATAGCTCCGGCAGATTCCCAGACGTGGTTTTTCGGCAAGCCAAGAGTCAAATCGGTGCCTGGTGCTGTGTAGTGAAGGGCTGAGAATTGTTCTTTATTAAGTGTATCTGCCTTGCTCTTCAAAATAGCAGCATGCTCTTCCCAAGCCTTGACTGGATCTTCCTCATAGACCCGGCAAGTCTTGAAGATTTGATCCCACAGGAGATCCACTGCTTCTTCGTCGCTCGTAGCATTTGGGAAGACCTTTTTCGCCCACTCTAAGCCTGCTGCTGCAGCAACTGTCCAGCTGACCTTGTTGGATTGAGTGGCGATGCGCATTGGTTTCATGGCCATGCCCAAAGCCTTGGCAGAAGCAGAAAGTTTCTCTGCATCGACACCGTTCAAGGCACCTGGATCAGACGAGCGCACACCCAAACGACTGGCCTTGTGTTCCAAGAGGTAGTTCATCTCTGCAATCTTGTAGTCAGGCACGTTGTCCAAGCGATCCATCGGTGCATGGAGGAATTTTCCCCGGGTAGTAAAATCATCTGCCCATTGGACAATGACTTCGTGCGCACCCAAGGCATAGGCTTCCTTCACGATCAAGTGGGCCAACTCCCTTTGTTCCACATCGATGTTCAAGACCAAGGTATGGCCAGGTTGCACGTTGATGCCGTTCGCCACCAACAATTTTGCGTATTTTTCTAAGTTTTCTTTAAAATTTGGTAAAACCATTATTTTCTCCTTCATAAGTGAATGATCTCTTCCTAGTATACCACAAGTCCATGCAAAAAGGATTCCGCTCCTGCAGAATCCTGTTTCTTGTTCCTTTTAGCTTAAGGAAGAACATAGCCTTGATCATCCACTGTATGGGGATGCCCAGAATTGCCATTCTCCCTCAAGGCTTCTAAATCTTGATCCAAAATCGAATTGTAATCCGTACTACCTTCACGGGTTACTCGCGTCGATACTTGGCGCAAGAGTTTTTCATTGAGATTGCGGACCCAGCGACCATTACTATGATCATTGGCACGCATATAATTTTCTCTGACGATTTCTCCATAAAGAGCTTCATTGACTTGGTAGCCTTGCTTGCGCAATCCCAACAGACCGATCTCGACAATCTCATCTGGACTATAGTCTTCAAAGTCAAATGTAGTCGGGATCCGACTTTGCAAACCTGAATTGACCTGCAAGAAGTCATGCATCTCTCTGGTATAGCCAGCAAAGATAATAACGATATCGCGACGGTGGTCCTCCATAAATTTAAGGACTTCGTCCAAGGCTTCCTTCCCGAAATCATCTGTTGAACCGGTAAAGAGCGTATAGGCCTCATCGATAAAGAGGACGCCACCTAGTGCACTTTCTAGGACTTCGCGCGTCTTCAAGGCCGTTTGACCTTGGTAGCCTCCAACTAGATTGCTCCGCGAAACTTCGATGAATTTCTTCTGCTTGATCACCCCTTTTTGGAAGAGGATATTGCCCAAAATGCGGGCCACGGTCGTCTTCCCTGTACCAGGATTTCCAAGAAAGAGAGAGTGCAAGGTCGTATCTTCGACAATGCCACCTTGTTCGGCCCGTTTTTGGTTGAACTCAGCCATGGCTACGAACTGTTCGACTTGCTCTTTCACCTTGGCAATTCCAACCAGACGGTTGAGGGCAGCCATTCCATCTTCTTCCTTATCGGCTCCTGCCTGGTACTTACCTTGGTTAAGGACAGCATCGATATCGCTATTGAGGATGGTCTCAATATCATCAGAACCTTGGGCCACTACCCGATCTGCCATGGTCTTGGTCAATTGCTCATCCAGGTTACGGATCCAGCGACCATTGCTCTTATCTAGCGAGCCATCATAGGCCCGTTTGACATGACGCGCATAGTAATCCCGGTCTTCGAGCTTGTAGTCCCCTTTGCTTAAGATCATTTCGCCCAGTTGGACAATCTCATCTCCCGTGAAATCTTCAAAGATGAAATTATTTGGCACCCGAGAACGAAGTCCTGGATTGGTCTTTAAGAACTCCTCCATTTCCTTGGTATAACCGGCAAAGATGATCATGATGTCATCGCGATTATCCTCCATAAATTTGAGGATGGTATTGATCGCCTCGATCCCAAAATCTGCGCCGCTGTCCTTTTTATCCAAGCTATAGGCTTCATCAATAAAGAGGATGCCCCCACGCGCTTTTTCAAGCAGGGCCTGGGTCTGTTCAGCTGTTCCTCCAATATTCGAAGAGATCAGATCGGACTCCGTTGCTTCCACGAAACGGAATTCCTCCCCTGAGAGGACACCTGCATCAAAGAGCACTTGTCCCAACAGACGGGCCACCGTGGTCTTCCCTGTACCAGGGTTTCCCATAAAGGCCGCGTGTAAGGTTTGCTTTTCAGGAGCCTTACCACTGGCGATTCGTTTCTTGTTAAATTCCACCATGTTGATCATTTTCTTGATCTCATGTTTAACTTTTTCAAGACCGATCAGGCTATTTAGTTCCTGAAGAGCATCTTGTTTCTTCTCTGGTCCAGAGTCCGTTGTAGGGGTTGATGCCACCGTTGCATCCATTGCCTGTCCCGTAGGAACGACTTGCGCATTGCCCTTGGCCACTTCTCTGCCAATGAGATAGTCACAACCATCCTCGATTTCCTTGGTCAGATCACGCGCATCGCCCTGCCTATAGGTTATGGTGCCCACCTTCGCAAAGGCTCCACCTTGAAGCCGTATATTGGGATCCGCAATCTTATGACAAATCATATGCTCAGCCATCAGCACACTCTCATCAAAAACTCCAAATGAAATGGTTTGGGTATTCTCATTCAAGAAAGTCGTTTCTCCAGTCAAAGAAGCAAATGATGCTTCATAGACGCATAAACATTCTGAAAATGTAGCCTGGTGAGCTCGGACCATACTATTGTATGAATTGATGGAGGTCATACGATCCGAATCCGAATTGAATTGAACATTATTGTCAAGACAGACCCCAGTCCCCGTAGGTAGTTCAATTTTACAGTTTTCAGACTCCCAAATGACATTCCTCAACCAAACTGGTGGAAAATCATTTTCCAGATCCCCGCCTGTAATCGTTGAATTTTTTGCGATCACTTCTGAGTCCTTGGCATGGATCGTATTATTCCCAAATTTTTCAATTTGGACATTTTCTAAGGTCAACTTGGAACCTTCTGATAGTTCTATCTTAGAAAAAATCGTTGAATTGCGAATGGACAATTCCGAAGCGGACATACCGATGGCACTTTGGTGTTTTTCCGGAACCTTCATTCCGACTCCTTCCAAAGTCATTTTCGAATTCGTATCCATATAGATAAAAAATTCATTATTTGTTGGAGTGGTTGCTTCAAAATAGACCTGTTTACAGGTGATGTCTGAGCCATTCCATAAGATCAAAGTAGTATAATTTCCACCAACTTTAAACCACAAGTCTTCAAACGTCACCTGAACTCCTTCTACAAATCGGAAGGAAGCCTCAATGATGTTGTTAAACATGCGCCCATTACCATTTGGATTTGGGACCACATGCCCCACGAAATGAAGGTTTTTGTCGATCTCGATCACTTTATTTGTCGGCCATTGAAAGACATACCCATTTTCAAACTCGATGGTATCCCCATCCTGCGCTTTTTCAAGTGCATCCATAAAGTTCCAACTATTGTTGTAAGGACCTACTAAATATCTTGCCACGCGCTTCTCCTCTGTTTCATTTTTTTGGAAGAACATCCATTGTTTTTCTGTTTCCTGTTTACAAACACTTGTCACTAAAAATTGTAACACATTCCAGGGCCAAAGAAAACACTTATCCGGTCTGAACGGACTGAAAAACCTCTATTTTCAAAAAGAAAATAGAGGCTGTCAGTCAATCTTTCAAGGCTGAACATAAGCTGGCTAGAGCAATCGCTCCTGAGAGCATGGCAGTGGAAAGGAGCAGCACATGGTCTGCTACTTCTAACTTATAGACAAAGACTTTTTCAGCTGGTTTGTCTTCCGCAAAAATGTCAACCGTCATGTTCCATTCCTTTCTTAGTCATCCTCCTCACCCAGATAGAGACGTCGGGCTTCTGGGCTGTTACTAAGAATATCGAGATAGGTTTCATACTCATCGGGCAAGGGCTTTCCCAAAGAAATATCTAGCTCTGGATTCACATTTTTCCCAAAAAGAAAGTAGAGATAGAGACGTTCATTGAGCGTCGGAAAGGCTTCGAGAGACATGAGCTCAGCCTGCCCTACCCGTTCCCAATCCTGTTCTTGGATGTCTGGTAGGATATAGGCTTGGAAGAGGCCCATTAGAGGATTATCCTCTGGTAGGCCACTATCCTTGTCCGCCTGAACCAAGGAAAGCCGTTGGCCAAAACCAGCTACTTGGCGCTCCCGTCCCTTCACCGAAACCGTAATCGAATGCCCACCCAAATGGCTATAAATCCATTCTTTGGGTAACCGATAATCTAAGAGAGGGTCAAGATCTTTGACAATCGTTATAGGACTAGAGCGTAGAAACTGACGAGTGACTGCTTTACAAAAGAGAATTTTCTCCTCTTTCAAGGTCACTCCCTTCCAGCTATTTTCCTGCTTGAAATGGTTAAAAAACACCAGATAGGGCTCTCGCACCATTTGTGCTAAGACATAGACGCCGTTTCGTAGGCGAATGGAAATGACTTTCCCTGACTTCCAGGGTATTGCTCTTTTTTTCTTTTCTATCATTAGCCAACCTCAAACTTAGCGAGGATCGTTGAATCCATCAAAACAAATCACTGTGACTTCCTGTCCTCAGCAAGTTTAAAATCAATTCGTCCTTATCTACTTTGTAAACCAAAAGCCAATCCGGCTGGATATGACACTCCCGAACACCTTGGAAATGCTTGGAATCAGTCAATTGATGATCACGATATCTGACAGGAAGTTCTTTTTCTTGTATCAGAAAATTCAAAACTTCTTCTAACAAGTCTGCCTTCAAACCACGCTTCATTGCCAACTTAAAATCTTTTTTAAACTGTTTATGATAACGAATCTTAAGCACGCAGGTCCTCCATCAAGTCTGAGACTGATTCAAAGGGTTGACTCATATTCCGATTTTGCTCTACATCCGTTACAACTTGGAGCAACTTCCCATGATCGTCTAATCGAACATCAAAAGGTAAGCCCTGATATTGAATAGCCTGACGGAGGAAAATGTTGATAGCCGTTGTCATATCCATTCCTAAATGATTGAACACTAGTTGGGCCTGCTCCTTGACCTCACTATCCAAACGGATACTCATGCTCGTCTTTGACATATTCTCACCTTCTTTCTATAGACTATTTTAACAAAAAAGAAGGTTATTGTAAATCCATTGGATATACAACAGCCTTCTAATTAGTATTCATTTTTCATTAGATGAAACTTGATCAACTTTTGTGAATAGATTCCCTCCATCAAAACAAATCATCAAAGAGACTGAGCTGGTTATCCTCTGGCATATTGCCAAGAATGCCCATCTCATCCATCTTTTCAACCAGGGTGGACGAGACACCGCCGCGCTTGCGGAGCTCGGTCTTAGAAAGGAATTCTCCTTCTTCACGCGCCCGCACGATCTGCTTGGCAACGTTCTCTCCCAGACCATCCATCGCGACAAATGGCGGAATGAGGGTGTCCCCATCTATCAAGAATTCTGTCGCCTGACTGCGATAGAGGTCTAGCTTGCCAAACTTGAAGCCCCGCTCCCACATCTCATTGACAATCTCAAGAGTAGTGTAGAGGTCGATCTCCACATTGGAAGCTTCGTTGTTCTTGCGTTTTTCAGCAATCTCCTTCATCCGAGCTTTCACGGCTTCTAGGCCAGCCCCCATGGTTTTGATGTCAAAGGCTTTGGCCCGAATCGAGAAGTAGGCACAGTAATAATAGAGAGGATGATGCACCTTAAAGTAGGCCACACGAAGGGCCATCATAACATAGGCCGCCGCATGGGCTTTGGGGAACATGTACTTGATCTTCCCACAGGACTCGATGTACCACTCAGGAACATTGTTTTCCTTCATGGCTTGGATGTAGCCATTGCGCTCTTCTTCTGAGATCTTGAGCCACATGCCTTTCCGCACGCGCTCCATGATGGTAAAGGCCGTCTTAGGCTCGAGCCCTGCGTGCATGAGGTAAACCATGATGTCGTCCCGACATCCGATAACGGTCGATAGGTCGGCAATGCCCGCCTTGATCAAGTCTTGGGCATTTCCCAACCACACGTCGGTACCGTGAGACAGACCAGAGAGCTGAAGTAACTCTGCGAAGGTCGTCGGATGGGTCTCTTCGACCATGCCCCGAACAAAGTTGGTCCCAAACTCTGGAATCCCCAACATTCCTGTCGGCGTTCCGATCTGCTCGGCTGTCACCCCTAGCACTTCTGTCCCAGAAAAGAGGGCCATGACCCCTGGATCATCCATAGGAATATCATTCGGATCAATACCCGACAAGTCTTGGAGCTTGCGAATCATGGTCGGATCATCATGTCCCAGGACATCGAGCTTGAGGACGTTCTCATCGATATCGTGGAAGTTAAAGTGAGTGGTCTGCCATTCAGCGGTCACATCATCTGCCGGATACTGGACCGGAGTAAAGTCATAGACATCCATATAGTTTGGAATAACAACGATTCCCCCCGGGTGCTGACCGGTCGTCCGTTTGACCCCAGCTGCACCAAGGGCTAAGCGTTCGACCTCGGCATCTCGGTAGTACTTGCCAAAATCCCGCTCATAGCCCTTGACAAAACCGTAGGCAGTCTTAGCTGCGACCGTACCTACTGTTCCTGCTCGGAAAGCATATTCTTCCCCAAAGATATCGCGAACATCCAAGTGGGCACTCGGCTGGTCTTCCCCAGAGAAGTTCAAATCGATATCGGGTACCTTGTCCCCATCGAAACCAAGGAAGGTTTCAAAGGGAATATCCTGTCCATTTTTGCTGAGCTTGTGGCCACAGTTTGGACAATCCTTGTCCGGCATATCAAAACCAGATCCATAAGAACCATCTGTAATGAACTCACTGTACTGGCACTGGCTGCAGACATAGTGAGGCGAGAGCGGATTGACCTCAGTGATCCCGATCATGGTCGCGACAAAGCTGGATCCAACGGATCCACGCGATCCAACCAGGTAGCCCCGCTCATTGGAACGGTGCACCAGCATTTGCGATGCCAGATAAATCACGGCAAAGCCATTCCCCAAAATAGAGGTCAATTCCTTTTCAATCCGCAGATCGACAATATCAGGGAGTGGATTACCATAGATCTCAAAGGCCCGCTGATAGGTTAATTCCGCAACCGTTTCTTCGGCCTTGTCGATAAATGGCGTATAGAGGTCGCCCTTTACTACTTCGACCGGCTCAAAGGTCTCTGCGAGCGCATTGGTATTTTCAATGACAATCTTGCGCGCCAAGTCTTCTCCCAAAAAGGCAAATTCATCTAGCATTTCATTGGTAGTTCTGAAATGCGCTTTAGGAAGTGGCGCTGGCTGGGCATCTTCTCCATGCCCAATGGTCCGGTTGATCATGGCCCCTTGACCGAGACTGCGGACAATGATCTCCCGATAGATCTCATCTTCCGGTTCCAGATAGTGGACATTCCCTGTGGCAAGAACGGGCTTACCTAGGCGATCTCCCACCTCGATCAAGCTCTTGATAATGGTCTGGAGCTCCTCCATGTCCTTGACCTGCTCCTTAGCAATGAGAGGCGCGTAGATAGCCGGTGGCATAACCTCGATAAAGTCGTAGTACTTGGCCACTTCGACTGCCGCATCCACACCTTGGGACATGACCGCATCAAAGACTTCCCCTTCTGAGCAGGCCGATCCAAGGATCAAGCCCTCGCGGTGGGCATCCAGCACGGTCTTGGGAATCCGTGGGACTCCTTCGAAATACTTGGTCCCAGAAAGCGAGACCAGTTTAAACATATTCTTAAGGCCGGTCTGATTCTTGACATAGACAGTCGCATGCTTGACCCGCGCCTTCTTATAAGAATTCTCATCGATCAAATCGATATTCAGATCCTTGAGATTGGTCACCCCATGCTTTTCAGCGACATCTTTGATGAAGATAAAGAGCAGGCGCCCCGTCGCTTCCGCATCGTAGTTGGCCATATGGTGGTGTTCTAGGCCCACTCCAAACCTCTTGGTCAATGGCCCCAAGCCATGCCGTTTAAAATCTGGATAGAGGTTGCGGGCAAATTCCAGCGTATCGATGACTGGCTGGGTGATCTTCGGAAGACCATGACGCTCATAGTTGGCATTCATGAAGCCCACGTCAAAGGTAGCATTGTGGGCAACGAGCACCGTTCCCTCACAGAAGGCCTGAAATTCCTTCAAGACCTGCACCAAGGGCTTGGCTCCACGGACGTGCTCATTGGTAATGCCTGTCAATTGGCTCGTAAAGGCCGACAGAGGATGGCCCGGATCGATAAACTCGTCAAACTCCTCAATGACATTGCCCTTGTACATCTTAGAAGCAGCGACCTGGATTAAGTCATTGTAAATGGCTGAAAGTCCCGTCGTTTCCACGTCAAAGACCACATAGGTCGCTTCATTGAGGTCTAGATCCACCTCATTATAGGTGATCGGCACCTTATCCTCTACAATATTGGCTTCCATCCCATAGATCAGCTGGATCCCAGCCTTCTTGGCTGCTTTAAAGCCATGTGGGAAGCTCTGCACATTGCCATGGTCGGTGATGGCCACCGCCTTGTGGCCCCACTCAGCTGCCTTGGCAACCAGCTCTTCGACTTCCGGCAGGGCATCCATAGTTGACATATTGGTATGGGCGTGGAATTCCACCCGGCGCTCCCCTTCTGGCATCAGGTCCTTGCGGGCATAATGGACGACTTCCTGGATGTCTTGGACATTCATGGTCAAGTCGCGCGTGAAATTGTTCATTTCGATGTTTCCCCGCACCCGTAGCCAGCTGTTCTTCTTGATCATGTCAAACTTCTGGGCTTCTTCCTCATTTTTGACCCATTTCTGAAGGGAAAAACTCGAGGTATAGTCGGTCATCTTAAAGCTGATCAAGACCCGACCGGTCCGTGTCACCTTGTGCTCCACGTCAAAGACCACACCCTCAAAGACAATTCGGTTCTCTTCTGTTGTGATCTCGATCATCGGAGTGATCTCGGCCTTGTCTAGCTTGGGTTTAGCCGCAACTTTCTTAGCCTTGAAATCAAAGGCTGGCTTTTCTTCAACCGCTGGTGGCGGAGCCATCTGGGCCAAGGATTCCATAGCCCTCAAGGTCTCTTCATTGGCCGCTTGGAAGATCTTTTCATTTTCCTGCTCAAAGCGCGCCACTTCTTGCTCTGTCAGCACATCATCAGACTCCACCCGACAGGTGAAATGCGGAAAACCAAAGGCCTCCAACTGCTTGGCAAGATTAGGCAAATGGTTCTTACGGAAATGCTCTGTATCGACCGAAGAAGGCCCTGAGATGATCAATTCCTGCCCTTCCGCGCGCACCTGCAAGTCTTGGTACAGCCCCTTAAAGCCTTGACTCGCGCAAGGACCATCCTCAAAGACCTCCCGGTAGTAGGCCTGCAATAAATCCGCAGAAAAATTCTGATTGGCCACTTGAATGGTAAAAGTCGCCTGGTTTCCTGTCTTTGAAAATTCGTCCTTCAAGCGCCGGCGCAATTCCTTAAACAAAGCAATCGGCAAGACTTCCGCAAAGGCAAAGCGGAACTCCCAGACCCGACTGATCTTGTGCACCACAACTTCTTGAATCTCCGCATGCAAAAAGGCACTGGAAGATCGCATCTCCAGCGGCATATCCAGCTGATCCATTAAAATTTCAAAGGTGTTGGACATTGTTTCTCCCTTGATCTTGATTCTTTTGCTCGCTTTTAACTGGCCTGATTCTAAGCAAAAACAGACCAGTCAAAAACATTCGTAACCCTTATTTTATCACAATTTAAGGATTAATTCGAGGGAGAAGTGAAGACGAAAAAATCACCGCTAGATCGGTGATTTCTCGATGATTGATCAACAGCAGGCAATCCTGATCACTCTCCACTGGTTGCTTCTATCTCTGAACTGGAGCTCGGTGTCCGCAGCAGGTCCTTCATCTGAGACTGGACCGCTTCTCTTGAGCTTTGTTCTTGCTTTTGGATATTCTCCACAGCTAGCTGCAATTTCTGCTGGATTTCCACTTTTTCCACTTGCTCCTTTTGCGCTTGGAGGGTCGGGCGGTACATGGCAAAGAAAGAACCGATGACCACGATCAAAGCGATCAGACTCACCCCATAGCGTTTTGACTGTTCCTGAGAGTCAACCTTGACGCCTTTGACCGACACCTCCTTCCACTCCGGATGCTCTTTCTCACAGGCATCTTTCTTAGCCTTGGTCGGCATGACCAAGACTTGGTTCATTAAGGAAATCATCCCCATAACCACAAGTAAGTAGGGAATATAACGCGATTTATTGAAGATCATAACGATCAATAACACAAGACCGATCCCTGCAATCCCCAGATTAAAAGCAAAACGCATCCGAAATTCTTTTTTCAGCTGTAAATAAATCTCTTTAGACATCGGTCACTCCTTCTTTTGATTTTCTTTCCAAGTAATATAATCCTGATAACTTTTAATTGGGTAGTCTGTTAAAGGTTGTGCATCATCAGCATAGGGTTTATCTACGGGATAAACAGTCAAGCTCTTTTCTCCCACAGGAGCTAACCAATGCAACATCTGATTAAACCATTCTTCCGATGACACCATACTTTGACGAGGATAGACCGTTCCACCTTTACTGATCATTTCTTTTATCTGTGGATGATCTTTTATTAAATTAATATCATATCCTTTTTTCGATGTTTCCTTATCTGATCCATCTTTTTTCAAGTGATTTAATAAAAGATACCCGTTATTTTTAGCTATATCCGCTAATGTAGTCGCGTTAACATCACTGGATAAAGGAAGAGTAGAAGTGTCCTCTAGATTATCCATTGAGTTTATTTTTTTATATTCTTCAGGAATATCACTTATTTTATGTGTTTCTAAATTTAGAAATACTTTCTTATCTTTATCTGACCCAGTTTCTCCTTTAGGCCGAACCATTAATAGTAAATAATCTGTTCCTTGATAATGTGAAATATAATCTGAACTGATCGGAAAATAAGAAGAATCATAAGATGATACAGCTTTATAAAGATCTATTTTTTCGGAAGGATACCCCGCTTTTTCTAAATCAAAAATGACTAGATTAAAATACTCTCCTTTTTGTTGTGCATGCTCTGGAATATATTCTCCACCTACTTTATAAAGAATGTGACCTTCTTGACTAATCGTATAGCGTTTCCCTGGAGCCCATCCGCCTGTCATTGCTACAAATTGATTTTTGTCACCAAATACTTTAATATCGTTGGATGTTATTGATTGAAACGTGTTATAAGTTTTAGTTTTCGAACTCCCACCGAAATACAAAAATCCAATTGCTACTATAACAATAAGAAGAAGTAAACCGGTCCCCATCACTAAAACTTTCTTCTTTCTCATACCAACCTCTTTCTTTACCAGTATTAACTTCATGACCTCTTGAATACTTAATAAAACTAATAATTGCTTAGTCCATCCAAAATACAAGAATCACTCAAAAAATATTTCCTACTATCTTGCCGGAAATCCATCATTTATACTTCATTCCCATGATAATGGCCACAACTGCCAAAATAGGCAATAATATCAACATCCAGATACCAATCCACATTTCCCGCTTATAAGATTTGTCTAGTCCACTATAGCGTTCAACGTATGATTCTTTTGGACAGGCTGGATTATACCAGACCGTCATGGTCGATCCCAGTGGAAAAGCATCTTGAAAAAGATTACCCTTTGATTCTGTAGAATTGGTGTAGATGGTTATCCTTTGTGCCATCAAATCGATATCGCTAGCTGATTGATTCATTTTCCAAGGAAGTGTCGCCCGCACCACCCAATAATATTTCAGGCTATTACGATAGGTCTGACCATCCACTCTATATTCGACAATTGGAGCCGCTACTATCTGTGTCCTCTTATAGCCAATTACCACTCCCTCAACGCTCTTTGACGAGAGGGTCTTAATCCTAACTTCTCTTCTATAAAAATATCCAAAAAAGAGTACTTCAAACAAAGGAAATCCAATAACAGCAACAGCAATGACTAGAAGTATTCTGATATCGGGCATACCCATCACCTACTTCATCATCAGATCTGACATACTAAGACTCATCTTCGTTTCATCCGATATCTTCTCCACGATCGAGCTTTGTTCACTCGTCAAAGGAAGCAATAAGAGAGTCGCAGATTGCGTTGGTAATTTGCCATTTTCAGAAATACTATACTCAACTAACTGATTTTGATATATCGATTGTCCATCATAACTCCAATTGAGCTTAAATTCTGCATCATGATCAATATTCGTTGTCGTTTTGTTGACCAACATAAATACTGCATATTCTTGTTGGTTCAAAGTATAGGTACTCCCTGTATAATACAAAGTGATCTCACCTTGCTTACCAGACTCTGGATGCTCCTTAACCAACTTCTTACCCAGTTCGATCAAGTCAGATGTTTTTCCTTCATACTGAGGTGCTACTACAAATTTCAAGCCCTTTTCCTCTTTAGTAGACGAGGAAGCCTTTGTAGTTTGCTCCGTTTTGCTTGCGGGTGCCTCCTTGGCCTCTTTTTTCGTCTGAGCACAAGCTGTTAAAACAAGCACACTCGCCAGCAATACTAGCATCTTTTTCATGGATCATTTTCCTTCTTTTATAATTGAGTTGGATTAAAAAACAGTTTCTACTATCATACCGAAAATTAGTTTGAAGAGCAAGTTCGTCACTAAGTGGAGAGAGTTGAGGGAATGAAAAAGAGAGAACCGTGGTTCTCTCTAAAATCTCTTTTGCTTCTCTTCATTTTCAACTAGCTCATTTAAGAGTTTAGCTCGTTGCTTTCATTAAAAGAATGCGCTATGCAGGGAAATCGTTGAATTGTGAATTGGTATTCTCCACCATTTTTCGACGAAAATGCTGATCAGAGGTCGTTTTTCCTCCTTGTATATACCGTTCTTGACGTTGCAATCCAGTCTCCGGCGCTTTCGTATACATAGTCTGACCAATTGAATTAGCCATAGAGTCATCTGCTACTCTGAAAGATTCACCAACATTACACAAGAATTCATCCAAAGATCCAATTGTCTCCTTCATTTCAGAAGATAATTTTTTTAAACTATCTGTTGCATTTTGAATTTGTTCTGTGGCACTAGACTCAATGTAATCAGAAGCATTATTTTCTAATTCAGAGCTCAAATCCCGAAAAGCACCATTCACCCTGTTTAAATTATCAGGATTAATATTCTTTAGATTCTTATCCATTTTATCCCCCCTTGTTATCTTGTTCAACCAATACTAGGCGTCCTTTATTTAAGGCGATACCTTTTTCTACATCAAAATAAGCTTCAAACTCTTCTTTAGTATTCACTTGATGAACCTGTCCATCCTTACTCAATTCTGCCGGAATTGTCATTCCTTCATAGAGATTGGTGTTCGCTGGGACAAATAGTTGGTACAAGTTGATAAACTCTTGGACATTGCCGAAGACAACATTATTAGTTAATTTAGCATCAAGCAAAATATATAATTGAGAATCTTTTTTACGAAGTAATTGATAGGCTTTTGGATCAGATTTTTCTAGAACACTTCCCTTTAAATTATTAGGAAAGAAAGTTATTTGATTCTGCTTCATATTATCATATATAGTAGTGATTCCTACTGGGCCACGATTTTCAAGAATAACTTTTAATTTTCCTAAATCAACTAAAGGAGTTTCTATTCCTCTCAGTTCTTTTGAATCCTCCCATTCGATTTTCTTCGTTTCAAGATTGAGCCATAAATTTTTACTAACACGTTTGTTATCAGTAGTTATATAGATCTTTATTGGGAGATAATCTTTCCCATTAATTTCCTGGATATCTCCAGTCTCTGCTGGAAAATAATTTCTATTGTAATGTCTTACAAGCCGATAAAGATCTACTTCCTCCTTTTTTATATGCTTATTTTGAATTGTATTAATCGAAAGTTTATAATATCCCTCTGATTCATCTTTTGGCCACTGATAGTCAGGTATATCCTTTAATTTTTTTAGAAATTCTCTAACAATATATCTCTGATTCGATGCACCATGGGCATTTAAAAGGTTCTCACTTGAATGTGGGTAGTACTTTGCAAATAACTTATCTTCCTCAGGAGTTAAAGACTTCCAATGGACAACAACTCCTCGACCATCCTCTAAAAATTGATAGGAATCAATTTCCCATTGTCCGGTATAATAAAAATAATTCTCATATTTTTCACGTTCCTGCTTAGCTTTTTCTTGTTTTTGGTGATCTAGAAAGGTAAGTAAGCCAAAAACAGCTACTGCAATAGCTAGAAGCAAGGAACCACATAAAATTAATTTTCTTTTCATTTCTCCTCCTAAGAACCATACTTTTCGCTAAAATATTTATCAAAATTTGTGATAGCACCTCCACCTACAGAATCTATTAATACAGCCTGTATTTGGGAAATTTGTTCTGGAGTCATATTCTGTACGGTTAATGGTTTATCATTAAATAATTCACCTATTGCTCCTGTCATTGTATGAAAGACACGTTCTTCTGGAGATGCGTTTTCCGCATTGAAACTATCTTCATCAGAATGTTCTCCTAAAAGAAAATCTCTCATACGAGGATCATCATGAAATGCTTCATTTATCTTCTCTTTAACCTCCGCAACAGATACATCTTCGGGACGTTTTGACTGCTGATCTTCTACAAATCCCATTATCCCTTTTTGATTCAGCTCCTCTATTCGTTTATAAGCCCCATAATCCGTATAGATATCTGAACTCTCTGTAATTGGTTTTGATCCCCTTAGGTTTTTACTATCTCTACTATATAAAGCCCATCCTCCCTGACCAACAAGAAGATTATATATTTTCTTTTCTAATTTATCTTTTTTCGCTTTAACACCTTCAACTTGTTCATCCAATTTTATAAACTCCTGTAAACTATCAGCAATAGGAGAAAGTACATTCCCTGTATTTTTAACAATTGTTTTTATACGTCCCGATGTCATCTCTTCTAAAATATTCTGTGTATTTTCTACACCTTCTCCAACATCAGGTTTTATTGAATTAGTCAGTATACTAAACGTACCTGATGCTACTGGACCCCCAACAAATTCTATAACAGCTTTCATACCATTTTTTGCTACAGATAAATAGAAGTCTTCTTCAGCTTTCCGTTGTTCCTGAGCAATTTGCTCTAGTTCTACCTGGAACTGAGAGTCAAGCGAACCAACAATTCCATTCTCAAAGTGAGAAGTATAGTTATTATAAGTTGTTACAATATCTCCTTCGACCTTGTCATATCTCTGAATAGGAGCACTTTCATTTCTGATAACCACCTTGCTGGCTGTTGAAACAGATAGGTACCATTCCGCATCAGCAGCATTATTCAATCCAATACGTAGTCCACGACGAACATAACTATCCCTTACTTTGTGGGAAGGAGTACTCTCTATTATGCTGTCTCTCTTATGCTCTGTCCCAATTTTTAACACTCGTATTGAAGCCAATAAACCTGATAAATCATTCATTTGTTGTAATTCTTTTTTGTATTGGTTCCATTCTACTTCATTAAAATCAGGTGATTTTTCAAATTTTTTCATTTCTGCAACATGAATCTTTTTCAAAACAGCATGAATATTGCCAAGATTCGTTACAATGTCTTTTACTTTGGATTGATCAGCTTTTTCAAGTGCATATAAAAATGACTGCATTTTGTTAATTCCTGACTCGCTTCTATCCAGCCAAGAAGTCATATCTTCTGCTACATTTTTATATGCCCCCTCAGAAACTTTAGACGGGTCCTCCGCCATTATATTTGCAATTTCTGCGATATTCCCTTTTAATTGTGAATTTAGGATCTTAACATCAGTTTCCGTACTTACTCTATAAAGATAAACCATTTTTTCTTTATTGAGATTACCAGTCTTGATAGCCTCTAATAGATCTGGAATAGATACTTTCGACACTGCTTTTGCATTCTGAGTTTGCGCTGTCAAAGATGTAAACAAATCGGCCGAACCGTTAACATTATCTGATAATACAGAATCTGCCACTAAAATTCCAGTATGAGTCCCTGATCGGGCAAGAACCTCAGTTGTTATATACATGTCTGCTACAAGATCAAAGCTTCCTAAACTAGAATCTCCTTCTCCCATAGCTTCAACAGCTTCATCCAGCACAGTAACTAAATTATCCTTAACAATTGTAATCTCATTACGTTGAGGTGTAGTAAGAGAATTTAATAGAGTAGTCATTGCATCATCATCTGTGTATGCTAAACTTGAGAACCCCAACCCCTTAATCGCATCTGTGAAAGTGGATATATGACGCCCGTAAGTTCGAATAGCCTCAGGAGCTGTAGAAAATATGGTCGTTTGGATATTATTTAATACACTAAAGAATGCATTAATAGCCTCTGCTTTTTCACCTTCTAGACTCGTATTGAATTCACGAACTGTATCGTTAGCAGCTAGTTCGAATTTACCAGCGAACCCCTGGATGCTAGTTGCATAATTCTCTAAACCAGAAATATTCTTTACTTTTACTGTCATACATTCACTTCCTTTATGAGTTCATAGCTGCTATCAAAGCACTCTGAGCATTCGCCGCCTTCGTATTAGCTGTTGCTAAATCTGCTTCTACCTGTTTAATTTTGGCACTCAGTAATCCTAGAATTTCCTCTTTTTTTGCTGATAATATTTTCTCTAAAGAAGTCAAGTCTGCTTTTTCTTGGTGTTCTTCATCATCATACTTATCACCTGCAATATTTTCAGAAAGTGTCACCTCATACTTTATAGTTGTTGACTGTTTGTTCAATTTTGTATGAATAGCTCTCAACTTTGAAACTTCCCCTGATAATCGAGTAACTTCAATACTTGCTTCAATAGATGCTCTTGTTAAAGCATTTAATGTCGCTTGATTAGCCATAATTCATCCCCTTCTATTTCATTAATACTTTCACTTTTCTTACAAATCCATCTTCTACATAGTAGTTCACTTGGCTATCAAGTGGTTCTTCACGGACTGGTCGATTGATAACATTTAGGACACTTTGATCTGTAATCCGCATGGCCACGATCGCTTGTTTATAGAGTTTGATAGATTTTGATACTTCGTCAATTTTTCGATTCAACTGACTACCACTCATAGCTACTGTAGCATAGCCTGCACGCGCCCCTTTTTCAAGGACATAGTTCAGACTAGATTGAAGATCCATACTTAGATCATTCATAAGTTCTAGTTGATTGTATAGCACAATCGTTGCTTCATGTTGCGATTTCTGCTGTTCCAATCTCAATTGGATATTTTCTTCCATTTTCTTGATTCCAGCTACATAGTCTTCCTTCGTAGAGAGAATCGTCACACCTTCCATCTCTGGCAATTCATTGTAAGTTGGCGCCAACACAATCACCTTTTGCTTACTACGAGCAACTTGTTTGACGAATTGTGTCATCTGCTCTTCCTTGTCTGTCAGATAGAGAAGGTTGCCTTTCTTGAGATCCCATGTCACCGGTTCAACTGTTTCCAGATCCAATCCGAGTGGTACTTTTCCTTCATCCAGCAAAGTTGCTACATCCTCACGTCCATAGAAGGCTGCTTCTGTCAACTCATCTGGCACCATTGGGATGCCTGCTGGGGTGTGGCCTGTCCACATCTCTTTAAGGCTTTGGACTTGGTCGCGGAGGTTGTTGATGATTTGGATATCGTTTTCTCCTGCGACAGGTAGGGCGAACTGGACGACATCGACTTCGTCACGCTTCATGAGGGCGCGTCCCTTGATATCTTCCATCGTAGACGCCAGTGGGGTTGCTCCCACGATACCGCGGACTTCAGAGATATCATTTTGTGGCAAGGTCAACTGGTGCTTGAAGTTTGAATAGAGCTGAGCCCGTAGGTTGTTCTGACGGCTAGCTGTGATGATCAGGTGCACACCGATGCTGAGACCTTCACGAGAGATCCGCATGAAGAGCTTGAAGAGGTCTGTCTCATAAGGCTCGTCCTTCATCGACTCGTAGCTATCCATCAAGATGACCATGGTTGGCTCTTGCTTACCGGTCACTTCACGGTAGAGGGCGATGGTGCCGACACCATGCTCAGAGAGGAGCTTCTTCCTGCGATCCAACTCGCGGTTGATGATCCGGATGAATTTCTGGATTTTTTCCGTCTGATCGAGCAAGAGGCTATCGGCCACATGTGGCAATTGGCTCAAGGGTGCTAGACCATTGGTTCCGAAATCCAGCAGGTACATGGTCAGATTTTCTGGGCTCTGCTTGCGAGCCAGATCCATTGCGGCTGTCTGAAGGAAAGTGGTCTTTCCTGTACCTGGACTTCCGTAAAGGAGGATATTCCCATCTTTTGACAGATCGATAGCGACAGCTTCTTGTTTTTGCGCTTGTGGGATATCGGCGACCCCGATCAGGACGCTTGGAGCTGTCCGTTTTTGCCAAGCCTCGATCGGCACGACCTTGTCCAACTCATCCAGCGTGATCCGCTCTTTGAGGGGTGGCAACCATGGTTGAGCGACAGCTGCGATGCCTTCTTCTTGGTGCAAGTGGTTGATTTCCTGCACGATAACATCCAGCTCTGTCGGTACTTCCTTGATTTCTTCTGCCATATCCAGACCAGAAAGGTCTTGGTTGAGAACTTCGTATTGGCCCAGTTCATTGATCAAGTAAATGGTATGGTCTTCGATTCCTAGCTGGTCTTTCTCAGGCTGGTAGTCTGCTCCTGACCAAGCGGTTTGGAAGAGTTCATAGACTTCGTTGTTGCCGACTTGAAGGTAGGCACGACCGGTCTGGGTGATCTCAGCCGCATCTGCCGTCCGCAGCATCTCCATGGAGTCGCCACGGTCTGCCACCTTGAGGGCTAGCTTGAAGCGGGAGTTGGACCAGATCTGGTCATCCACGACCCCAGAAGGTTTTTGCGTCGCAAGGATCAGGTGTACCCCGAGGGAACGTCCGACACGCGCGATAGAGACCAATTCCTTGATGAAGTCTGGTTGGTTGACCTTGAGTTCGGCAAACTCGTCACTGATCAAGAAGAGGTGAGGAAGCGGTTCGGTCGCTTCACCGAGTTTAAATTTCTTTTGGTATTGATTGATATGGTTGACCCCATATTGACCAAAGAGCCGCTCCCGACGATGGATCTCCGCATTAATAGAGGATAGGGCCCGCATGGACTGGGCACCATCCAAGTTGGTGATGGTCCCAAGCAAATGAGGCAGATCCTTGAAGAGATTGGCCATTCCCCCACCCTTGTAGTCGATGAGGAGGAAAGCCACATCGTGTGGGTGGAAGTTGACAGCAAGGCTCAAGATATAAGACTGAATGGTTTCAGACTTACCAGAACCGGTTGTCCCTGCGATCAAACCGTGTGGTCCATGAGCTTTTTCATGGAGATTGAGATATACCAAATCGTCCTTACCGCGCAGACCAATCGGCACGGCCAAACTTTGGTAAGGAGCATGGCTCTCCCAACGACTCAAGACCTTGAGGTCATTGAACGTTTCCGCTTGGTACATTTCAAGGAAAGTTACCGAGTCCGGAATCGAGCTCTTAAGCTGTTGGATATGCTTAAGAGGGGCAAGGCCACGCGAGATGGCTTCCTTGTCATAACCTTCAGGGAAGTGATCCAATTGGAAGTCAAGCTCCCGAAGGACCCCTTCTTGCAGGAGCAATTGCCCTTGGTTGCGGTCCTTGATAGAGATAACGGTTTGGATATTTTCAGAAAGAGATGAGAGCACGTCTGCCACATAGATGATGGAGCAGCCGAGCTCTGTCGGATCCTCACGGAAGAACTCCATGATGACATGGTCCAAAATCAAGGTTTCATCGGTGATGAGGACCACATAGTGAGGGTGGAAGATCTTGGTATCATTAGCTTTTTCTTCCTCTTTTTGCGCCTTGCGGAGCTTGAGGATTTGGTTGAGACTGTTCAAGACCTGATCGCGTGTCCGCTGATTGTAGACAAAGCTACGGACATTCATGTCTTGCAAGGTCGCATGAGGTAACCAGCGCATCCAATCCCAGCTTTCTTTTTCCTCTTCTGGAATGATCGGAATAATGGTCAGATCATGGTAAGAGTGAAAGACTGCCAATTGAGCAACGAGGAGTTGCAACTGCTCGAGCACGATGGGACGAGGGCCGACATAGCCTACGGGTCCCCGATTAAGGCTGGCTACAATCGGAAGATTGTCGATCTTTTGATGCGCTTGGAAAAGGGCATAGCCTTCTTCTTCCAAGGCATCTTTCTTCCCACTGCGTTCTTCCTGACCATATTTGAGCTCATAGCTGGTTGGAACCTTGCCCAAGCCCAAACGATAGGCCAAAAAGTCAAAATGAAGCGGTGTTTTTTCGTAGATCCGCGAGTCATAGCGTTTGACCATCTTGGTCAAGTCTTCGATGGCTGGGAAATGGTAAAACATGCCTTCTCGCTGTTTCCGAGAGAGCTGTTCCAAGTCCTTAGCCTTGTCCTTGAGATAGAGATGGTAGAGCTCCACCCGCTCTTTCTTATCTTCTTTGTATTTCTTACGATTCTTGAAAAATCCTTGTACCGAAAAGATGACACTAACCACAGACATGGATACCGTCGCGATGATATAGAGCCCCCGCGGTTGGAAAATGGTGATCAAGAGGGTCACCCCAACCATGATGAGGGGTGGCATGATCAACTTCAAGAGTTCATCGGATGGTTTTTGGGGCTCCGCACCCGGAGGATTGATCAGGATCTTGTCTTCCGAACTCCGGTAGATGATCCGCGGAGACCGGTGGTACTCTGGATAGTCCTTGTAAAAGTCGTAACGCGAATGCAAGCGCGGCACCAGATAAGGACTCACTTCGACCGATCCTTCCACGCCAAATTCTTCCGGGTAGAGCTTAAAGGTCACATCTCCAATTGCCAGCTCATCTCCAAAAGCTAGTGGAACAGTCGCTTCAGTAACGAGTTTGTGGTTATGGTAGAGTTTTCCAGATAAGAGCTGGCAAGTCCAGATCTGGTCTTTTTTCACAAGGAGAAAGCGCACTGGATAATGCACGTGCACATCCGCACCTTGTTCATCTGCTACCAGGATCTCTTCCTTGTCGAGCAGCTCATAGGTATGGACTTCCCCTGTCGCCAAGTAGCAGACCACATCTCCAAGGATCTTGCTATTTTCTAGCACGCCCTTGTCTTCCCCATATTGGTAGAAGACTTCTCCTTGACTCCATTGGAAATGAAGGGGATTTTCTTGCGAAGAAATGGTCAACTGAGCTGTTTCTTGATTCGATACGGTCGCTGTTTTCCCCTCTTCTAGCGCTAGCTCATAGCGAAAACCTTTTTTATAGAGTATGATATGTTTTTTCATAGACTACTCCTTGTGTTCGCTAGATTCAGTTGAGCTTGCTGTTGTAGAAGACGAGCTTTCTGTTGAGGAGCCTTCTGTAGACGAAGCTGTTGTCGAACTGCTGGTTGAAGCTTT
Organism: Streptococcus parasanguinis; assembly: GCF_040908565.1. Taxonomy (GTDB): domain Bacteria; phylum Bacillota; class Bacilli; order Lactobacillales; family Streptococcaceae; genus Streptococcus; species Streptococcus parasanguinis_AC. Next base: position 9,164 of record NZ_JBDGEA010000011.1, on the reverse strand, counting down.
GGTTTCATCCTTCTCTGCTTCCAAGAGTTCAGAGCGAGCATCCCAGTATTTCTTGTATTCGCCCTCTAGCTCAGAGAGTTTCTTCTCGCGTTGTTCACCAGAGAGTTTTTCGCTATCACGTGTCGCCTTGATTTCTTTGCGAAGGGCATAGATGATCAAGTCTGAATCGTCGATCCGCTTGGCTGTATCCAAGGCTTGGGTAAAGTCATGACGGCCGATATAGATCCAGTAGTGAAGATAGAGACTGTCTGACTTGAGCGTGACGTTGTTGAGGATGACCTTCTTTTGGTCCTCTGAGAAATTCAAGCCCTGCAAATAAGAGGTCGCCAACTCATATTTCTGCGTCGTTGGAAGACTGCTTGGAGCTACTCCCTCCAACTCATCGATCACACCGGTGTAGTCTACCTTGAGATAGGCTGTATCCGCTTGAAGCAACTTTTCTTTAAAGGGTGCTTGGAAAAAGACCAAATAGATCAAAGGCAAAAGTAAGAGGGCCACTACAGCGGAAAGCCATACGGTTGCCAACTTAAAGATTCGGTGTTGACGGCTTGAAACCAAAGTCAAGGTCTTTTCTTCCTCTTCCTTACGCTCTTGATAGGCTTTTTCTAAGAGAGCTTTCATCTCTTCTAAGCTAGTGGCATCACGGATTTCTACCAAGAAATCTGGCAGATCTTCTAATTCAAGCGTCCCTTGATAGAGCTCCATGAAGTCCCAGTCACCAAAAAGAGTAACGGCATAGCACTTAGCCTGGCGCAAAAATTCAACCTGATCCCACTTGCGTGGTACCATCATTCCCGGAACCCCGCGGTAAGCAATCTTAACTTGTGCATCCTTGGTCACAAACAAATTGACGGGATGCAACATAAAGGTCACTGGAAGCTCCAATGCTGGCGCCAAATCCAAGACATTGATGGCTAGACGCAGACGGTCTGAAACTGGTAATTCTTTGATTTCTTCTGGACTCAAGCCCAGCGCATCTGTCTGATAGGTCAGATGAATCTGGTCTTGATCGGCCGTCATGCTTTGCTCTAAAAACAGGGGATGATGGAGATCCAAAATCCATAAATTGCGTAAATCCTGGCTATCCACTTCTGAACGCTTGAGGTCCAGTCGCCAGCTCGTTTCTTCTTTTTCAAAACGGAAGACTTGTTCTTCCAGTGTAAATTGTTCTTCTTTCACCTTACCACTCCTCAATCTCGATTAGATCACCACTCGTGATCGGATACTCTTGTACCACCTTGCCTTCATCCAGCAAGATGCCTTTATTTACCACGCGCAACTGATACTTGCTTCTAGGCTCCATGGCAGACCCAAAGATCTGATCCAATTCCCGAATCAAGCGTCGCACCTCCATCCGCGTTGGGATTCGGAGGTCATGGCTTGCCCCATTCATACGGAAGGTAACATTGATATGTTGGTCCATTTAGGCCTCTTTTCTATAGATTCGATAAGAAATATAGCCAGCAATCCCAAAGAGAAGGGCACTCCAAGCCAGCATTTGCAAAGCTGGAATAAAATCCGACAAACTGGCCGAATTGTCCTCCACATTGGACTCAAATTTAGATAATTTTTGATTTTCCGGCTGGAACAGGTCCGCTTCAGGCCCTGTTTTTTTCTTTCCCTTTATAGCAGAAAACAACTGGCCGTCTGAATCGGTCAATTGTTTCTCTTGCTTGCGTTTTTCATCTGCTAATTTTTTCTGATCCTTCTCATTGAAAAGAGACTCAGTCGCATCCAATTGGCCCCCGAGTGTCTTTTCCTCTTCTGTCTCCAAACGTGAGTTGTTGACCTGCAGACGATTATCAATAAAATCATCTGCAGAAACAACAACTACTGGCAAGAGACTAAAGACAAAGAGAAGATACATCATTTTTTTCATAAGCTTGATTCAATTTCCTTTGTTTGAGTAAACTTCTTTGGAATGAAGATATTGGCAACAGCCAAAAGGCCGAAGAAGACCAACAATCCGAAGAAGACGCCGATACCGGCTGTTTGTCCATCAAAGTAACCCGCAAACTGTCCTTCTAAAATAGAAAGGAGGTTGACATTTTTCACCAGTGCTGGAAGGCCTGACAAGGTCGCGGTCGTTCCGATCGCGCTTGATAGGTAAACATAACTGATCAACATGAAGAAGGCCAGTCCCATTCCAATCACACGGAAGTGTTTCAAGAGGAGGTATTGCAGTTGTACCAAGACAAAACTTGCTAGAACCGCTAAGAATACCCATGAAGGTACATATTCACGACCAACAGAGAGTTGAATACTTGAAATCATTCCGATCACCAGTCCAAGGATGAGAGAAAGTCCTACAAGGACACCGACAGACAAGAGATCTGATTCTTGCAAGCGATTCAATTTGAAACGATCTTTCACCTTACGGATGATTGGCTGAGTCGCAAAGAGATAAGCTGTAAAGAGGCTCAAGATTTCTAGCATAAAGATCCAGATAAATGGACGGTAGACGTTGATGGTCGCTTTCACAGAAGTAGATTTCTCTGCAACTGGATTTGACAAGAAATCGAGCAATACTTCATTTGGCACTCCATTTTCATAGGCATTGTTGAAGACTTTACGGAAGGCTTCGACGAAATTCCCGTTTTCAGACAATTCCTTATCGAATTCACCCATCAAGCTCTCTGCATTGCTAGACAATTTCTCTGTATTGCCTTGGGCTCTTTCCAATTCTTTGTTCAATTGGCTAAAAATTTCATTGGTAGAGTTGGCAGCGTCCACATTGCTACGAGATGAACTCTTAACACCTTCTGTCGAGCTCAATAAGGAAGTGTATTCAGAACCAAGAGCAGACAAGTCTGCATCCGTCTTGGTTTGAGCTTCCGTAACGGTTGCTTGTGCAGTTGAGATAGCCTCTAAGCGTTTTTGAAGCTCTGCATACTGCGTCAATTGATCGTTGATATTTTGGGTTAGATCTTTGTTGGTATTTTCGATTGCTGTAAGGTTAGCCTGTAATTCTGGCCCCAAGACTTGCAACTGTTTGAGGGTGTCATCTAGCTTAGCTTTCACACTATTCGTTGCATTCCCAGTTTCATCCGTTTCAATACTCTTACGGTAGTCCTTTATGTTACTTGAAACAGCAGCCTTCACGATGTCGACCAAAGCGTTTGTCAAATCCATATCCTCGATTGGATCATAGAGCGAATGACGAACATGGCTGTCATCTTCTGGATAGTAGGCATCGATCAATGCTCCTGCGCGTTGATAATCCAAGGCGATTTCACTGGCTTTCGACGCATAGTTAGCGACAGCTGTTTTCAATTCATCTGCAGATACGGTCACACTGGTTGAGGAAACTCCATTCACAAGGACTTCAACATCAATCGCGCTTGGCATAGTCCCTCCATCTTCAACAAGGTGAATTTGAATTTGTTTGCCATCTTTCAGTTCGACTTCCTGTTCGCCGCTACCTGCATAAGTATGTCCATCATAGGTCCAAGTATCAACCTTGACTCCTGCTGGTACTTGGATGCTAACCTTCTGTTTTCCAGATTTAGCATTAAGGACATCGGCAACTGCAGTTGTTTTGGCATCCACTTCTGCAGCCAAAGTTTTTAATTCATCAGCATTCCCTTTTGCTTGTGCCTTCGTTCCAGCAAAAGCACTATCAAAATGAATTGCTGTATTGAGGTTGCCATATTTATTCAGATTAAGACTAGCTGGATCTAAAGACGGAAGTTTTTCAATTGCTTGACGAATGTCATCATCCGCTTTATTACGAGCCTTGCTGATAGTTTCGATTTTTGTCTTCCCAATCAAGGTACGAAGGGTGACTTTTTCTCCTTCTTTTAGACCATAGTAGTCAAGGATCTTCTCTTTTACAGAAGACTCGATGTTCTTTTCGTGCTCATCTAATTTGTCACGTTCTGCCTTGATCCCTTTTTCGAGGTCTGCCACACGATCATTCACATCCTTAGTCAAACTTGCATAAGTCTTCGTAGCAGAAGGATCTCCTTCACCCTCCGCCGGCTGACTCAATTGTTTGGTAATCGCTTCTTGATTTTGTTGCAACCTCTTGTACAAGTCCTGAGTTTTTTCACTGACAACAGACTGATTCATAGCCATCAATTGGTTCATGAATTCTTCATGGCTGATCTTATCCGCAGAACGTTGCTTAATCAGCAACTCAAAATTTTGACCGTACTGATCTTGAGATTGGGTCAATTGATCAAAAGCCTGGGTATAAGACTCAAGAACTGTCTTCAGAGCATTGTTGGACTCAACGGATGAGGTAGACAAGCTATAAAGACTCGGGAAGATATTCTTAGAATCTAAAGCCGAATCCAACAAGTTACTCCGGTAAGAACCAATGTTGGTCGATTGGATTTTATTGCTTGTCTCTACGTTCTTTTGAGCTGTATAAAGATTGCTCAAAATGCTGACCATATACATATCGACCAGTTGGCTATTCAAGTCTGAAACAATATTCTTGGCAACCTTAGTGGCCTCATTTTCAACTTGAGAATTTCCAGCTGCATTAACCTTATAAGTAACGGTTGTCTTCTCAGCATTAACCGCATTCACTTCCAAGACCTTTTCTGAGAAGTCACTTGGAATGACGATCATCAACTGGTACTTGCCATCTGCAAGCCCCGACTCAGCGGCTCCACGAGGAAGTACAGACCAGTTTTGCGAATTATCCCGCTCGATATTCTTTACATAGCTAGCACCGAGGTTGTATTCTTTGTCATTCAGCTTAACTGCCTTATCTTCATTGACAACCGCAATGTTAAGCTTTGTGTTTTCTGTCGTTTGTACAGTCTTGGCTTCGTTTTGCTTTTGGTCCTTTTGAACTGTCGTATAAAGACCCACTACAGATCCCATCAAAAGGAGCACAACTGCACTCTGACCGATGTATTTTAACCATTTTTTATTTTTAACTTCCATACCTTTTCCTTTTTCTAATTCATAGATACAAAATAGGGGTTAGGAATTAAGAATCTAACCCCTATTTTCTATATATCAAAAGACAAAAGGGTGATCTACCTACAAGAAGTTAGATCACCTCCAAGACTATCTTAGTGGATTTGTGAAGCGATATCTTGGTCAGTTTGTTCAACGATATCAGCAACTTTGATCAATTGAGCGTTGATGTCTTCCAACAATTGAGCGAATTGTTTGATTTTTGGAGACAATTCGTTGAATTGTGCTTCAAAGCTATCAAATGCAGATCCATCCCAGTTTGCGTCGATGACTTGTTGTTCATGAGTCAAAGTGTTAAGGATTTGATCGATTTCTTGAGAACCTTGTGCATAGCGTTGTGCTGATTGACGTAGTTCTTCTGGAGTTAATTTAATTTGAGCCATATGTTTCTCCTTTTGGGCTGATACCCTTATATATTTTTCATAAACAATACGTTTTAGTACGAATTAGTAAAATGCCAGATAACTGTATATTTTACCTTTCCCTCCCTATTTGTATTATTTACTTAAAAATATCTTAATGAAATATTGCAAGAAAGTCAAGTTTTAAGGGCTAACTGATAAAACATTGTAACTTTGTTACAGCAGTGTAACATTTTGTCATATAACTGTAACATTTTTCTGAAATTCCTTGTCTCAGTAGTCTCCAACTAGTATTATTTCCGGGTAAAAAAGAAGACACTCTGTCCTTCTATATTAACTCAACACATAGATAAAAATTGTTGATTTTAGGTGTTTTTAGATACAACTTTTGATGATTTTTGTATATTTTTTCATTTTTTAAGCTTTTATGGTATAATGAGAACTGTTTAGAGCTTGTTTCATACAAGATCGAACACCATTAACTTATAAGGAGTCTCTATGAAAAAAATAGTATTGACCTCTCTCTGCCTTCTAGCTCTCTCCGCATGTAGCCAAGGCCAAGCAGAAAAAGGAAAAACTTCAACAACATCTAGCCAAAGCACTTCCCAAGTAAAAAAAGAAAAAGAAGAGAACGTTCGAACCAAAACTTTCTCCACAGAACTTAACGATCACCATCAAAACAAAATTCAAATCGGCTACAAAAAAGAAGAAATTGTCTCTTTTACTTTTCTTAGTTTTGAACCCATTTCCTCAGATTTGCAAGACTTGGATCTTTCCGAATTAAAGGAAATCTACCAAGAAGAATTAGAACAGAGCGATATCTATAAAAGCTTAAATGGCAAGCCTGGACTTAGCTTCCGCATTCAAATTTCGAAAGATAAACAATCCTATGCTAAGGTCTTACATGCTGACTTCTCAAAAATCAAGAAAGATGAGTTTGCTTCCATCTACGGAGATCAAGGGGAGGAAGAAACAGCCGAGTTCAAGAAATACCTCAATGGAAAACCACAAGATCTCTTTACCTATTTCAAAGATCAAGGCCTCAAAGAAGAAAAATAAAAAGAGCTTCCTGAGTTTCATCACCACACTGGTGAGATCTCAGAAAGCTTTTTCTTATTTATTCAAAATCGAAAGAGTTTCAAGGAGATTGTCCGCATGAACTTCGATGGTATCTCCTGTCGCTTTGATTTTCACTTCAACGATGCCTTCAGCTGCTTTTTTCCCAACGGTTACGCGGATTGGAAGTCCAATCAAATCGCTATCGCTGAATTTGACACCAGCGCGTTCATTTCGGTCATCCACCAAGACTTCGTAGCCTTTATTGACCAAGGCTTCTTCGATCCGATTAGTCAAAGCAAGGCTTGCTTCATCCTTGACATTGACTGGGATCAAATGCACATCAAATGGCGCCAATTCTTTAGGGAAGTTAATTCCCCAAGCGTAACGGTATTCCCCTTTTGGAGTCTTATTGACAAAGAGGCGTGCATGTTGCTCCATAACGGCTGAAAGAAGACGGCTGACACCGATCCCGTAGCAACCCATGATGATTGGAACCGCACGACCGTTTTCGTCCAAGACATCTGCTCCCATGCTAGCTGAGTAGCGTGTACCAAGTTTGAAGATGTGGCCAATTTCGATCCCACGCGCAAAGTTCAAGACTCCTTTCCCATCTGGTGAGATCTCGCCTTCACGAACTTCACGAATATCGACGTATTCTGCAGTAAAGTCACGTCCTGGGTTGACACCTGTCAAGTGGTAGCCTGTTTCATTGGCACCTACCACTGCATTGCGACTGTCTTGGACCTTGCGGTCTGCGATAATCTTAACATTTTCAGGAAGATCTACTGGACCGAGAGAGCCAAAATCAGCTCCCAATAATTCTTTCACTTCTACTTCGGTTGCAGGTTCAAAGAAATCTGCTCCAAGATGGTTTTTCAACTTCACTTCATTAAGCTGATCATTACCAACAAGAAGGGCTACAACAGGTTCATCATCAGCAATGTAAACCAAAGTCTTGATAGTTGCTTCTTCTGGAACATTCAAGAAAGCTACCACTTCATCAATGGATTTAACACCTGGTGTTTCCACGCGTTTTACTTCTTCTTCCGCTACGACACGGTTGCTTGGCTTGTACTCATTGGTAGCCATCTCCAAGTTCGCAGCATAACTTGATTCACTTGAGTAAGCAATGGTATCTTCCCCAGAGACCATCCATTTGAGCAATTCTGCCTTGATTTCTTCTTGCACTTCTGCAGGAATCTCGTCAAATGACGCAACCGACTTGTCTAACACCACCCAACGGTCAAGGTCTGTTCGAGTAGGGGTGATGGCCATAAATTCTTGGCTATCTTTACCACCCATGGCTCCACCGTCACCAATGATGGCTTTGAAGTCCAAACCACTACGAGTGAAGATACGCTCGTAGGCTGCCTTGTATTCATCATAGGTTACATCCAAACTATCGTAGTTAGCGTGGAAACTATAACCATCTTTCATGATGAATTCACGCGTACGAAGAAGTCCATTCCGTGGACGTTTTTCATCACGGTATTTAGGCTGGATTTGGTACAAGTTCAGTGGTAATTGCTTGTATGACTTGACTGAGTCACGAACAATAGCGGTAAAAGTTTCTTCGTGGGTTGGCCCCAAGATAAAGTCAGAACCTTCGCGATTTTTCAATTTGTACAAGTCTTCACCGTAGGTATCATAACGGCCAGATTCACGCCAAAGATCTGCACTAAGAAGGGCCGGAGCCAGCATTTCTACTGCTCCAATTTTTTCGAATTCTTGGCGCATGATGCCTTTTGCTTTTTCAATCACTCGATTTGCTAATGGCAGATAAGAATAAACACCAGCTGAGACTTGGCGAACATAACCTGCACGCAACATCAAAGCATGGCTAATGACCTGAGCATCGCTTGGCATTTCGCGAAGCGTTGGAATCAACATTTTACTTTGTTTCATGGACAATATCCTTTTCTATTTCAAAAATAATTTCATAATATCATTCCAGGTGACAGCAATCATCAAAATAACCATTACAGCTACACCTGCAAGCGTCATATAGGTTTCTACTTCTTGTTTCAGTGGCTTTCTCCGGACGACCTCAATCAAATTGATCAAGATTTTCCCACCATCTAAAGCCGGAATCGGGATTAGATTGAAGATCCCAATATTGATGGAGAGCATGGCCATGAGTGATAAGACTGCGGGAATCCCTAATTGAGCAGCTTGTGAGCTGGCATTGTAGATAGCGACCGGGCCACCCAGTTTATTGAGACTAAAGTGGAAAATGATATCTTTCAGGGCTCCCAGGATCCGGGTCGCTGTATTCCAGGTATCTGTAAAACCAGACAAGAGTTTATCCACAAATCCTGTCTTGATCCCATTTGTCACACCCAGATAGTAACGATTCCCTGACTTGGTTGGCTTCACTTTGACTTCTTTTTCTTGGCCGTCTGTTTTGACTTTCAGGGTCAATTCAGGAGCCGTCTTGCTGTCCTTGGTCGCTTTTTCGACAGCATCTGTCAACTCATCCCAGTTGCTAACGGTATCGTTGTTGACTTGAAGGATCTGAACAGTGCTTTTGACACCGACCTTAGCCAGCGCCCCATCGGGTGCCACCTGAACGTTGTTGCTGTAGTAGTCAATCGCACCACCGCGCATAAAGGCTAAAAGTGAGTAGACAACAATACTGAGGATAAAGTTGTTCATAGGACCCGCAAAGTTGGTGATTAATCGTCCCCAAATGCTGGCATTCTGATACTGAACATCTCTCGGTGCAATCCGCACTTCTGTCCCATCTTCCTCAACAATAGTCGCATCATGATCGACACTATAGGTCTTTGTCTCATCGAGAACCAAGCC
>NZ_JBDGEA010000010.1:7610-86218 GCF_040908565.1 Streptococcus parasanguinis | reverse complement strand
CTATATCTCGGTTTGCCGCAAGCATTATTTTAATCCGGACATACCAACTGAAAGCGTCTAGAACGTTTTAGAGAGGATAATAATGTCTATTTGTTTAAAAGATATTACGATAGAGAATTATTTTGACGTTTTAAATCTAGAAGTTCATCCAAACCAAAGGAATTTTATTGCATCCAATTCCGTTAGTTTAGCTGAAGCCTATGTATATGATAAAAATGGTGATTTTATAGCTCCCTTAGCAGTTTATGATAAGGAAGTATTAGTTGGTTTTGTTATGATTGCCTATGACCGGAAAATTGGGATCAGTAAGGGGAACTACTTGTTATTTCGTTTTATGATCGATAAACGATTTCAAGGTTTAGGCTATTTTAAACCGACTATGGATGCAGTCATTGACTTTGTTCGAACAGAGCCAGCTGGAAAAGCAACAAGTCTTTGGTTATCTTATGAACCGGAAAATAATCAAGCGAGATCTTGCTATCTCCATTATGGATTTAAAGAAACTGGCCAAGTCATAGAAGACGAAATTGTAGCAATCTATGATCTAACAACCTAGAATTAAGGAGCAAATATGAATATCTATGATCAACTACAAGCTGTAGAAGACCGTTATGAAGAGTTAGGGGAATTATTGAGTGACCCAGATGTGGTCTCTGATACCAAACGCTTTATGGAGCTTTCAAAAGAAGAGGCTTCCACTCGCGACACGGTGACAGCCTACCGAGAGTACAAGCAAGTGCTTCAAAATATCGTCGATGCTGAAGAAATGATCAAGGAAGCAGGCGGCGATGCAGATTTGGAAGAAATGGCCAAGCAAGAGCTCAAAGATGCCAAGGCTGAAAAAGAAGAGTACGAAGAAAAACTGAAGATCTTACTTCTTCCAAAAGATCCAAACGATGACAAGAACATTATCTTGGAAATCCGTGGGGCAGCAGGAGGAGACGAAGCACAGTTGTTTGCTGGTGACCTCTTGCAGATGTATCAAAAATACGCGGAAAGCCAAGGTTGGCGCTTTGAGGTCATGGAAGCTTCCTACAATGGCGTTGGCGGGATCAAAGAAGTGGTGGCCATGGTATCTGGTCAATCTGTCTATTCAAAACTTAAGTACGAATCAGGTGCCCACCGGGTACAACGGGTTCCTGTGACAGAAAGCCAAGGTCGTGTCCATACATCGACTGCCACAGTTCTGGTCATGCCAGAAATCGAAGAAGTCGAGTACGACATTGATCCAAAAGACCTTCGGATTGACATCTACCACGCATCTGGTGCGGGTGGACAAAACGTCAACAAGGTTGCAACAGCCGTTCGTATCGTCCACTTGCCAACCAATATCAAGGTAGAGATGCAGGAAGAACGGACCCAACAGAAGAACCGTGAAAAAGCCATGAAAATCATTCGTGCGCGTGTGGCTGACCACTTCGCTCAGATTGCCCAAGATGAGCAAGACGCTGAGCGGAAGTCAACTATCGGTACTGGTGACCGTTCAGAGCGGATCCGGACTTATAACTTTCCTCAAAACCGTGTGACTGATCACCGGATTGGCTTGACCCTTCAAAAACTGGATACTATCTTATCTGGTAAATTAGATGAAGTGGTCGATGCTTTGGTCTTGTATGATCAAACACAAAAACTAGAAGAGTTGAATAAATAATGTTGTTGGGATCATTATTAGCCCAGTATGAAGAAGCATTAATAGCCGTTGGAGAGGAAGCAGAAAGCCTCTCCTTCGCGTATCGAGCTTTAAAAAACTGGACTTTTACAGACTTTGTCCTTGCCTTGCAAAAAGAAGTGGAAGTAGAGGATCAGGACTTGCTCCTATCCATCTTTGAGCAGTTGAAACATCATGTTCCTGCCCAGTATATTATTGGCAGCGCAGAATTTTGTGGCCATGTTTTTACAGTTGATGAGCGCGTGCTGATTCCACGCCCAGAGACTGAGGAGTTGGTCGCTCTCATACTTGAGGAAAACGATGGGGAAGCCTTACGAGTTCTGGATATTGGAACAGGAAGTGGTGCCATTGCGATTAGCATAGTCCTTGCTAGACCTAACTGGCAGATTCAAGCTAGTGATGTGTCGGAAAAGGCTTTGGAGCTTGCTCATGAAAATGCTCAGCAGTTAGAAGCAGTCCTTGAATTCAAGAAGTCAGATGTACTGGACGAACTAGAAGGTCCTTATGACCTGATTGTTTCGAACCCTCCCTATATCTCTCGGGATGATGTAGAAGAGGTTGGAGCCAATGTTTTAGCCTCTGAACCTCACTTAGCTCTCTTTGCAGACCGTGATGGATATGCTATCTACGAAAAGATTGCCCAGCAAGCACCAAGTGTTTTAACACCAGAAGGAAAGATCTATCTAGAAATTGGCTATAAGCAAGGAAGCAAGGTAAAAGAGCTTTTTCAAGAGGCATTTCCCAACAAACAAGTTCGAGTTTTGAAAGACCAATTTGGACAAGATAGAATGGTAGTAGTAGACAATGGATCTATTTGAGAAAGAATTAGAAGCAGGCCGTGCGGTTATTCTGCCAACTGAAACAGTCTATGGTATTTTCGCTAAAGCTTTGGATCAAGAGGCGGTTGATTATATTTACGAATTAAAACGTAGACCCAGAGACAAAGCCTTAAACTTGAATGTAGTTGACGAAGCTTCTGTTCGAATTTATTCGAAAAATCAACCTAGCTATTTAACAAAACTGATTGAATCATTTTTACCTGGGCCTTTAACTATTATTCTTCAGGCTAATGAAAAGGTGCCAGAATGGATTCATTCAGGTATGTCTACGGTTGGCTTTCGGATGCCAGCCCATCCAAAGACATTGGAATTAATTCGTAAACATGGTCCTTTAGTTGGTCCTTCTGCAAATCTATCTGGACATGCTAGCGGAAAAAAGTATGAAGCTATTGTAAAAGAATTTGATCAGGTAATTCCTGGCTTTGAGGACGATGCTTTCCTTACTGGCCAAGATTCAACTATCCTAGATATCTCTGGGGCCAAAGCAAGGATTTTACGACAGGGTTCGATTACGAAAGCTGACTTGCTTGCACAAGTGCCCGAGCTTTCTTTTGAGGAAGATGACCTTCCTCTGTCATAATGTATATAAAAAATTATTTAATAAGGAGTAGACCTATGATTTTTGATAAAGAAGATTACAAAGCCTATGATGCAGACCTATGGAATGCGATCGCTAAAGAAGAGGAACGCCAACAAAACAATATCGAGTTGATTGCTTCTGAAAATGTCGTCTCTAAGGCGGTTATGGCAGCACAAGGGTCTATCCTGACCAATAAATACGCAGAAGGCTATCCGGGTCATCGTTACTACGGTGGGACTGATGTCGTAGACGTCGTCGAAAGTCTGGCCATCGAACGTGCTAAGGAAATTTTTGGGGCTAAGTTTGCCAATGTTCAACCCCATTCAGGTAGTCAGGCCAACTGTGCTGCCTATATGGCTTTGATTGAGCCTGGAGACACTGTTATGGGGATGGATCTGGCTGCCGGTGGGCATTTGACGCACGGAGCTTCTGTGAGTTTCTCTGGTCAAACTTATAACTTTGTGTCCTATAGTGTAGATCCGGAAACAGAACTCTTAGATTTTGACGCCATCTTAAAACAAGCCCAAGAAGTCAAACCAAAACTCATCGTTGCTGGTGCTTCAGCCTACTCTCACATTATTGATTTCTCAAAATTCCGTGAAATTGCAGATGCAGTAGGAGCCAAGCTCATGGTTGATATGGCCCATATTGCTGGTCTCGTGGCAGCAGGTCTTCACCCAAGTCCAGTTCCTTATGCTCATATCACGACAACAACCACTCACAAGACCCTTCGTGGTCCTCGTGGTGGCTTGATCTTGACTAATGACGAGGAGTTAGCTAAGAAAATTAACTCTGCCATCTTCCCTGGTATTCAAGGAGGACCTTTAGAGCATGTCATCGCAGCTAAAGCAGTAGCCTTCAAGGAAGCACTGGATCCAGCCTTTAAAGAGTATGCGGCGAACGTGATTAAGAACAGTCAGGCCATGGCGGATGTCTTCTTACAAGATCCTGATTTCCGTGTTATTTCAGGCGGAACCGAGAACCACCTTTTCCTTGTCGATGTGACGAAAGTCGTTGAAAATGGGAAAGTGGCGCAAAATTTGTTAGATGAAGTCAACATTACTCTCAACAAGAACTCCATTCCTTATGAAACCTTGTCTCCATTTAAGACCAGTGGAATCCGGATTGGGGCAGCAGCCATCACCGCTCGTGGTTTTGGAGTAGAGGAAAGCCGTACAGTGGCTGAACTGATGATCAAAACCTTGAAAAACGCAGAGAACCCAGCTGTATTAGAAGAAGTGCGGAACCAAGTCAAAGCCTTGACAGATGCCTTCCCACTTTACAAGGACTAAACCATCTTATGGACATTTACGTAAAAAAAGCCATCATTCATCAATTTAGACCAGATGATACCGATCTCTATCTGGCAGATAAATTCCTCAATATCACACCTAAAATTGAGGAATACTTGCGAAAAAAGATTGAGCGAGTTTATTCCGATGAAGCCAGAACCGGTATTTTCGAAGAGGACAATCCTTTCCTTGAGATGATCACGGATGATTTCCTAGAAACTTCAGTAGCCGTAGCCAATCGCTGGAAAGAAGAATTTGTCGTCTCTGAGAATCAAAAGACCAACGATTTGGTGTTTATCCAATTCTCAAAAGAAGGGGTGGAGCATTTTGCCTTTCTTAGAATCGCTTTACGAGAAACCTTGACCCATCTTGGTGGGGAAGTGGATAATCCGATTAAGTTGACGCAAAACAATCTACCTGGCTTTGGGACTGGTGCAGATGAAGCTTTGGTCATTAATCTTCAAAGCCGCAAGTACCATTTGATCGAAAAACGAATCAAGTACAATGGAGCGTTTTTGAACTATTTCTCTGAGAATCTTCTCCAGGAGCAACCTAAAATTTCACCTAAAAAATCGATCAAGGCACTAGAAAAAACAGCTCAGAAAATTGCGGAAAGCTTTAATACAGATGATTTTCAATTTCAATCAAAGGTTAAATCAGCTATTTTCAATCATATCGAGGAAGAAAATAAACTCTCTCCAGAGAAATTAGCAGATGATCTCTTCGATGACAATCTGACAGCCCGCCTCAGTTTTATTAACCAAGTCAAAGAAGCTGTACCTGAACCTGTCACCTTTGAAGAAATTGATGCAAGTCGCCAGTTGAAGAAGTTTGAAAATCAGAAATTGTCATTGTCAAATGGAATTGAACTGATCGTTCCGAATAATGTCTATGAAGATGCAGAATCTGTTGAATTTATTCTAAACGAGAACGGGACCTATTCTATTCTGATCAAAAACATTGAGGATATACAGAGTAAATAATGATTAAACGCATAGTGAAGATCTTCTTATTCATCTTACTTATATTTGGAATCTACAAGGGGATCCAGATCCACCATGATGTCAAACAAGTCATGCAGTATCGCTCTCTGGTGAGAGAAGTCCTTGCTGAGGAGGATACCACAGCCAATGAAAACCTCATTCTGGCTATGATCTATACAGAGACCAAAGGTCGAGAGGACGATGTCATGCAGGCTAGTGAGAGTGCAAGTGGTGAGACCAATACCATTAGCGATAATAAGGCCAGTATTCGCCAAGGTATTCAGACTCTTTCAGATGAGTTAAAAGAAGCCAAGAAAAAAGGGGTTGATAGCTGGACAGCCGTTCAAGCCTATAATTTCGGGAAAGATTACATTGATTATGTAGCTAAACACGGTGGAACAAATTCCCTAGAGTTGGCCCGCGCTTATTCGCGGGATGTAGTAGCGCCAAGCCTTGGCAATGTAACCGGTGAAACATATCTTTACCTCCACCCTATTTCCCTGTTAAATGGGATGGAACTCTACATCAATGGCGGAAATATTTATTATTCTCGTTTAGTAGAAACCAATATGACGATTATGAAGTTATTTTCATGGTTTTAATCAATCAATTCAGAGAGAGTAGGACAGAAATCGGTCATTCGTTAGAATTCGATTTCGTCGTCCCACCTCCGCACAGTTGAGTAGGGCTATAAAAGCTGATGAAATCAGCGTAGTAGAGCCCACTCAACCACTGCGTCTTGCTCGACAATCCAAAAACAATTAAGAGGCTAGGACTTTTATCCCAGCCTCTCTTTTAATCTATAAATCTTTTTGTGTATTTTTGCTCTTTCATCCTCAATATTTTGAAATCATTGAATAGCTATGATAAAATACTAGTTAGTTTTAAATTATCTTGAGGAGTTCCTATTGAACAGAAAATCATTCTACGGGCTGCTTTTGGGGTTGATTCTCCTATGTATCGCATTTTTTGGGAAGTATCAACAAAAAACGCAGCTGGACCACACGAATTACCTACAAAGTAGTCGTCCTACCTTATTTTTTCATGGTTATGGATCGAGTGCCAATGCAGAAAAACACATGACAGATGCGGCAAAAAAAGCAGGGGTGACACAAACCGTCATCACTGCAAACGTGGCTGAAGATGGGCAGGTAAGGCTGACAGGGACCATTCCAAAAGGTGCAGTCAATCCAATTATCAAAGTGGAATACCAAAACAATCGCACGCCCGATCCAAAAGTCATCAGCAATTATGCCTATCAGGTAGTCAAAAAGCTTCAAGACACCTATCATTTTAAAGAGATGAACCTTGTCGCTCATTCTATGGGAAATATGTCTGTCTTATATTATCTTCTGGAACATGGAAGTGATGAGAATTTACCAAAAATTATCAAGCAGGTCGCCATTGCAAACCATGTTGCTGGACTCGAAGGGATAAATTTACCCCAGGGGTTGACTCTAGATACGCAAACTGGTAAACCCTCCGCAATGAATGAGCAGTACCAGCATCTTTTAGCTCTTCGGGAAGTCTATCCTGAAAATCAAATCGATGTGCTGAATATCTATGGTGATATAGGTGGAGAGACGGATGGATCGGTTCTCAACGTTTCTTCGAAAGCCCTTCGCTACCTAGTGGTAGAGCGCACAAAAAGCTACCGTGAAGAAAAGATTGATGGCAAAGGTGCCCAGCACAGCCAACTTCATGAAAATCCAATAGTAGATAAGCTGTTGATCCAGTTTCTTTGGGGAAAATAAAAATGTCATGCATTCTTAAAAAAACTGTAAGCTAGTTTTAAGAAATCAACTGTATAATAAAAATCGAAGTGGGTAAACTCTTTATTTACTTCTTTTTTCATCCCTAGTGAGGTGAGATAAGAATAAGAGATGCCCAGAGTTGATTTGAGTTAGAAAGAAGAAAAAGATGAAATTAAAGAAGATTGCATTGTTTGTAACGACGACTTTAGCCTTATTTACTGCTGTCCCTCGGGTTTCTGCAGATAGCAATGTCCAGAAAGTCATTGATGAAACTTATGTCAAACCAGACTATGTTTTGGGTTACTCTCTAGACCAAATGCAAATTGAGCAAACCTTGAATTTGCTGAACTACGATAGTTCAAAAGATAAAGAAGAGTGGAAGACCATGACACCAGATGTTTACTCTTCGATTATGAACGTTGCGAACGATGATAGTCTAGAACTCTATTCCTCCGTTAAAATTCAAAAATTAGGTAAGAATAAGGCTCTAGAAGTGAATATCGTAACGCCTCAAAACATCACCAAAGTTACCGCAGATATGTATCGCAATGCGGCCGTTACACTTGGATTGGAGCATGCTCAAATTACAGTCGCATCTCCTGTCCAAGTAACAGGTGAAAGTGCCTTAGCTGGGATCTATTACTCGCTTGAGAAAAATGGTGCCAAAGTTTCTCAAGAAAGCAAAGATCTGGCCCAAGAAGAGTTGAAGACTCTTTCCGGGATCAACGAGGAAAACGCTGGCAAGAAAAACTTCGATGCTGATAAATTGAACGTGGCATTGACCGACATTAAAACAGCAGTAGCCAATGCCAAACAGAACAATCAGGATTTAAGCAAGGATGATATTCGAAAGATCGTCGAAGAAACCCTCAAAAATTATAAGCTAGATACAACGGTGACAGGTAACCAGATCAATTTGATCGTGAATTTCGCAGTGAATCTCTCAAAGAGTAGCGTCATCAGTAGCAAAAGCTTTACTAAAACCTTGTCGGATCTGAAAGATAGTATCGTAGACAAGGCAGGCGATACCTTTAACAATATCAATCTCAATTTTGATACAGATTCTATTTTAAAAGACAGTGGCAACTTCTTCACAAATGCGTGGAATGCCATTGCTGGCTTCTTCGGAGCCATCTGGAATGCCATTGTCAAATTCTTTAGTGGTTTGGTTGGATAAACATAGCACAAAAGCACTGCTGACAAGAAGTCAGAGTGCTTTTTGTGTGTAATTTTTAAAATTAAAGATCCATAGAACAAATGAAGACTGTTTTAATTGATTGGCTCTATTTCTTTATTTTATTTCAATTTTACTTTCAAATAATCCTAGTTTATGATACTATTATGGAAATAGAGAATTTTCAAAAGTTTTTTACTTATAAGGGGAGTTCTAATGGAATACACAGATAGCAAAATATTCTTCACTCTTCTAAAGTTTCTTTTTATTCTAACTACTATAGTCTTACTTAGTGTTTTTAACAAAATTATATTATGTAAATATACTAAGAAAAATATCGAGACGAAGTATAAATTAAGTACTATTCTCCAACAATTTTGTGAAGTAGAAGGACTAGTAAGTCCACTGATTGTTCCATCAAAGTTATTCTGGTATCGTCCCATTTCAAATACAATTGGAGTAAGTAATCTAAATAGCAATAACTTAGTAGATATTTTAGCTTTTTCGCATGAACTGTATCACTATAAAGATAGAAATAGGGTAGTAAGAATACAAGGAATTGTATCGATTTATACCTATCTTTTATCACCCATTTTAAAGTTTGTATCCATTTATTCAATCTGGTTTAATAAAGTATATTTATTCTTAAGACCTTTATTAATGATTGATGCAGGTATCCTTTTAGTTTGTTTAGTTTTATCGATACTTATTGAATTTTATGCAACTAGAAATGCTGTTTTATTTTTAGAAGCTATTCAATGTATAAAAAGAGATAAAGTAGTAAAACGCATTACTTCTCATGCTTTACTTACTTATTTCTTTCAATTCGCTATTTATATAGTACTTTCATTTATTGTTTATTACTTATTACCAATGAGTTGAGTCTGATTGATTTAATTTTTATCAGAGAAAAAGAGTAAGAATTATTTAGAATGAATAAGTAGTATAAGTTTGATACACATTAGATTAAGGCACCTTTATATTGAGATCCAAATATGCCCTATTAGAATATTCTAATAGGGCGTTTTGCTCTTTATAATCGTTAGAATAATTTAAATCTATTCCCACTCTACAGTTGCAGGTGGTTTACTTGTGATATCATAGACGATACGGTTAACGTGGTCAACTTCGTTTACGATGCGCACAGAGATTTTTTGGAGGACTTCCCAAGGGATCTTAGCGAAGTCAGCTGTCATTCCATCGATAGAAGTGATAGCGCGGATAGCGATAGTGTAGTCGTAAGTACGGCCGTCTCCCATAACACCTACTGAACGAACGCCAGTGTTAACAGTGAAGTATTGCCAAATATCGCGGTCAAGACCAGCTTTAGCGATTTCTTCACGAAGGATAGCGTCTGATTCACGAACAGTTTCGAGTTTTTCTTCAGTGATTTCTCCCATGACACGGATGGCAAGTCCTGGACCTGGGAATGGTTGGCGCCATACGATATGGTCTGGCATACCAAGTTCAGTACCAAGAGAACGAACTTCATCCTTGTAAAGAGTGTTGAGTGGCTCGATCAGTTCAAACTGCATATCTTCTGGAAGACCACCCACGTTGTGATGAGACTTATTTTACAACAAATCCAGTTGAACTTGAAAAAGCTTTAGAAAAAATTAAGATTGCACATGGTGGAGATTCTCCTGAAACAGCAACTCCTGCTCTCACAAAGATTGTTTCTACTTATGACTGGTCTAAGTCACCAAAAAATAAAAAGTTTGTGGTGTTGTTAACAGATGCTAGGATGAAAGAAGATCCGTCAATTCCATCTATCGCTGAGACATTAACAACTCTGAAAAAAGCTGGTATTGATAGAATCGTAGCGACAACCTTGTATAATCAACGAAACTATAAAGATTTTGTGTCTGAGGGACGTTTAATGGATATTGATCGTAACTTGGCTGACTCTTTAACTAAGGATGCAGCTTCATGGATTGTGGAAACAGTCAGTGAGGGACGTCAGTACAAGGTAACAAAAGACAGCTACCAATTCTACTTGGAACGTCGTACAACTGTGCCAGTTTTGGAGCAGAAAGAAACTCCTAAACCAGCACCTACTGCTTACAAACCAGAACCGGCTAAACTTCCTGAAACAGGAAGCAATGATTCTAGTAACCAAACTCTTTTGGGTCTAGGTATTATGCTCGCAGGTTTTGGATTGGTTACAAGCGCTAGAAAATCAAAAGAACAGTAAGATAAATTAATAAAAACAAAACACCTGAAGTAGAGCTATATTGGCTTTTATCAGGTGTTTTTTTCTTATAATATGAGAGCTGTTAGAATTAGACTAAAGTAGGTGTGGTTCAAATATTCTGATGGGATTTTTATGTTTCTTTACGATGATTTCCAGAAAAATTTTCTATAAATTTTAGCAATCGTTAAAACGATAACGTAAACGATACCCAAGATGGTTAAAACAAATTTTCCAGGACTCACTTCTGATCCGATAATAAAGATATGAAAGAGAGGAGCGAGGCCAATGCACACGTATATCAGATAAGTAACAAGGTTTAATTCACCAAATCCTGCAAAAAAATCTTTCATTTAAATTCTCCTACAATATACTTTTAATGTCAGTATACTATAAATAAAAGAAAAGAACAAAAGATAAATCAATAAAAATAAAAGACCTGAATTAGAGTTATATAGGCTTTTATCAGGTGTTTTTTGATTATGAGTTTTGGTACTAACATGAAAATAAAAACGCTGAAATCATTGATTTCAAGCGTTTTTTTGAATAACTTACTCTACTCCCACTCAACAGTTGCAGGTGGTTTACTTGTGATATCGTAGACAATACGGTTAACGTGGTCAACTTCGTTTACGATACGAACGGAGATTTTTTGGAGAACTTCCCAAGGGATTTTGGCAAAGTCGGCTGTCATTCCATCGATAGAAGTGATAGCACGGATGGCAATGGTATAGTCGTAAGTACGACCATCTCCCATAACACCTACGGAACGAACGCCAGTGTTAACAGTGAAGTATTGCCAAATATCGCGGTCAAGACCAGCTTTAGCAATTTCTTCACGAAGGATAGCATCTGACTCACGAACAGTTTCAAGTTTCTCTTCAGTGATTTCACCCATGACACGGATCGCAAGACCTGGACCTGGGAATGGTTGGCGCCATACGATGTGGTCTGGCATACCAAGTTCAGTTCCAAGAGCACGAACTTCATCCTTGTAAAGAGTGTTGAGCGGCTCGATCAGTTCAAACTGCATATCTTCTGGAAGACCACCCACGTTGTGGTGAGACTTGATAGTTTGAGCAGTATCCGTACCTGACTCAATGACGTCTGTATAGAGTGTTCCTTGTGCAAGGAATTTCACGTCTGTCAGTTTGCTTGCTTCGTCATCAAAGACATAAACAAACTCGTTACCGATAATCTTCCGTTTTTGTTCAGGGTCAGATACACCTGCCAATTTATCCAAGAAGCGTTTAGCAGCGTCAGCTTTGACAATGTTCAACCCAAACTTACCACCAAGCATATCCATAACTTGATCAGCTTCCCCTTTACGGAGAAGACCATGGTCTACAAAGATACAGATCAATTGATCTCCGATAGCTTTTTGGAGAAGAACCCCAACAACAGAAGAGTCAACACCACCAGAAAGTCCGAGAAGAACACGTTTGTCTCCAACTTTTTCACGGATTTGTTTGATTTGCATCTCGATGAAGTTATCCATAGTCCAGTCACCTTTGGCACCACAGATATTCAAAGCAAAGTTACGCAAAATATCATAACCGTGAACTGAGTGACGAACCTCTGGGTGGAATTGGATTCCGTAGATTTTTTTATCAGGATTTTCAATCGATGCAAATGGACAGTCAGCAGAAGTACCAGTGCGGATAAAGTCGGCCGGAATTTCTGTAACAGCATCTCCATGGCTCATCAAGACCAATTGTTTGTCTGGTGTGCCTGCGAAGAGAGCAGAAGACTCCGTCAAGCCAAGCTCAGATTGACCATATTCACGGTTACCAGCGTCCCCTGCGGGTACAACCTTTCCTCCAAGCTTGTGAGTCAATAGCTGCATTCCATAACAGATCCCAAGAATTGGAATTCCAAGTTCAAAAATTTCAGGATCAATATCAAAAGAACCTTCCTCGTATACAGAGTTTGGTCCGCCCGAAAGAACGATCCCAACTGGATTGATTGCACGAACTTCATCAGCAGAAATCTTATGGCTCTTCAATTCTGAGAAGACACCAATTTCACGAATTCGACGTGAAATAAGCTGATTGTACTGGCTACCGTAGTCAAGCACGATGATTTTTTCAACATCATGCAAATCAGTTGATAGGTTTGTCATCTTATCCCCTTCTTATAGAAATTTACTTTCCTCTATTCTAACACAAAAGCCATGTCTTTACCAATCTCTGATTGAAGAATCAGGAATTTTACGCTACAATAGAAGTAACACAGAGAAAGAGCAATGTTATGATTCCAGCTTACATTCAAATTCATGATCAGATTAAATCTGAGATTGATCAAAAAATATGGAAAATTGGAGAGCGGCTTCCCAGTGAACGCGATCTAGCTGAAAAATTTCAGGTGAGTCGGATGACTCTTAGGCAGGCTATTACCCTTCTGGTTGAAGAAGGAGTACTTGAAAGACGAGTAGGAAGTGGTACCTTTATCACTAGCACGCGCGTCCAAGAAAAAATGCGCGGAACAACCAGTTTTACTGAGATTATGAAATCGCAAGGTAAGGAACCTTCTAGTCAAGTGATTTCTTACCGTAAAACCATTCCTAGCCTCCAAGAAGTGGATAAATTAGGCATCGATAAGACAGACACCATCATTCGGATGGAGCGGGTCCGATATGCGGATGGGATTCCTGTCGTTTATGAAGTAGCTTCCATTCCAGAGAAATTTATTAAGAATTTCAATCGCGAAGAGGTCACCAGTCATTTCTTCCAAACCTTGGAGCGTCATGGCTATAAGATTGGAAAGTCGCACCAGACCATCTATGCGCGATTAGCCAAAGATAAGATTGCGGACTATTTGCAGATTTCAAAAGGACAGGCTATTTTAGGATTGACACAGGTTTCCTATTTTGAAGACGGGACTGCTTTTGAGTATGTAAAAAGCCAGTATGTCGGCGAACGGTTCGAATTTTATTTGGAAAACAACTAAGCGAACAATGAACAGGAATAAAAAACTCTTCAAATGTTTGAGAGATTCTCTCTCTTTGGCATTTGGGAGCTTTTTTAGGTTGAAGTCATTCTTTCTAAATAGTGATAGTATGGTCAAAAAAAGATTTGAAAAAAATTTTAAAAAATTTTTATTTTTTCTTCAATTTTTGATTTTTTTTACGAATTAATAGATAGAAGCTAGTTTTAGATCTAAAAAAAGATATAAGGCAGGAAAAAATGAAAAAAATTAAAATCGATGTGGTAGTTGTTCCCTTGAGCGGGCATCTGTACCCAACTTTAAATCTCGTTAAACCCTTGTTAGATGATCCTTCGATGGAGATCCGGGTTTTCACAGGACCTCAGAAAAAGGCCGTTGCAGAAAACCTTGGCTTCACTGTCGTTCCAATTCTAGAGGACAAAGTAGAAGAATTTGAACGTGCGGCGAATAACGATAAGAAACTCAATCTCTTTTCAGCTTATCGGCAATTGTCCAAGAGCCTTGATTTGATTAATCATGTATCGGATCAATTGTTAGAGGAGTGGCGCATCAACCGTCCAGATATTGTGATTGCTGATTTTATCACTCTATCAGCTGGCTTTGTGGCAGAAGAGTTGGAAATTCCTTGGATCACCACAATGGCAACTCAATTTGCAATCGAAACTCCTTATGGTCCCCCTTGCTTCTTCGGAGGGATGGGAATTGCGCGAACCAAGAAGGAAGAAAAGATACAAGCCCTATGCCGTAAACTCACGCGCATTGGAAAATACTGCGTGGCTTTCCTCTTACGCAAACGCTTAAAACGTTACAATTTCAAGTTGTACAATCAAAATGGAGTGGAGACTATTTACTCTCCTTATGCCATCTTTGGAATTGGTATGATGGAGCTGGAGTTGAAAACACATTTCCCTCATCAATATGCTTGGCTTGGCCCTTTGGGGACTTCTCTTGAAAAAGCAGAAGATTATCCTTTAGATCTCAGCCCTTATGAAGACAAAAAGAAGGTTCTCGTGACGTGTGGGACTCAGTTGCCGTGGGCAAAAGAAAATTTGCTCCATCAAACCAAGCAGTTAGCCAAAGAGCATCCAGAATGCCACTTTTTTGTCACTCTAGGAGATGGAGCAAAAGAATTTTCTGAAGAAGAAGTGGCTTCAAATGTGACTCTCGTAACTTATCTCCCTTACAAAGAATACATACCGCAAATGGACTATGTGGTTCACCATGGAGGAGCTGGAATCTTTTATCAGTGCATCGAATTTAAGAAACCAGCCTTGATCTTGCCGCATGATTATGACCAATTTGACTATGCCATTCGAGGAGTAGAAGCAGGGATTGCTTTTCAAGCTCATCGAAATCGCACTGAAGAAATTCAAGCAGGTTTTAAGGCCCTGTTAGAAAAAGAATCTTGGGAAGAGTTAGCGAGACTAAACAAACTATCAAAAACCTACAAACCGTTGGATACCTTAGAGTTTGAAATTCAACGATTATTAAGACGTGGAACGGATGGGAAACTATGAAAATTCTTGTAACAGGCGCGACTGGCTTCCTTGGAAAATATGTGATTAAGGAGTTATTGGATCACGACTATTCCATTGTAGCCTTTGGCCGAAACGAAAAAGTTGGGAAGGCTCTGGAAAGTGAGCGCGTCAAATTTGTAAAAGGAGATTTGAGCTCTATTGAGGAGCTAAGACAAGCTTTTCAGGAAATTGATGCTGTTGTTCATGCAGGAGCCTTGTCCACTGCTTGGGGCCCTTGGAAGGCTTTCTATCAGGCAAATGTAGTTGGTACTCAAAATGTTCTTGACTTGTGCCGTGAATATGCGGTAAAACGCCTAGTTTATGTCTCTTCTCCTAGTATTTACGCAGCTGGAAAAGACCAATTCGATATCAAGGAAAGTGATGCTCCAAAAGAAAACCACCTCAATAATTACATCCGAAGCAAATTGGCTTCTGAAAAACTATTTCCTGACTATCCAGATGTGCCAAGTATCATCTTGCGCCCGAGAGGATTATTTGGTGTGGGAGATACCAGTATCTTGCCTCGTGTTTTACGCCTCAGTAGAAAAATTGGGATTCCGTTGATTCGAAGGGGAGAGCAACTCATGGATATGACCTGTGTGGAAAATGTCGCCCTAGCTATTCGCTTGGCTTTGGAAGCAAAAGAAGCACACGGACAGGTTTATAATATTACAAATGGAGAACCAAAGACCTTTAAGTATTTGATTGAAACAACACTAAAAGGATTAGGAGAACCTATCCACTATCGGAACATTCCATCAGCTTTAGTAGCAGGTGTGGCGTACAGCCTTGAAGGGGTGTATCGATTATTTCATATAAAAGCTGAACCTCCCTTGACTCGCTACACCTATTATCTCCTTCGTTATAGCCAAACTCTTGATATTCAAAAGGCCCAAACCGAACTTGGCTACTATCCAAAAATGACCATTGAAGAAGGGATTGACAACTATGTCCAACATGATCGAGCACATTGATTATTTTCCAGCAGGTTTTTGTAGCAGTCATTCTGGACTCTTATTTAAAGGGATTCAAAACGAAAAATTGCAATTTCCAGCAGGTGTCTTTTTGATTCATCATCGTGAAAAAGGCTATATTTTGTACGATACTGGCTATCATTATGAAATCAAGAAAAAAGCACGGTATTGCTGGTACCGTCTAGCAACGCCTATGCAGATGAAAAAGGAAGACCAGATTGACTACTTATTGCAAGAGCGTGGAATTGATCCAGCAGCCATTTCCTATGTGTTTCTTTCGCATTTGCACCCTGATCATCTCGGCGGAGCAGCACTTTTTCCAAATGCTCATTTCTTTGTAACTCAGGAAGTCTATGAAGTGTACCAGAAGCCTAAATTCAAAGATCTGATTTTTAAAGAGTTTCTTCCAGCTGATTTCAAAGATCGTGTGACTTGTCTCAAAGCAGATCAAAGGCATCCTGCTTTCCCTTACCGCCCGACTGCGGACCTATTTGGTGATGGGAGTATTCTCGTATCATCTATCGATGGGCATGCAAGAGGGCAGGGGTGTCTGTATATGGATGAGCTAAAACTCTATATAGGTGCAGATCTATGCTGGGGAGTGGATCTCTTGCCTTACACACGAAAAATGCGTCTCATTCCTTCCTTTGTACAGGACAATAAGAAGGCCTATCTCCAGGGAGCGGATTTGCTAGAGAAACTATTACAAGAGGGCATTCAAGTTGTGGTCAGCCACGACCCGCAAGAAAGGATTGAAAGGATTTTAAATGAAAAAAACAGTCTTTCTGAAAACCTTTATTGAAACGAGATGGTGCCATCGATTCCGTTCAAAGGAAACCTTAGAAAAGTACCAAAAAAAGCAATTGACTCGTTACCATGCTTTTATCACTTCTCACTCTCCCTATTTTCAAACCCATTCTCCTGAATCCTTTGGGACTATGGATAAGAATTTCATGATGACGCATTTCAATGAACTTAATACCCTGGGCGTGGATCGAGATCAGGCATTAGAGATGGCCATACGTGGGGAACAAACACGAGATTTTACCGAAATGAATGGAGAAGTAGCAGTAGGCTTGTCCTCTGGAACCTCCGGTCACCGAGGGGTCTTTGTCACCACAGAAAAAGAAAGAAGTATGTGGGCTGCAGCAATCTTAGCTAAGATGTTGCCAAAAGGAAAGCTGTTTGGTCATCGCATTGCTTTTTTCTTACGTGCTGATAACGAACTCTATCAAACCATTAATTCGTCCCTTATTCGATTAGAGTATTTTGATATCTTCAAGGATAGTAAGGAGCATTTAGAGCGTCTCAAAAACTATCAGCCAACCATTGTAGTGGCTCCAGCTTCCACCTTGATTGAGTTAGCTAACTATGTCACTAATCAGCAACTTGCTCTTCACCCTGTCAAGGTTGTCTCTGTCGCAGAGATCCTAGAGGATAGAGATTCTCAGACAATCGCCAAAGCCTTTCAACTAGATAAGGTTGATCAGGTCTACCAAGCGACAGAAGGGTTTTTAGCTTGTACTTGTTCAGAAGGTAATCTACATCTTAACGAAGATATTTTGTATGTCGAAAAAGAGTATCTAGATGATCGCCGCTTTTATCCGATGATTACGGATTTCAAACGGACCAGTCAACCCATCTATCGCTACCGCCTCAATGATATTCTGGTGGAAGATAAGTCCCCTTGTCCTTGTGGTTCCGTCTTTACTCGAATCGCAAAGATTGAAGGACGATCAGATGATATCTTCTATTTCAAAAAAGAAGATGGCAGTAGCCAAATGATCTATCCGGATTTTATTCGACGGTGCATTCTCTTTGTCGAAAATATTCAGGACTATCAAGTAACTCAGTTGGCAGATGGATCCATTACCATTGCCTTGAGTCATCGTTCCGACTTTATTGAGAAAGCGATCTTTGCCCAATTTGAACTCTTGGCTCAACAAAAACAATTCATCCTCCCAAGTATTCAATTTATCGATTACCAATGGGACCCAACACGTAAATTAAAACGTGTTCAACGACTTCAATAAAAGGAGAATCCTATGACTACAGTAAAAAGACATCTGCAAATTAAAGGCTATGGAACAGCGCTTCCGGCTCATACAGTGACCTTCAAAGACCAGACTCGTTACCGGGTGAAAGAAGGAGAAGAAACGCAGATTGATCTTGCGTCGCGTGCGATTGAAGCTGCTTTAAAACATGCAGGGCTTGAAATGACAGATATCGACTGCCTGGTTTCGGCTAGTGCGGTTGGCGTTCAGCCTATTCCTTGTACGGCTGCTTTGATCCATGAGCGCGTGGCCAAGGGACTGACGATTCCAGCCATGGATATTAATACCACCTGTACTAGTTTTGTATCAGCCTTAAGCACCATTTCCTATCTGATTGAAGGTGGTGAATACCAACGGGTTCTCATTGTATCCAGTGAAGTAGGAAGTCTTGGCCTTAATCCTAAACAAAAAGAGAGTTTTGAATTATTTAGCGATGGAGCAGCTGCCTTTATTTTTGAAGCCACAAGCCAAGACAAAGGAATCATTGCCAGCATGCAACGTACCTGGTCTGAGGGAGCACATGATACTGAAATTCGGGGTGGTTTGACAGCTTATCATCCGAAATTGTACTCTGAAACAACTAAGACTGATTTTATGTTTGACATGAAAGGGAAGAAAATTCTCTTACTTTCTGCTCGTGTTATTCCAGAAATGTTCCAAGAATTCCAAGAGAAATCGGGCATTTATAAAGATGCTGTAGACTATATTATTCCCCATCAAGCTAGCAGGGCCTTGCCACTCGTCATGGACAAATTGGGAGTTGGAAAAGACAAGTATCTCAATATTGTCAGCGATTATGGAAATATGGTTTCGGTAGCCGTGCCTTTCGGTTTAGCATATGCGCTTGATCATGGCTATGTGAAGGAGGGAGATACCATCTTCTTGATGGGAACTGCGGCAGGGATGACGGTCAATATGTTGGCACTGAAACTCTGATGATGATTCCTCTCATTTCAACGTAAAAAGCATCAAGTCCCGCTAGTCTTTAGCGGGCTTTTTTGATATAATGAAAAGTATGGAAATTGAGAAAACCAACCGAATGAATGCGCTCTTTGAATTTTATGCAGCGCTCTTGACGGACAAGCAAATGAACTACATCGAGCTTTATTACGCCGATGATTACAGCTTGGCTGAGATTGCGGAAGAGTTTGGAGTGAGCCGTCAAGCTGTTTATGATAACATCAAGCGGACGGAGAAAATCCTAGAGGATTATGAGATGAAGTTGCACATGTACTCGGACTACATTGTACGCAGCCAGATTTTCGACCAGATCTCGGACAAGTATCCTGATGACGTTTATCTGCAAGAGCAGATCGCAGTCTTATCTAGCATTGATAACCGAGAATAAACAAGATTAAAATACCTGTAATAGGAGAAGTAGTATGGCATTTGAAAGTTTAACCGAACGTTTACAGAACGTCTTTAAAAATCTTCGTAAGAAAGGGAAAATCTCTGAAGCGGATGTCCAAGAGGCAACCAAAGAGATTCGTCTAGCCCTCTTAGAGGCCGACGTTGCCCTTCCTGTTGTAAAAGACTTCATCAAACGCGTCCGGGAGCGGGCCGTAGGGCATGAGGTCATTGAAACCCTCAACCCTGCCCAACAAATCGTGAAGATTGTCGATGAAGAATTGACAGCCATTTTGGGTTCTGAGACAGCAGACATTATCAAATCTCCAAAGATTCCAACCATTATCATGATGGTCGGTCTTCAAGGGGCTGGTAAAACAACTTTTGCTGGTAAATTGGCTAACAAATTGGTCAAGGAAGAAAATGCACGTCCTTTGATGATTGCGGCCGATATCTATCGTCCAGCAGCCATTGACCAGTTGAAGACGCTTGGTCAACAGATCAATGTCCCTGTCTTCTCACTCGGTACAGAAGTCCCTGCAGTCGAGATCGTACGTCAAGGTTTGGAGCAAGCAAGAGCCAACCACAATGACTATGTCTTGATCGATACGGCCGGTCGTCTGCAAATCGATGAAAAACTCATGGGCGAGTTGCGCGATGTCAAAGCTCTTGCTGAGCCGAATGAAATCCTCTTAGTTGTGGATGCCATGATCGGTCAAGAAGCGGCTAATGTGGCGCGTGAGTTTAACGAACAACTCGAAGTGACCGGGGTCATCTTGACCAAGATTGATGGGGATACCCGTGGTGGTGCAGCCCTTTCTGTTCGTCAGATTACTGGGAAGCCAATCAAATTCACTGGTACTGGTGAAAAAATCACTGATATCGAAACCTTCCACCCAGACCGCATGTCTGGTCGGATCCTCGGTATGGGGGATATGCTGACGCTGATTGAGAAGGCTTCTCAAGAATACGATGAGAAGCGCTCCATTGAACTCGCTGAGAAGATGCGGGAAAATACCTTTGACTTCAATGACTTTATTGATCAATTAGACCAAGTTCAAAATATGGGTCCAATGGAAGATCTGCTCAAGATGCTTCCAGGTATGGCCAACAATCCAGCCATGAAGAACCTCAAGGTCGACGAACGAGAAATTGCTCGGAAACGCGCCATTGTATCATCCATGACCCCAGCTGAGCGCGAAAATCCAGATTTGTTGAACCCTAGCCGTCGTCGTCGGATTGCTGCTGGTTCAGGAAACAGCTTTGTCGAAGTGAACAAATTCATCAAGGACTTTAACCAAGCCAAACAGATGATGCAAGGTGTCCTCTCTGGTGATATGAACAAGATGATGAAACAAATGGGACTCAATCCAAATAATCTGCCGAAGAATATGCCTGGTGGCATGCCTGATATGTCAGCCCTCGAAGGGATGATGGGACAAGGTGGCATGCCTGACTTATCAGCTCTTGGCGGAGGCGCTGGAATGCCTGATATGAGCCAAATGTTTGGCGGTGGTCTCAAAGGAAAAGCCGGTGAATTTATGATGAAACGGGCGATGAACAAGATGGCCAAACAAATGCGTAAAAATAAGAAAAAACGGAAATAGTTCTTTCTAATAAGGGCCTGGAACACACTGTTCTGGGTTCTTTTAGAAACTGCTACTAGAGGAAAGATGTTAAAAAAACTATTTCAACAAGTCATTCGCTTCTTTGTAAGACTGTTTTCTTCGCACAGAAAGCCCTTTGAATTTCCTAAAGGGTCGAAGAAACCACCGATCAGACCGATCATCTTTGTACCTGGAAGTTCAGCTAGTATTCAGCGTTTCAATGGAACAATTCGTATGCTCCATCGCTTTTCTAGAAAAAAACAGAGTCTCTTAAAAATAAAAGTCAATAAAGATGAGTCTATAGAGATGGAAGGAAGACTGAATACGAAAGAGCCGAATCCGATGATTGTGATTGGCTTTGAGAACAATCGAGATGGCTACAGCAATATCAAGCAGCAAATCGAATCCCTTAAGATCGCTCTTACCTATCTTCTTGATCACTATTATTTTACAGAGTTCAAGGCAGTCGGGCACTCCAATGGGGGACTGGTTTTGACTGGTTTATTGGAAAGTGGCTTTTTAGAAAAGAAAAAGCTGACCGTAAGGAAGCTGGTTATTATTGGTAGTCCATACCAATTCAATCAAGAAATGTATGACGAGTTTCAGACACGGAAGCATCGCTTAGAAAAAGAAGTAGAGGTCCTTAATTTTGTCGGTAGCTTTTCTGGAACATCAGATGGTATCGTTCCCCTCTCTAGTGCTCAAGCAGCACAATCTATTTTTGAGAAACAAGCCTATACAGAAGTGAATTTAAAAGGACGCAAGGCTCATCATTCAGCTTTACCCACTAATCCAGATCTAGTGAAACAATTAAGTCTATTTTTGAATCTATAAGTAAATTACATAATTTCGGTTATGTAATTTTTGTTTGTCTCTTGCAATCCTTAAGTAAATATGGTACATTCTTGGTAGCGATTACATATACCTATGGAGGATTTTATGAAAGATCCTAAATTACTAGAATTAATGAAGGATTACAGGGGGCGTGATGAAGTTCCCGCAGACTTTGATGCTTTTTGGGATCAATCCTTAGCAAACATTGCTGAACTTCCTGAATACAAGCTCAAAGAGCAAAATTTCAGCATTCCAAATGTTGTTTGTTATGAATTAACCTTTAAAGGAACACGAGATGGTCTTGTTTATGCGCGGGTTGTTTTCCCAAAAACAGATCAAAAGGTTCCAGTTATCTTCCATTTTCATGGTTATATGGGCCGTTGTTGGGATTGGGCTGATATGCTGCCTTATACAGTAGCCGGCTATGGTGTTGTATCTATGGACGTAAGAGGTCAATCAGGCTATTCAACAGACGGAGATCGATCACCACTTGGAAATACTGTTAAAGGACAGATTATCCGCGGAGCTGTGGAAGGTCCAGATGAGCTATTTTATAAGGATGTCTACTTAGATCTTTACCAGTTAATTGAAATTGTAGCTAGCTTTCCTCAAGTTGACAACAGCAAACTCGCCAGCTATGGAGCCTCTCAAGGTGGTGCCTTGGCCCTGGTAGCTGCCGGATTGAATCAAAGAATTCAGCGAACGGTAGCTATTTATCCATACTTATCGGATTTCAGACGTGTAATAGAGATTGGAAACACCAGTGAAGCCTATGACGAGCTTTTCCGTTATTTCAAATTCCATGATCCATTCCATGAAACGGAAAACCAAATCATGGAGACATTAGCCTATATTGATGTGAAAAATTTTGCCCATCGCATTAAAGGACAGGTTCACATGATTACAGGGCTAGATGATGATGTTTGTTATCCTGAGACGCAGTTTGCCATTTATAATCGATTAGAAGGTCCAAAAGAGCATTTAATCATGCCAGAATATGCCCATGAAGCTATGAATGTTCAAGTCAATGATCGTGTGTACAATTGGCTTTGTGGTAGCAAGATTTCCTTTCGATATGTAGAAAAATAAGATACAGAAGAAAAAAATCAGTAGATCCGTGAGATTTGCTGATTGTTTTGTTAAAAAAGACATACAGTAAAACTAAAAGTTTATGTACAATTGACTTAACAAGGCTTAAACGATTGATACAACTGAAATAGAAGCATAAAGTATATTCTTTAAGTAGTGTACTTTATTTTTGTTTTGTGCATTATTTTAGAGTGTTATTTTGTATGTTATTTAGTACATTATATCATCTAATCTAAGAAATCTATTTGTACATTTTTTTCAATAATAATTAATGTAAAAAAAATTGAAAGTTCAAAATGTGGAACTAGTTTCACATACAATAAATTGAATTCTAACGTATTCATGAATATAATTAAGTTGGGTAGGGTAGAGATTTACCCAGAAAGGAGATTTGCTGTAACATAAGCATTCTAAGTAAGAAACCAACTGGTTAGTATACTCTTAATAAATTAAAAGAAAGAAGGTTTAAAAAATGACTAAAAAAATTTTACCTTTAACATTAACTATTTTGACTGTGGGATTAATTTCATTTGCTTTATTAAACCCTGTTATTGCCAATTCGTTAGGAAGTGCTCAAAAAGAAAATCAAACAATTGAAATTTATAAGGAACTTCTAAAAAACAAGTCAGAAAAAGAAATTAACGAATATTTCTTAAACCTACCCGATGATCAACTAATTATTGCGGACGATTCAGGTGGATTTTCAACTAGCTCAACCAACGATTACAGTAACCCAGTTGAAACAATTGATAAAGATGGCAATAAAGAAGTAAAATCATTTCAAGATAAAACTGTATCAGCAACAATCGGTGAAATTAAAGAAGCATTAAAGAATAACTAGAGAGTAAGCGAAATATGCCAGATTATAAGAGTTCTATTTATATGTAGAACTCTTTTTTACGATTAGTTATTGAATAACATAAGAAAATGTACATTTGAAAAAATATTTAGTTTTCACTTAAATAAAGTACATAATTAAGTATAATTGGCTTAAAAAATTTTTTTGGTTATCTTCGTTATAGAAAGCGATACAAAACATTCCTATAGATCCCCTATAACATCTTTCCGAAAAACTATAATTTTCTTGAAAAATATATCTGGCTATGCTATACTACTAGTATAGAAAGATTTGGAGAAAAACATGAAACGCGAGATCTTATTAGAACGGATTGATAAACTCAAACAAGTCATGCCCTGGTACGTATTGGAATATTACCAATCGAAACTGGCCGTTCCCTACAGTTTTACGACCTTGTACGAATACTTAAAGGAATACGATCGATTTTTCACCTGGGTTTTGGAATCTGGTATATCGGATGCTGATACCATGGCCGAGATCCCTTTAGACGTTCTGGAGCACATGACCAAGAAAGACATGGAATCCTTTATTCTTTACTTACGTGAACGTCCTCTGCTCAATGCCAATACAACGAAAAACGGGGTTTCCCAAACGACCATTAACCGTACCCTCTCTGCACTATCTAGTCTCTATAAGTATTTGACTGAGGAAGTTGAAAATGAGCAAGGAGAACCTTATTTCTACCGCAACGTCATGAAGAAGGTTGCTACCAAGAAAAAGAAAGAAACCCTGGCGGCCCGAGCTGAAAATATCAAACAAAAGCTCTTTTTAGGGGATGAAACAGAAGGTTTTCTTAACTACATCGACCAGGAGTACCCGCAAACACTCTCAAATCGCGCCTTATCCTCCTTTAATAAGAATAAAGAGCGAGATTTAGCCATTATCGCACTCCTTCTCGCCTCTGGCGTCCGTCTCTCTGAAGCCGTTAACCTAGACCTTCGTGACCTCAATCTTAAGATGATGGTCATTGACGTCACTCGAAAAGGTGGAAAACGAGACTCAGTCAATGTTGCTGCCTTTGCTAAGCCTTATCTGGAGCAATATCTTGCTATCCGAGACAAACGTTACAAGACAGAAAAGACTGATACAGCTCTATTCTTAACCTTGTATCGAGGTGTTCCAAACCGAATTGATGCTTCTAGTGTTGAAAAAATGGTCGCCAAGTATTCAGAGGACTTCAAAGTGCGCGTGACCCCCCACAAACTGCGCCATACACTAGCAACTCGCCTCTATGATGCAACCAAATCCCAAGTTTTGGTCAGCCATCAACTAGGACATGCTAGCACACAAGTTACCGACTTGTATACGCATATCGTTAATGATGAGCAGAAAAATGCCTTGGATAGTTTATAAGGTACATAATATAAATTATGTAATATTTTGGTGTTAGAAAAAGAGCGTAGGACTTTTTTATGGTATCTTACGCTCTTTTATTCTTTCTATAAAAATTCGATCCAATAATTACGGTGTGGCTCAATAATGACTGGTTTTCCCCAGAATGATTTTAGATAGGCCAAGTTTGCAGGGGTGACCGGTCTTTTTTCACCATTGAACTTCTCTGCACTCTCTTCCGTTAAAAAGCATTTAACTGCTTCATATGGTGTGCCATCGCTCGCTATTCGATCAATTCCTAAATAAGCAATTTCATCACCGGCTTTTGGAATATCTGTAAATAGTTTACCAATAAAATAAACTGTCTTATCTTTCATTAATTCATAAGCCTTACTATTTTCCAGTCTGTTATTCGCTGCAGCGTACATAATACAAAAACTGTCCACAATATCTTTCAAAGGCATTAATTCTTCTTTGCTGACTATAATTTCGTCGGGAGCAAGTCCGCCAAGGATTAAATTTTGATAATGAAGTTGCTGGATGATATTATCTAAAGCCATTCCTAATGGTAGTTGGACAGCTTGATAGCCTAATGGTTCGAGCTCTTGCTTTTTCCGGTCAAGGTGTTCTTGTGTAATACTGACATTTAAATCGTAAGGACTGGAAGATTGTTGCTTGCTAAAAAAAGCCACTACTATACGATCTAACTGTTCAAATAGACCAAGTTTTTCCACTGGAATTTTCATCATCGAATATGATCCTCTTTTTTGTTCAGATTTCCTCTATATTTTACTCTCATTATTTTTGAATATCAAGAAAAGAGACCGTGTCATGAACTAACTTTCGTTTTACGACTATATTTTCTCACCAGGCATAATTTTTCTCACCACACGTAGCCATTGCTGCTAACAACTCCTCTGGTGTCAGCTTCTTCAAACCTCCATAGCTAGGATCCTGTACATGTTTATCGGGGTCTAAATAATAGATTGCTGAGATGTCCTTGCCATCTGCTGTCAATTCATAGCCAACTCCAACAACATTATGTTCCCCACTTTTTCCAGGATAGATTTGTGCCACATTGAAGGTGTAATAGAGAGGATAGCCATCATCAATATCTTTGCGCACGCGTTCTTTAAAGATTCGGATATCTTCAGAATCTGGACGAGCGTCTGTTACAGTAGCTAGTCGATAACCTGCTTGGTTTCTACTTGGTTCTGGATAGCCAAATAGATTCTGATTCAAGACTCGAATCGCATCTCGATTATGAGTCCCATAGGGATTATAAGTCCCCATTTCCTTAGCCAATTGATGTTGAGAGACGCTAACCCCTCGACTAGCCAGCATCATATGGACTGTCGCCGGAGCACAGAAATACCATTCTTCTTGAAGTTTTAGAGGAATAGGCAATAGTTTTCGGACCCCTTGATTCTCTTTTGACGATGTTTCTTGTTTGACCGACTGAGAAGGTTGCGTATTCTCTTGCGATGAGGCTTGTTCCTCGCTTGAAGATGGCAAAGTTTGCTGAGTTCCTGCTTCTGCGCCACCTTCCTTAATTTTTAATCGCTCTGCTACCTCTGCTGGCATTGGAGGATTAGGTTCTGTACGTTCCTTTGTTTCTACACTGACTCTTGTTGATGAAGCAGATGTGACCTTACGAGAGCTGGAAGGACTTGTTTTACTTTCTTTTGGTGTCTCTGTACAGCCAGATAAACCAAGCAAAGCTAGAAATACAAGAAATAAATGAACTTTTCTCATGATTTTTCTCCTTTCTACCATTCCTGATAGCGCATTACGGAGTATTCATTTCGATAGATTTCACCTTTTGGAATCTCACTATACTTCTTTTTGAATTGAATCCATAAAATTCCTTTATCTGATAGCAAAATTGGTCCATGATCATATAAATAATGAATCTGATGTCTTAAATCCCACAAATAATATTGAGATTTAACACGCTCCTCACTTCTTCTTTCTCCCATATATGTGAGATAAATATTGCGATATATGGAGGTTTCTGCCTGTGAAGTAGAAAATATCTTCTTATGTTTTTTATTTTCAAAGGTAAATGAAACATCTTTATTATTTGCAACCTAGTTAATATAAAAAATTCTACCATTCTTCAGCCATGGACTAGTTGAGTTTTACCACTTCGTCAGCTTTTTCCCAAATTACTGGATTATGGGTTGCAATAATGATTATACGCTCTTGATTCTTTAACATTAAGAGCAAGTCCATCACCTCTTGTGAGGTTTCTGGATCCAGTGCTGCAGTTAGTTCATCTGCCAAAATTAAAGGTGGATCTTTTAAAATAACTTTAGCTAATGCGACACGTTGCGCCTCTCCCCCAGATAATTCATAAATCTTTTGATCCAGAGCAAGGTAAGCCAATCCTACTTTTTTGAGCACTTCTTCTTCCTGCTGCTTCTTCTCTTTTTTCGTTAATTTTTGCCCAATCAATCCCAAATCTAAATTTGTAGCGATCGTCTCGTTTTCAAGTAGGCCAAAGTTTTGAAAGAGATAACCTAATTCACGCTTAAAGAAGTGATGCTGTTTGATTTGTTTCAGTTCTTGCCCTTGATAGCTTATACTCCCTTCTTCATAAGGCTCTATCTTCGCCAAAATATTAAGCAAGGTTGTTTTACCACACCCGCTATTTCCGATCAGAGCATAGACCTTACCTTCTGTAAATTGCAAGCTCAAATCTTGAAAGACCGTTCGTTGGCCAAATGATTTGGTTAAATGTTCTACGCTAATCATATTAGGCTCCTTTCAGTACAGTGGCTAACAAGTGGTCTTCTTTATGAGACCGGTACAGGAGAATAAACCAAGCATTAGTAAGAAATAGCAAGAGAGTGACAAGAGCAATCCACCATTCTGAAGTGAGAATGAATACCAGGAAGCTTCCTAATAGTAAGAGGACACTTTCTGAGAGCAAAATCGTTTGGTGAATGTTTACAAATCCCAGACCTGCAATCTTCTTCAAGAAGATTTGTTTTCTAAACTCTTCAAAATATAGGAAATTCATAGTGTTAAAAAGAAGAACAGATGTTGCTATACCAAAGACTCCTCCTGCAATCGCCATGAGATTTTCTATTTGTATGTTTTGGGCCATTTGCTGGTAAACGTCCACTGCATAGTCGTACTGACTAACACTTTTTTCAAGATTATACTCAGCGATTAGCTTCTTACTATTCTGAAGTCCATTAAAATAAAGGTAGGAATTTAGATCGGTGAAATATGGATTCACATAGCCTCCAAAACTTTCAGGTTGAATAACCACTAAAATCGGATCGGTCAAGAATTGCTGATAGTTCATAGGGGTATTGTTATAAATAAAGCGTTTTCGGTTGTTAGGAAGATAGGTCACCCGTGCTTTCATGGGCAACTGACCCTTTCCTTGTTCATCTTTAGGAGTCAGATAATCTTCATACCGTTTTTTCAGCTCCTCTTCTTGACCCTTCAACTTTTCAGGGAGCAAGAGTCCAAATTCTCCAGCTTGCAAGTGATTCAAGCGCTCTTTTTCCTCAGGGGAAACTGAGATCCTTTGGATATCAAGATAATTTGGAGTGACATACAGGCTATTGGCAAGAGGATCGTAATCTGTGATTGAAAACTCTTTACCTGTACTAGGATCCGTCATAACTCCTTTTGGACTAAAAAATACGAGGTGATGGTAAGCTAAAAGACCACCATTTTCAATACCAGACTCGATGAGCTTAGACCATTTTGCTCTGTCCTCAATTTGCGTCTCTTTGTTTGTTTTCTGTGAAAAATCCTCCCGACTTGTACTAATTTGGACCCAATTCGACTGTTTTGACCAAGCCTCACTTCCCTCTTGGTGAGTTTGCCAGACTGATCCATAAATACTGATTCGATGAATCGCAAGGCCAATTAATGCCACAGCGAGAAATTGACAAATAAAGAGGAAAACCAAAATTCGCTTCAATGGAACCTTCCCTTTTAAAAGGGGAACTAAATGAATCGTTTGAATACTATATGCAAAGAGGAAGGATAAGAAAACAGATAAAATTAGTAAAATACCATTGTAAATAATACTACTGAAAATGACGATGGAATAGGAAAAAGGTGTCAATTGAAAACAATAAATCAGAACAGCACCCATTATACTTGCGCCAATACATCCCAAAAGCAACTCTATACTATCATCTTTTAGAGAATGTCCGAGAACTTGCAAGCGTCTCATTCCTGAAATATATCGAATCCCAGCACTTCTCATTTCAAGTGTTTTTTGTATAATCGTCAAAGAGCTAAAACTAATGATAAAAATAACCAAGGCAAGTGATTGTGAACCTGAGCCAAAAAAGGCAATTAAGGTCTGCAGAGGATTCGGTTTCTCAATAAAAGTTTGTGAGAAACCAAGAGTATGAAGAGTTTGATCCAGCTTTTCAGTTTCCAATTCACCTGTTAATACATAATAATTCGTTAGCAGGCTTTCTTTGGCAGCCAGTTCTTTCTTCTCTCTTTTAATTCCAAGAGGAAGTTTTCCCTCTCCGTAGATATCATAGGTGAAAACAACCTGACCCTTAGAATCTGTTCTTTGTATCTGACTAGCAATTATACTATGATTTTCCCTTGCCAAGCGGTCTAAACTGGAAGATAACTCTTCATATGTGACGCTCTTATCTTGTCTTACCACACCTACTACCGGAAGACTGCGGTGGATAACCATATTTGGAGAAATAAAGGCAATCCAAATCAAAAAGCTAGAGATGAAAAGGTTTGATAAAATAATAAAGACACGTTTCATATCATCACACTTTCTAAAGCAGAAAAGGAAAGTAATACCTAGCTAGTCAATTAATTTCGTTGTTTAATAATTACTGAGTTTTACAAATTACAGTTACATTCTCTGTAAGCGAATACACTTTTCCACCTTTACTATACTACAAAATCCTTAGTAAAACAATAATTTTTATGTGAAACTAGTTTCAAAAAAAGATCCGCTTCTGCGAATCTCTTATGACTTTATTCCACCACTGCCTCAGCAATTTCTTCTGCAGTGATTCCTGCGAAGTAACGACCTAGGTTAATGGTTTGTAGGGCTTTAAGAACGTCTTCGCGTTCGTATTTGACACCACGAAGGACATCTTCTACTGCTGCTACGTCTTCGATACCAAAGAAGTCTCCATAAATCTTGATGTCCTGGATTTTGGATTCAATGACATTCGCGAAGATTTCCACCTTACCGCTAGGGAATTTAGTGCCACGACGAACGTTATATTCAGGTGACTTCCCATAGTTCCAGTCCCAAGTTCCAAACTTAGTATCTTTGATACGGTTGATCTCTGCCAATTCTTCATCTGAGAAGACATACTCAGTCATCTCAGGGTATTCTTTCTTCATGTAGTCTAAAAGCAGGTCACGGAACTCTTCAACCGTGATCTTTTCTGGCAACTCGTCGATGATATTGGTCACACGAGCACGAACCGATTTAACCCCTTTAGACTCAAACTTGTCTTTAGACACCTTGAGAGCATTGGCAAGGACAGACAAATCCACATCAAAAAGAAGGCAACCATGGTGCATAATCCGGCCATTGATATAGGCTTGGGCATTCCCACAGAATTTCTTACCGTCGATTTCCAAGTCGTTACGGCCTGTAAATTCAGCTTTAACACCAAGTTCAGCTAAAGTATTGATAACTGGAGTAGAGAAGCTCTTGAAGTCAAAGGCCTTGTTTTCATCTTCTTTCGAAATGATGGTATAGTTAAGGTTGTTCAAATCATGGTAAACAGCTCCACCACCACTGATTCGACGGACTACTTCAATTCCATTTTCACGAACATAGTCACGGTTAATTTCTTCGATGGTATTTTGGTGGCGACCAACAATGATCGATGGTTTGTTAATCCAAAGAAGGAAGATTTGATCCTCATCCAATAGATGCTTAAAAGTATACTCTTCTAAAGCAATATTAAAAGCTGTATCATTTGAATAATTAATAATGTATTTCATAGTAATTCCAAAAATTCGTTTTATAAATCCTACTCATAGCAAGATGAGCATTAGACAGAAATAGTTGAATTTCACTTAAATTTTCTGAAGTAGTAAAAAGAAATGTAACGATAACTCGTTACATTTCTCGGAAAAATTGAGACAAGTGGCTCAATTTTTAGGCATGGAACTCTATGAGAGGTCGCTGCCGTCCGTACTACTTTAAGAAAATCTAATTGAAAGAATAATATTATTTCTTCTTAGGTGAGTGAACTGCCATTCCAAGTACATCCGCAAAGGCTTCGTACATCACTTCTGAGAAGGTTGGGTGACCATGAATGGTCTTGAGCATTTCTTCTACAGTGATTTCCATCTCAATGATGGTAGAAGCTTCGTTGATCAATTCAGCTGCTGCTGGACCAATGATGTGAACTCCAAGAACTTCACCATATTTCTTGTCTGCAATGACCTTAACGAATCCTTGAGCTGCATCTGATGCAATGGCACGTCCGTTCGCCGCAAAGTTAAACTTACCGATTTGGACATCATATTTCTCACGAGCTTGTTCTTCTGTCAAACCAACAGCGGCAACTTCTGGAAGTGTGTAGATGGCTGCAGGAGTTAAGTTCAATTTGGCAACAGCGTGGTTTCCTTTAAGGGCATTTTCAGCCGCTACTTCACCCATACGGAAGGCAGCGTGGGCCAACATCTTCGTACCATTGATATCACCTGGCGCATAGATACCTGGAACAGATGTTTCCATGTATTCATTGACCTTGATACGACCACGGTCTAATTCAAACTCCACTTCACCAATTCCTTCAAGATCTGGAACACGTCCGATTGAAAGAAGAGCTTTGTTTGCAATGATATCGTCTTTTCCTTCAACCTTGATACGGAGTTTGCCATCTTCTTCAATGATTTCTTGCAGTTTAGTATCTGTCAAGATCGTCATACCTTTGCGTTCGAGGATCAAGCGAAGGTTCTTAGATACTTCCGCATCCATAGCTGGAACAATGCGGTCCATCATTTCAATAACAGTTACTTTTGAACCAAAGGTCATAAAGGCTTGACCAAGCTCGATACCGACAACCCCACCACCAATGATCACAAGGCTTTCTGGGACTTCATTCATATCCAAGATGTCATCACTCGTCATGACAAGGGAGGACTCCATACCAGGAACGTTAATCTTGCTGACTTTAGAACCACCAGCAAGGATAATCTTCTTCGTTTCAAGCAATTCAGAACCATTGACCAAGACATTCTTATCTTTCGTAATGGTACCAATCCCCTTATGAACATCAACTCCGTAGCTACGAAGAAGTCCTGCAACACCACCAACCAAAGTATTTACGACCTTGTTCTTAGTTTCAAGAACCTTGTCCATATCAACCGTGAAGCTAGGATTGTCAATGATGATCCCACGGTTTGCCGCATGACCGATATTTTCAATGATTTCAGCGTTGTGTAGGTAAGTCTTAGTTGGGATACATCCGCGGTTCAAGCAAGTTCCACCAAGTTCAGATTTTTCAACAAGGGCAACCTTACCACCCAATTGAGCTGCCTTGATAGCAGATACATAACCAGCAGGACCACCACCGATCACTACGATATCATAAGCATCATCGCTCTTATTGTCATCATTTGAAGCACTTGTTGCAGCTGGTGCAGGACTCGCTTCTGGTGCTGCACCAGCTGTTGGGATGTTCTCCCCTTCTTCACCAAGATAACCGATAACTTCTGTTACAGGAACAGTCTCGCCGTCCCCTTTTAAGATAGCAATCAAGTAGCCATCTTCTTCAGCTTCCAATTCCATGCTAACTTTATCTGTCATGATTTCAAGGAGAATTTCTCCTTCTTTTACAAATTCGCCGACTTTTTTATTCCACTGAACGATTTGTCCTTCGGTCATATCTACGCCGGCTTTTGGCATAATTACTTCTAAGGCCATTTTATTTCCCTCTTTTTCTTGTTTCTATTCTCTCTCGTTGATTAGACCAACATTGAAATCGGGTCTTCAATCAAGGCTTTCAAGTCTTTCATGAATTTGGCACCAGCCATACCATCGACAACACGGTGGTCAATGGTCAAGCCCAAGCTCATGATTGGACGAATGACGATTTCACCATTAACTACAACTGGTTTTTCAACAGTTGCGCTAACCCCAAGAATGGCAGAGTTTGGTTGGTTGATAATCGGTCCAAAAGATTGAACACCAAACATCCCCAAGTTACTGATGGTAAAAGTTGAATTTTGCAATTCGCTTGGAGCAAGCTTACCATCCAAGGTACGTCCGATAACGTCCTTGAAGGCTACCACCAACTCTGATAAAGTCATCTTTTCTGCGTTATAGACAACAGGTGTCATCAGACCATTGTCCATCCCAACCGCCATAGCCAAGTTGACATAGTTGTGAGTGATGATGGTTTTGCCATCTTCCGTCAATGACGCATTGATGTATGGGTGTTTCATCAAGGTCTTAACAACCGCAAGAGAAAGCAAATCTGTTACAGTGACTTTCTTGCCAGTTGCTTCCATGATTGGATCCAATACCTTCTTACGAAGGGCCAACATTTGAGACATATCAACGTCATAGTTCAATGTAAAGGTTGGTGCTGTCAAGTAAGATTCTACCATCCGTTGAGCGATTACCTTACGCATTGGTGTCATCGGAATTCGCTCGATTTCACCATAAGGTGTCACATTATCTGGAGCTTCCTCCACCTTCTCGATTTGAGCAGGTGACTTAATGGTATCCTTCTCAATATTTTCAGGAAGGAAAGCAAGGACGTCCTTCTTCATGATCTTGCCACGATGACCAGTTCCTTGGATTTCTTGCCAAGCAATATTGTGTTCTAAAGCAATTCGTTTTGCAAGTGGTGAAATGCGAACCACATTTGTGTCTTTATATGTTTCCACGTCTTCTTTGTGGACACGACCGTTTGCGCCTGAACCAGAAACATCATAGAGGTTGATCCCTAGATCATCCGCTAATTTTCTAGCCGCAGGAGTCGCTCTTAGCTTTTCATCAGCCATGACCTCTCCTATTCTATACTAAGATATCAAGGACGAAGAGGACAAAGAAAAAATAGGAGATTGACGATGTGTTCGATGAACACAAGGAAATCTATCTTTTTTTCACAGGCCTCCGTCCGGATTCAATTATAAGATACTAAGGGCGTCAAAAGTCAAAGTGAAAATAGGAAACTTGACGAAGAAACTTTAGTTTCTAGGAAAGTTTATCTTTTTCACACAGACTTTAGCCCGAGTTCAGTTCTACAAGCAACTTGGATACATGCGTATCTCAAGTTGCTACGGTTGCCGCTATCAGGCGGTCAACCTAGTAGACTTACTAATTCGTTCGTCGAATACCATCGATTCGACTCTCTCATGTCGCATTTTTCAGATAAAAAACGAGAAAGAAAAACGAATTTCATTCACATAAAATAATTTATGTTATGTACTATTCTTTATTATACGTTTTCCGAATGGCATCTTTGATGCTTTCAACTGTTGGAATCATTGCATTTTCAAGGTTTTGTGCGTAAGGCATTGGCACATCTTCCCCCGCACAACGACGGATGGGTGCATCCAGGTAATCAAATGCTTCTGATTCAGAAATGATAGCTGAGATTTCACCGATATAACCACTTGTTTTATGGGCGTCATTGACAAGGACGACTTTCCCTGTTTTCTTAACAGAATTAATAATAATCTCTTTATCAAGTGGAACCAAGGTACGTGGGTCTACTACTTCTACTGAAATGCCTTCTTCAGCTAATTCTTCTGCTGCTTGCATGACACGACGAAGCATTTTCCCGTAAGTTACGACAGTGACATCAGTACCCTCACGTTTGATTTCTCCGACACCAAGTGGAATAGTATAGTCGGGATCAACAGGAACTTCCCCTTTTTGGTTGAATTCTGATTTGTACTCAAGAATGATAACGGGGTTGTTATCACGGATAGAAGACTTGAGAAGTCCTTTCATATCCGCTGGAGTTCCTGGAGCAACAACTTTCAAACCAGGAATATGGGTGAACCATGATTCCAAAGATTGGGAGTGTTGAGCTGCAGATCCAACTCCGTTACCGGCAGCACAGCGAATGGTCATCGGTACTTGCCCTTTTCCACCAAACATGTAACGCGTCTTCGCAGCTTGGTTGACAATAGCATCCATGGCAATCACTGAGAAATCCATGAAGGTCATATCAACGATTGGACGAAGTCCGGTCATGGCTGCACCAGCTGCAGCACCTGAGATAGCAGCCTCCGAAATTGGACAGTCACGAACACGTTCTGGACCGAATTCCTCTAGCATCCCTACGGAAGTTCCGAAGTCTCCACCAAAAACTCCGACATCTTCCCC
This sequence comes from Streptococcus parasanguinis, assembly GCF_040908565.1. Classification (GTDB taxonomy): domain Bacteria; phylum Bacillota; class Bacilli; order Lactobacillales; family Streptococcaceae; genus Streptococcus; species Streptococcus parasanguinis_AC. The sequence continues at coordinate 50,850 of NZ_JBDGEA010000010.1, read as the reverse complement.
CATCAACAATACATTTTCGTCGCGACGCATTTCCTCAGACATAGCAAGGATAATGGTATCGCGGAAAGACATTAATTTAGTTTCCATAATTCTCTACTCCCCCTTAGTCTGCGTAAATATCTTCGAAAGCTGATTCGAGTGGAGGGAATGGGCTTTCTTCCGCAAATTTCACTGAAGCTTCAACGGCTTCTTTCACTTCTTCTTGAATCTGATCCAATTCTTCTGCGCTCGCAATTTCATTTTCAAGGAGATACTTGCGAAGATTTTCAATCGGATCTTTCTTCTTCCACTCTTCGACTTCTTCACGAGTCCGGTATTTACCAGGGTCAGATGAAGAGTGACCAAGCCAACGATAGGTGACACTTTCGATCAAGACAGGACCTTTACCGGAGCGGACGTGTTCAACAGCTTTTTGGAATCCTTCATAGACATCAATGACGTTGTTACCATCAGGAATAAACATTCCAGGAATGCCGTAAGCAGCACTACGCTCATGAATGTGCTGGATATTGGTCATTTTCTTAATGTCAGCAGAGATTCCGTAACCATTATTAATACAGTAGAAAATTACTGGTAGGTTCCAGATGGAAGCCATATTGACCGCTTCGTGGAAGACACCTTCATTGGTTGCACCATCCCCAAAGAAGCAGACAACAATCTTACCAGTCTTATGCATTTGTTGAGTAAGGGCAGCCCCTACAGCAATCCCCATACCACCACCGACGATACCGTTGGCACCGAGGTTACCAGCATCAAGGTCAGCGATATGCATAGAGCCACCCTTCCCTTTACAAGTACCAGTATACTTGCCAAGGATTTCAGCCATCATGCCATTCAGGTCGATACCTTTAGCGATCGCTTGACCGTGACCACGGTGGTTAGATGTCAGCAAATCATCGTCGTTTAAAGCCAACATCGCTCCAACGTTAGCTGCTTCTTCCCCAACAGAAAAGTGCGTCATTCCTGGCACTTTCCCTTTTTTTACTAACTGTGCAATTTTTAAGTCCATGCGACGGATTTCTTCCATTTTACGGAACATTTCCAATAAGAGACTTTTATCTAATGTTGCCATTATTTCGCCTTTCTAAGCAATTATTCATACTATTTTATTCTATCTCACTATGAAAACACTGTCAAAACAAATGCTCATTTCCTTTCACAAACTAATCCGTCTAGAATACTGATAGATATGAATTCCCAAACTGTTATATAAAAGATTCACAAAGTCGTTTTTTAATACGGATAAGCAAAAAACCGATAGGATCCTATCCTACCGGTCGTTATCTTATGATTGGCGTTGACCAAAGTCATGAATCATTTGTTCCATTACTTCACGACTAGGTGTTGTAAGCATATAGAGGTAATCTCCCTGAAGTTCCGCAAAGGCCGCTGGCATGTCTTTTTTCACACGGAATTGATCACGGTATTTAGCCAAAACTTCTTCTTCTGACAGAGCATAGGCTGCATTGGCACGACGAGAAGTTGCCAAGCAATAAAGGGGCTCAAACTCAGAAGCTGGGAAGGGTTCCCCTGCTACGATGGCAGCATAGCCACGGTACAAATCGATAGAATGTGCATAATTGTAGACATCAATGGTAAAGCCACCTGCAGGGCGATTATTGTACTCGATCGCAATATAGTCATCCCCATCGCGGAAGAACTCAATGTGGAAGAAACGTTCCTTCATGCCAAAGGCTTTGACAATGGCTTCCCCGTATTGACGCAATTTTGGATCCATCTCTTTAAGGACATAATAAGAGTTATCCATCTTGTAGAGCATCAAATCGAGTGGCGTATAAGCATAGTCAAAAGTCGTTGAGAAAACAATGTTGCCATCACGATCGACCAGACCATCAAAGGTACAAATCTCGCTAGAAGTGACAAATTTCTCAAAGAAGTACTCCGTATGTCCATCCCATTCTGCCTTGAAATGATCTACATCTTCTGGTGTTTCAAGTTTAAAGGTCGCTGCTGCACCTACTCCATTGTCAGGTTTGGCAATCAATGGCAACCCAATCTTCTTCACAGCCTTGTCGATATCTTTTTCTGCTTTTACCACAGCACCTGGAACGACAGGAACTCCAGCCTTCTTGAAGAGTTTCTTCATTTCGGATTTAAACTTGGTTTTCTTCAGATCTTTTGGCTTGGCACCAAAGACATTGAATTGCTCCCGAAGCGCCGCATCCAATTCCAACCAATACTCATTGTGGGATTCGATACGATCGATTGGACCATGTTTGTAAAAGAGAAAGGCTACCGCACGCTTCACTTCGTCCAGATTTTCCAAATTTTCAACTCGGAAATACTCTGTCAAGCTATTGCGCAATGGCTCATCTAACTGTTCATATGGCTCTTGACCAATTCCCAAGACAGTGATCCCTTTATTAGCCAGTTCGATTGTAAATTGTTGGAAGTTTTGTGGGTAATATGGTGAAATAACGATATAATTCATTGAGGTCTCCTCCCTTTTCACTTATAGATACATTTGGCCTAGGAAATATGGCATTTGTTTGCGCCACCATTCCCAATCGTGGGCTACATCATGTCCCCATTCAGCGAACCAAGCGGGAATGTTTTTGTGATCAAAGGCTTCTTTCAGTTTGTAGAAAGATGGAAGCCCGTCTTGCTCCCAAGCCCCTAAACCAGTACAAACAACGATTTCAGCCTGACGGTAACGATCGATAAACCAACCATCATTTTGGTTCCAGATATAATCAGATGGAGAGTTTTGGTAAATAGCTTCATCCCCTCCAAACTCACCAACAAAGAAACGAGCGTCATAGATACCACTCAAGGCAATCACTTTGTTGAAGACATCTGGATGTTGCAAGAAGAAATTGAGCGCGTGGTAAGCCCCCATAGAACAGCCAGTTGTCATCATCGGGTCAAACCAGCCTGTTTTGTGTTTGATAAAAGGAATGGCTTCTTCAATCACATAGCGTTCATAAGTGCGATGCATTTCAGCTCGATCGTGTGGGTTTTTCCAATCACAAAGCCAGCTTTCACTATCGACACTGGAAAGGGTGAAGAATTGAACCCGTCCTTCTTCGATGAACTGAGCACAGGCATCAATCATACCAAAGTCATAGTATTCGTTATGACTTCCACCTGATGAAGCAAAGACCACTACAGGAATCCCTGCATGTCCATAACGGTTTAGATACATTTCGCGGTTCAGTTGGCCACTCCAGTGGCTTAGATGTTCAATATTCATAGGTTCCCTCTTTCTTTATTATAAAACTTTAAAAGCTTCTAGTCCCACTTCTCTGCTAAGAAACGAAGACATTCCGGTAAATGCTCTGCCCAGGCTTCTTCATGGTGGATAGCCCCAGACTGAATCCGAATGGCGATATTTTCTAAAGCTACTCCTTGTTGAATGACATCATGATAGTAACGAAGAGATGAATCAATATAGGCTTGCTTGATGTTTCCTGCCATCAAAGTTTTATCTGTATCATCCGCCTCTTCAGTCCCCACATAGATGTAGATGCGTTGATCTGCATATAATTTTTTGCGTTCGATATAATGATTGAAGGCATCTTGGTGTAGCCAGTTAGCGGATGAAAAGACCCCTAAACAACCGATTTGATCTTGGTACTCTAATCCCAAGAATTGAGTAATATTTCCCCCCAAGGAAGAACCAATCATGGCCGTATGTTCTCGATCAGCAAGAGTCCGGTATTCTTGGTCGATAAAAGGTTTCACCACCTCCATGACAAATTCGCCGTACTCAACTCCCTTGCCACCAAATTGCATGCCAGGAATATTGGATTCCTTGTACTTCCAGGCAGAGTATTCGTTCATGCGTTGGAAACCATCATTATCGATCGCAACAACAATCATGCGACTAATATCTGGATTCCGCTTAATGGCTGGAATGACTTTCCAGGAATGACCCGCATAAGCTTCCTTGCTGTACAAAACGTTTTGCCCATCGTGGAAATAAACCACAGGGTAACGTCTATCTGTATCCGTTTCATAATTCTTAGGTAATAAGACTCGCACACGACGGAGTTTTCCGGTATAAGGCACTTTCAACTCGTGTGTCTTCATATCTAAATAAAAATAGGATTTGTTCATTGTCAGAAAACTCTCTATATTCTAAATTTTATTCATTATACCATTTTTAGAAGAAAAAGTCTGGATTTTCTCCAAACTTTTTCCTTTATTGGGTTATTTTTCCATAAACTGAGCCAAATCTTGTAAAGAACGTTCGGCAATTTTCTCATAACGTTCCTTTTTATCCCGAATGCGTGGTCCTTCTAGCTCTTTGATAATCCCGAAGTTGACATTCATGGGTTGGAAATGCTTGCTGTCGGCATGAGTGATATAGTGAGCCAGACTTCCGATGGCTGTCGTTTCAGGGAAAATCGCTGCTTCTTCTCCTTTGAAAAGGCGAGCTGCATTGATTCCAGCTACCAAACCTGAGGCAGCTGACTCCACATAGCCTTCTACCCCTGTCATTTGACCTGCAAAGAAGAGATTAGCTTGTTTCTTAGAACGATAAGTTTGTTCAAGCAGATTTGGAGAATCCATGTAGGAATTGCGGTGCATGACGCCGTATCTCACAAACTCCGCATGTTCCAAACCTGGAATCATTTGGAAAACCCGTTTTTGCTCACCCCATTTAAGGTGAGTTTGGAAGCCGACGATATTGTATAGGCTAGCTGCCGCATTGTCTTGACGTAACTGAACAACTGCATAGGGTGTCTTAAACTCCCCATCACGTGGCCCTTTGTAGTCATCTGGATACTCGAGTCCGACTGGCTTCATAGGACCATAGAGCATGGTTTTGATGCCTCGTTTAGCCATGACTTCAATGGGCATACAACCTTCAAAATACTTTTCTTTTTCAAAAGAGTTGAGCGGGGCTTCTTCTGCATTAACCAAGGCATCGTGAAAATCCATAAATTCTTGTTTGGTCATTGGGCAGTTGAGATACGCCGCTTCTCCCTTGTCATAACGAGACTTGAGATAAACCTTGTTCATATCGACAGTATTGACATCGATGATTGGAGCTGCTGCATCATAGAAATAGAAACCATCGCCACCATTAAGGGCATGGATCTTTTCTGCCAAGGCATCGCTGGTTAGAGGCCCCGTTGCGACCACTGTGATAGCATTTGTCGGCAATTCAGTGATTTCATCGCGAATCACTTCGATGAGCGGATGTTGGGATACCTTCTCCGTCACTCGAGTAGCAAAACCTTCTCGGTCCACAGCAAGTGCTCCACCGGCTGGCACACGAGTCGCTTCCGCTGCTTCAAGAATGACAGAACCCAAACGGCGCATTTCTTCTTTGAGGAGCCCGACAGCATTGGTTAGAGAATCCCCACGAAGAGAGTTGGAACAAACTAGCTCAGCAAAATTGTCTGTTTTGTGTTGCGGAGTAGATTTGACTCCACGCATTTCATAAAGCTTGACCGGAATACCTTGTTGGGCAATTTGGAAAGCCGCTTCCGAGCCCGCAAGGCCCGCACCGATAACATTGATATAAGATTGAGACATGACACTAATACCTCTTTGGGTATCAAAACACCCCACTGGACTGTTAGACACCCACAAATCTTTCTAATTTTCTACTTGGTCTATTATACCAAAAAGCCAAGTAAAAAGACAAACAGGAAAAACCCTGACTGTCTTCGAAAATCATTGTTTATTGAAGCTGAATGATCTATAAGCATTCAGCTGATTTTTGTCTTCGTAACTAATGCTAAAGCCCACTTCTGTATTCCTAGGTAGTTTATCAACTTGAAGTATTTGAGCAAGTAAGTATTGAAAATCAGAATCCGTCCAATTTTCAATATCTTCATTAGTTACTTGTAGGTTTTGTCTTCGTAGCTCTTTTATATCAATGTCTATATCAATTCTAAAGGTCGAACGATTTTCAGCAACCCTTTTTAAAAGTAGATCTCGATTGCGAACAAGCGTTTCTTCATCAAGATTGTTGACTCTACTTGGGTCTAGGTCCTCAATTAAGGGAGTGAGTTCTTTGACATCTGTTTTTAAAATAGACTCTCTTTTTTCTTGCTCCTCAAGATAAGTTTCTGGATTTCCACTATATTCTTTTTTTGGCACCAAAGAATAATAGGAGTCAAATGAGTCTAATTCAACAGAGTTTTTAATATAAAGTTTCCTAATCGCATCATCGCTTAAAAATGTCGAAATCAAACTATCACTTTGAACTAGCTTATTGTATGCTTCGTCTAGCCTATCATAATTGTCATCACCAGAAACATACTCCATTTCTAGGCGATAGACTTTTTTCTTCGAAAAACCTAGGAAAATTTTCTTCTCGACTTCTTTAAGTTTCGGATTATATCTGAGGACTGGAGTTTTCTCAACATAATCTTTTTCAAAATCTACATAGACATCAACAAATTTTTCAGTTCCTTCAATGTAAATTGGAGATCCCTGATAGCCGAACGTATCAGCTGTCGAGTATCCTTCCGCTTTTAGCCCTGCAGCTTCTACTACGGAACGAATATTTGATATAGCCGCATTCGCTAAATCATTATCTACTCCGTTGTTACATGATGACAAAATTAATAATGTCAGCATAGGTAAGAGTACACTAATTACTTTCTTAATCGCTTTTCTTTTCATTTCTCCTCCTAGCATGCAATTTAAACAAAATCCTTATTTTCGTTACAGTTAGAATCTTAAAGGGATCAATTTCCAGTTGATTGGTGATCTTATAAAATTATCTATATTTTTTTGACATAGCATCCTTCCAGATTCATAGACACAACCAAGCTGCTAAGAGGGCAGAGAGGATACTGAATAAGGATCCAATCAAGTAATACTCCGCAAAGGCTGGATCCTCCGAAATTTTATTGTAGCGGGCGATAGATTTGGCCGTAAATACTAGGCCGATCGAAGCAAATTGTCCATAGAGCAGACAGGCTCCAATCACCAAACGCTCTAAAAAGCCAATCATGGATCCAGCCCCAGTGATCGTATCCATTTTCTTCTTGCTGGTGGGTTGATATTTAGTAAACAGAATTTTAAAGGCGATATTGCTTGGTTTCCCAACTAGGAGAACATAAAAGATCAGATTTAAAGGGTCCAAGGGTAGATAGGTCGTGCCGTTTTTAGCTTCAAAAAGGACTAGACAAGTAATGATACCAATATGCAAGACTTGATCCAAGGCAAAGGTCCATGCGGTTGGTAATTTCAATTGTTTCTGAACTATAGGTTTTAAGAAATCTATTCCCGCATGGGTCAGTAAAATGACCAAGCAAATCCACCACAAGTCCAGATGACAGAGGGAAACGACGATCAGAGGCAGAGCTACATATAAAATGTGAAGCCCTAGCACCTTCTTATCCTGATCCTTGCGATCCGCCATGTTTTGGCTTTGAAAATAATAATCTGATAGTAAATGACAAATCAACAAGAGAATCAAGTATGGATTCACTACGATACTAGACAATCCGCTCATCTTCCTCTCCTTTCACTGTGCTTTGTATACTAGCCAGGGCAGCTGCTCTCCCCCGTAAATAAACACGGATACTGCTACTCTTTAACCGTTTAGAGAGGGCACTTGGGTTGATAGATAGTGATTGAGCTAAATCCTGCTGACTAAAGGACTCGCTATATACGGATCTCTTTAGAAGATTGAGCAAGATCTCTTCTTGACTATCCCGCCAACCTGAACGAATGGCTTCTCCAGAAGCGATGAGGGCGTTCACAAAAAAGTCTTGGTTTTCCTTCCCGCTTGAAAAATAAATCTGGGTATTGCCATAGTCATTTTTCTGATGAACAAAATTGATGGCTGCGCGTGCATTCCAATAAGCTGGACCGTCTGCTCCAACACTTTGCAAGGGATCAATAGCTGTTACAATCTCCCCGAGGCCAATCCCAAAACGAAGTTGAGTGGGGGTCAGTTCTGAACGCAGGGTATCAATGATTTGAAAAATAGGAGCACCCACTTTTAAAAGTGCCTGAAACTCATCCCCCAAGGTCAAAGTAAAACGGGATACCAGGTAATCTCCAAATAATTCGTTCATCTTTTGAAGCGTTTTTTCTACCTGTTTTTGCAGGTCAAAACGTTCTTGTACCATTTTGGAATCGATGACATCTGCAATCAAAGCAAGATACATAAGCCCACCTCCTTGTGTCTATTATAACGAAAAAAAACAAAAATGTCTATTATAATAGACATTTTAAAAAATTGCCGTTATAATAGACATTAAATCATTTAAAAGATTATTTCACTTTTTCTTCTTCGTAGTCCCCATTGCTACAAACGACTTGTTTGCCACCGCCACGGACTTTCTTCTCAACTAAGTAATGACCACATTTTGGACAATCCCGGCCGATTGGCTTGTCCCAAGAAGTGAATTCACAGTCTGGGTAGCGATTACAGCCATAGAAAATACGATTTCGTTTGGTTTTACGCTCGATGATTTGTCCCTGGTGACAGTTTGGACATTCCACTCCAATTTCCTTAACGATGGCTTGAGTGTGGCGACAATCTGGGAAATTACTACAAGCATAGAACTTGCCAAAACGTCCTAATTTAATCACCATCGGGCTGCCACAAACTTCACAATCAAAACCAGCTGGTTCGTCTTTGATTTGGATTTTTTCCATCTCTTCTTCTGCCTTGGCGACTTCTTTAGAGAATGGTTTGTAGAAAGCATCAATGACCTTTTGCCACTCTTCTTTTCCGAGTTCGACATCATCGAGTTTCCCTTCCATCTCCGCTGTGAAGGTCACATTAACGATATCTGGGAAAAATTCAACAATCAGTTTATTAACGATCTCCCCTAATTCCGTTGGTTCAAAGCGTTTAGCTACCAGCTTCACATAATAGCGTTTTTGAATGGTCTCAATCGTCGGAGCATAGGTTGAAGGGCGACCTACCCCATTTTCCTCCAACGTCTTAATCAAAGTCGCTTCAGAATATCGAGCAGGTGGTTGGGTAAAGTGTTGCTCCGGCTTGCTATTGACCTGCTTGACGATATCGCCTTCTACCATGTCCGGCAACATCTTGTTCTTATCTGAATCATTATAAATCGCCAAATAACCATCAAACTTCACCTGGCTCCCATTTGCCGTATACTGAACCCCATTTTGACCTAAACGGACATTCATAGTATCAAAGACAGCTGCCGTCATCTGGCTAGCAACAAAACGATTCCAAATCAAGGTGTAGAGTTTCAATTGGTCTTTGTCCAAGTATTTAGCAATGCTCTCAGGAGTATTGAAGACGCTAGATGGACGAATCGCTTCGTGGGCATCTTGGGCACCAGAAGCATTCTTCACACGGCTTCCATGCTTAGAATATTTCTCACCAAAGCGATCCACGATAAAGTTAGCTGCCTCATTTTGCGCAACTGGACTAATCCGTGTGGAATCGGTACGCATATAGGTAATCAAACCTTGAACACCAGAGCCAATATTGATTCCTTCGTACAACTGCTGCGCTACCATCATGGTCTTGCGTGTACGGAAGTTGATCTTATTGGCAGCATCCATCTGCATAGAAGAGGTTGTGTATGGAAGTGGCGCATTCCGACGACGCTCTTTCTTTTCCACCTTTTCAACGGTAAAATCTTTGCCATCTAAGCGTTCAAGAACAGCTTTCACCTCTTCATTGTTGTTGAGCTTCATCTTCTTGCCATCAATCCCATAGAAGCTGGCTTGGAATTGTTTGGTCCCTTTTTTGAAGACACCATCAATGGTCCAGTATTCTTCCGGCTTGAAATCATTGATTTCATTTTCGCGATCAATGATTAATTTGAGGGCAACAGATTGCACGCGCCCTGCAGAAAGCCCTTTTTTGACCTTTTTCCAAAGAATAGGTGAAATCGAATACCCTACAATCCGGTCCAAGACCCGACGTGCTTGTTGGGCATCAACCAAGTCCATATCGATTTGACGCGGTTCTTTAAAGGCGTTTTTAACGGCATCCTTAGTGATTTCGTTAAAAACCACACGGTTCTTTTCTTTGGCATCCAAGCTCAAAATATGAGCCAAATGCCAAGAAATAGCTTCTCCTTCTCGGTCCGGGTCACTTGCGAGAAAGACTTGTTTGGCTTTTTTAGCTTCTTTTTTCAAATCATTGATCAAGGGACCTTTTCCGCGAATATTGATATACTCCGGTTCATAGTTATTGTCGAAATCAATCGACATGGTTGATTTTTTCAGGTCCCGAATATGACCAACACTGGCCATGACTTTATAGTTACGACCAAGGTATTTTTCGATTGTTTTGGCCTTAGCAGGAGACTCCACAATCACCAAATTTTTCTTGGTTGTACTGCTTTTCTTTTTTGTTACCACGTTTTATCCCTCTGTATTGTATAAATCTCATTGAGTTTAATACATTTTAAGAAAGATGTCAACTAGGAACTTCTCCTATAGGAAAATCACAATTCGTATTTCAATTCATCAAGAATGTCCTGCCCTGATGTGACAAGCTTTGCACCTTCTTGAATCAAGTGATGGCAGCCTGCAGATTTTCCATCTAAAATATTTCCTGGAATAGCAAAAACATCTCGTCCTTCCTCCATAGCACGCTCACAAGTAATTAAACTTCCTGAACGAAGTCGTGCCTCTGCCACAATGACAGCTTGACAGAGTCCTGCAATGATGCGATTTCTCTCAGGAAAATGAAACTTCAGCGGCCCTTGTCCTGGGCCATATTCGCTCAAGACAAGATGGTGTTCTCCCATGTGCATCTGTAGTCTTTGGTTACTCTTGGGATAAAAAACATCCAGCCCCGTTCCTATCACTCCGATGGTCTTGCCACCATTGCGAATGCTAGCATAATGCGCTGTCGCATCAATTCCCTTAGCAAGTCCACTAACAATAACCAGTTCATTCCCAAGTTCCTTAATAATTTTCTCTACAGATCGTACCCCTTCTCGCGTGGTCTCACGAGCTCCAACGACTGCAATCTTCGGTTCTGCTAACAAATTCAGATTTCCTTGGTAAAAGAGTAAAACAGGGGGATTGTATATCTGCATCAATGATTCGGGATAGTCTGAATCAAAAATTGACAGGCAGGGAAAACGCTCAAATTCTGTTCGCAAATGCTTTTCATCAAGCTGTCGATATTCCTCCACAAACCGAATGATACTGCGACAACGTGCGATTTTTGCCATTTCTTCTAGAGTAGGAAGAGAGTTTCCGTCCTGGTAAAATCCTAAAATTCTCAAGACCTGTTCATTCGTCAATCCTGCTGCTTTTAATTTATAAATTTCAAATAATTCCATAGTCACCTCTTTGTTCTCTTACTTATTTATTCGCAAAAGAAATGAAAAAAAGTTCTATTTCTAGAACCTTTTCTGTTTTTAGTGATCTAACAATGCTCCTACACAGTTTTTAGTCCTCACACATTGATTTGACGGGTTCAAATGAACGCCGATGGATAGGCGTCACTCCCAGCTTGTGTAGACCAGCAAGGTGGTTAGCCGTCCCATAGCCAGCGTTCTGTGCAAAATCATAGCCTGGATATAACTGATCCAAGTCTTCCATCATTTGATCCCGAGTCACCTTGGCTACGATAGAGGCAGCAGCAATGGATAAGGAATTAGCATCTCCTTTGATGATACTAGTTTGAGGAATAGAAAGATCCAACTTCATGGCATCAATCAAAAGATGCTGGGGTTGAGGATCTAGCTGACCAATAGCCTCCATCATGGCTAGTTTCGTAGCTTCATAGATATTGACCTGGTCAATCACTTGATTGTCCTTGACGCCGATGCCGATCGCAATAGCTTCTTTGAGCACAGCTTCATAGATTTCCTTGTGTTTGGATTTCGGAATCTTTTTACTATCATTGAGTCCTGGAATCTTAGAGCCTTTGGGTAAGATCACAGCAGCTGCAACAACCGGACCCGCTAATGGGCCACGTCCCACTTCATCCACTCCTGCAATGAGCTCCATCCCACGCGCATAGCATTCTTTTTCATAGGCCAGCATTCCTTCCAAGCGCTCATCTTCATCTAAACGTTTTTGGATTTCCCTTTTTCGCTTTGCGATTGCTTGGATAACACCAGATCGATCATCCTTTTCCAATTCAGCAAACAATGGATCGTTTAACTGCTGGATGTTTGCTAATTGTTCTTTAATTTCCTTAATGGTTGCCATCAATTTCCCCTACGCGATCCAGCGTATACCGTCCTAATTTCCCATCGCGCACATCTTTAACAAAGAGTTGGTAAAAACGGTCATAATCCTCGCGAAATCCCAATTTCTGCGTCATCTCCATAATAATTTCAGGAGCTTCTTGCTCCAGGTCCATTTGTTTAAAACGCTCTTGTAAAACTGCTGGATAGTGATCTTTAAAATAGTTAAGGCCAAAGATGGTCACTTCATCCATTGGAAGCAACTGATCCTTGATAGCTCCTGTTAAGGCGAGCTTTAAGGCCACTTCTTCATCTTCAAACTTGGGCCAAAGAATCCCAGGAGTATCCAAGATTTCGAGATCCTTATTGGTTTTCAACCATTGTTGCCCCTTGGTCACCCCTGGTTTATTGCCAACAACAGCAATCTTTTTCCCTGCTAAACGATTCATCAGCGTTGATTTCCCAGCATTTGGAATCCCGATAATCATGGTCCGAAGGGTTTCAATTTGAATCCCACGTTCCTTTTGGCGAGCAATTTTATCGGCCATCAAGCTCTTAGCAGCATCTGTGACCTTCTTAACCGTCGATTGCTCTTTGGAGTTGATCGCCAAGGTTTTGATGCCTTGCGATTCAAAATAATCCTGCCATTCTTTTGTTGCCACAGGATCTGCCAGGTCTACCTTGTTCAAAATCATCAATTTAGGCTTTTCACCAACAATTTTTGTCAACATGGGATTTTGGCTTGATAGGGGCAAACGAGCATCTACCAAAACCGTCACAAAATCCACAAATTTTAAATTTTCTTGTACTTGTCTTCTAGCTTTGGACATATGTCCAGGAAACCATTGAATAGTTGCCATGTTCTCCATTCCTTTCCAGTTCAATCTCCTCTATTATACCATGTTTTCTTGAATTCTCAGCCTTAAATGAGAATACAAAAAATGAAGCCACCTAGGTAACTTCATTTTCGCTCTATTCCGTCCAATTGATCAACGATTTCAATTGATCGTCCATTGTATAGGTATAGGTATCGATATTTCTAGTAAAGTAGTTCTTCAAGTCATTTTCATCAGACATGCTTTGGAAATCGTACTTCTTAGCATTTTTCTCAAAGGTTTGAATGGTTTTTCCAGGTTTTTTATGAACGTTGGCTTTTCCATGGTTTTCGACCTGTTCAATAACCGCTATCTTGGAAATGACAAAATAACTTGTTTTTGATTTGCCATAAGATGTATCGGTAATAGAGTAAACATAGACCAATTGCGGGATTTTGGAATCAAATGTACCTCCCCAATCAACTCCATCTTTGATTGCCGCAAAAGCCATCCCTTCAAATTTTGGAAGGTCTTTATAGTTGCGGTCAGCTGCATAGGCCTTTGCTGCATCCTCTACATTCTTAGAGATGGCTTCTTGTGTATCCTCATCCACTTTTGACAAGGAAGTCACATAAGCCCCTTCCTCAAAATCAGCCAAGGTGACCTTGTATTTCTTACTGTCTTTTCCTTTCTCAACAGTTTTACCATCTTTTTTCAATGCATTTTTACCACTTTCATTGAGACGAATTTCGATTTCATCACCAACTGCAATAGGATCATTACTTGAAACTTCTTTTCCATTCAGATAATAATCAAACGGGAAGCCATCGTTAGCGGTTGCTTTTGCAACAAATTCTAAGTCTTTTCCTTCAAATTGAGACGGTTTTGATAAACTTCCATTTGGAGAAATGCCCTTGATCTTTGGATAAAAACCCTTAAAGGGGTCAATACCTACAAGCGGGATTAGATCCGCCTCCTGAGTTACAGATGTACCAGTAAAATGAAGGCCAGGTATCATGTCTTCAAGATCACTTTTATCGTAAAGTAATTTGACTGTAATTTTATCGTGATTGTTTAGGTTCTTGCGTTCTTTTACATCGATCAGTTCATCGCCTTTATAAACACTAAATTTTACTTTTGAAACTAGCTGATCGATATTGTAGTTTGAACTCTCGGTATTCAAGCCTTCTGCTTCTATCTTTTTCTTGATATCCCCGTCTAATCTTTCCTTGTTCAAACTAGGCGACTTCTCAGCAAAATAGCCTTCACCATCAGTCCCTTCAATTTCCAGCTTCACATAGTCCTCTAAATTAATGGTGTCACTGCTACCACGGTTTAATAAGAAATAACCTGCAACAGTAATGACAGCAAGAAGGACAAAAATACCGGCTAAAATTCCTTTCATGTTTCTTTTTGGTTTATTAGGTGCTGGGGCTTGAGTTGGACTTGGCCCTAATTGTACTGTCTTTGGTTGAAAAGCAACAGCTTTTCGTTCAGCTTGGGCAGCTACTTGAACTTTAGCTCCACATTTAGAACAAAAGACATCACCAGCATTGATGGGTGCCTGGCAATTGGTACAGTTTTTCATAAAACATCTCCTTATGTTTATCGAGCGTCCTTACGGACAGAAGTCAATACGAGGGAAGTTGCGACTATAAATAGAGCTGCAAAAGCAAGCAAGACTCCCCAATTTCCAAGAATCGCAAGTAGATCATAAGCATAGGTTCCTACCCCATCTTTTTGATAAACTTGCCAGTCAGTATGACCTTGAGACGGGACCATATTATTCATATTTGCAATCCGAAAGAAGGCCATTGTTCCCCATCTCGTAATAGTCGCATGTGAGATCCATACTAAAAACGGAATTTTCTCATCCAAGGATTGGAGAAAATTGGAAAACAGCAATTGAACCATCAATACAAGCGGCATGGCTGTCATCGCTTGTGATGATTTTTTAACAAAGGCTGAAATCAATAAGGCCAACATATCTGAAGTAAAGATCACTAAAAACAAAGTGATCCCAAAAAGGAATATCTGGCTACCGTTTCCTTGGATATGTGGATAGCGCACAACAATGGTTCCAATCATTAAGATCGATTCAGCAAAACAGAGAACCAACTCTGTTAGCACGCGCGCCGTAACATAAGAAGGTAAGGACAAACCTTTAATTTGGTACTCAAACTTGATGACTTTACGCTCATTACAAATACTGGTCACTGAATTAAAGAGACCAATCCAGAGTGCTGCAGAAATAAACATAATCGAAGAAGTTCTCGTAATATGGTATTTATCAAAAACTTCATTGGCATTAAAAGCGATCGAAATGATGAAAGGAAGAAGAATCGCTTCTAACACAAAAAACAGAGATTTTTTGTTGATAAGGAGTCGAAGGAATTTTCTAAAATAAATCGAGACTTGCTTCTTATCCAGCATGGCCACCTCTCCTTTCATTTTCAAACCATTGAACATATTGGTCAACAAGAGCTGCATTTTCAGCACCTGAAATTTTATGAACAATTTCTTCTAAACTATTAGCAGCAAAGACTTTCAGAGCATTGTCTACTGAGCCAAAGTAACACAGTCTACCACAGCCTTCCGAACTCTTTCCGACCACCATGACCTTGTTAAAGAGATGACGAATACGATCAGGCGTATGCGTGATGACACATAAGATCTTTCCTTCATCTGTAATCTCTCTCAATGTGGTCATGACCTCCATAACCATGCTTCCATCCACACCGGAATCTGGCTCATCCATAAAGAGGATTTCAGGGCGCGTGATGTATTCCATGGCTATCGTGAGTTTTTTCTTTTGTCCACCGGATAGAGAAGAACACTTGGATCCTTTGACAGATTCTAAATCCAGCTTTTTCAGAACAGATAGCACTTCTTCTTTTCGAAGTTCAGGATTGTCTGCTAATTCGGATGGGCCGTAGAGCTTTGCTGCATCTTCTAGATTCTTATAGACCGTGTCTTCCATACGGTAATGCTCGTCAGGGGATTGAGGAGCCAGGGTGATGACACCTTGTTTCACCCCATCATTTAACAGATCTACCCCATTAAAATAAGCACTGGTATTTGAATGAACGAGTCCTGTCACTGCTTCCATAAAGGTAGATTTTCCAGCACCAGAACCACCCAGAATGAAGATCATTTCCTTGGGTTTAAATTCTACCTGAATATCCTTAAGAATGGTTTTCCGATTTAAGAGATTTCCGACTGTTACATCTTGAATAGCAATCGTTAGTGATGAATGAGAAAACTGCGATCCCTCAGCAGATGATTGAGAAGAACTGACAGGTCCTGCTTGAAGCTCTTGGTAAATGATCTGGTCTCCTAGTTGGACAACCAACTGATTTGATAAGACTGCACAATCAATCCTAGCAAGCGAGGACAGATCCATCGGAAAAGCATCTTTTGCAATGGTCTTCCATTCTAGAGATTGCATTTCAACAATGATGAATTTTGAGCGAAAAACATGGCCGTCAGCGTCACAAAGATGGATAATGGAACGATGATTTAATAAAACACGTTGATTTTTCGGATAGGTGACACCATCCACCTCGATCATCCCAGATAAACATTCAAGAAACCATTGACCGTTTAGAAAATGGAAAACAGCTTCAGAGGGGGACTGAAAATCATCAGCCAAATGCAAATCTGCCTGACTTTCTTGAGAAATACCATCGACGCTCAATCCATCAAAAAGTGGAATAGCTGTAAAATCCTGATTGAGATAGGTATAGATGGTTGGGTTTTGCATATAAGTAAACCTTTCGAAATAAACGAATTTGCTAGACAGTCAAAACCACCCTATAAGGGTGGTTCAAACACGATGGCGTTACCTCGCGAGCACTACTCTAGCTTAGCGAATTTGCTCAAAATGCAAATGTACGGCGATGTGATCACCATAACCACTCCGTTCCAAATCGCGTTGCAAGCGATAAGAAATGTAGTGTTCTGCAATGGTAATATAGCCTGCTCCCAGCAAACGTTGTTCCACTAACGATTGGATCATACTGATGGTTGCGCGTTCTACTTGGGCTTCATCCAAGTCCATAGCAACTTTCTTGGTCACTTGAGCTAGGTTTTGTCGCAAATCATCTGTCAAAACATAGACAACTTGCGCAGCTTTCAAAATAGCTTGGTAAATTTTATCTGGGTTGAATTCAACCACTTCTCCACTACGTTTAATGACTTCCATCGGAGTCTCCTTTATTTTAAATATTCATGAATACTCCATTTCCTTTATAAAGAAATGAAGACCTACTACTTTATTATATAATTTTTTTGCCAAGAATCAAAGCTCTTTTCAGGAATCACCGTGGTTGATTGGATGAAAAAATCTAACGATCACTTTTCTCCATGACCACATCTTCTTTTTTATAGCTGTAGGTCAATCTCCAAAGATGGTCAGAGACATGGTCCAAACGGAAAGTCTTCAAAATCTTCTTCAGAGGTAACTTCTCCATCTCTACTTTTCTAAGGAGTTCCACGAGTAGTTCACCACCAGCATTGACAGCAATCAGCTGATCTACGTCACTATCATATTGGAGAAGGACTGTTTTAGTCGGTTTATAGAGAACATTATAGAGATTATAGGCTCTATCAATTTCAAAATGTTTATCCTTGTCGGCTTCTCTTGAGTAGCGGTGTATTGTAAGCGGGCCGATTTGAAAAGCCCCTGCTAAACTAAAAACAAATCCTAAAGCCGCTATCGATTCCCAAAGAAGATTGAGTAGCTTGGAATCGAAATCAAATATGAAATGAACTAGGAACAAAATAATTCCTGTACCAAATCCAATTAAAAGTAAGAGTGCACCGATGCATCCAGCTTTTTCTCCTGTTTTAATGGTCGGTTTATCGTATATCATCACACCTTCTAACTTTTCAAGACTATGACGTTCTTTAAATTTTTCTAGTTCAGATTTTTCTGAATCCGTTTTTTCTAACTCTGTTTTCTCTAACTCTGACATACATTCCTCATGACATTTTTTAATAATCTGGTCTCAAAACACCCGTAATAATCTCTTTGGTTGCATGGTAATCCCCATCTACTACAACCTTGATGATCCGTTTCGCTTCTTCTGCCGGTGCTGGCACCAATGGCAAACGAGTTGGCCCTGCTTCAAATCCCATATAGTTCAAGACAGCTTTGACAGGAGCTGGACTCGGATAAGAGAAGAGAGCATTGACTTTAGGGATAAACTGACGTTGGATAGCCGCAGCCTTTTTAATATCGTTGTGTTCAATGGCTTGGAACATCTCATGCATTTCATCTCCATTTGTATGAGAAGCCACTGAGATTACCCCATCAGCCCCAAGGTTCATCGCGTGGAAGGCATCTCCGTCTTCCCCTGTGTAGACGAGAAATTCTTCTGGCTTGTGTTCAATCAAGTAAGCCATATTAGCCAAGGTTGTACACTCTTTGACCCCAATGATATTTGGGTGTTCTGCCAAACGAAGCATGGTTTCAGGTGTCATTTCTACTACCACGCGCCCTGGAATATTGTAGATAATAATCGGAAGATTAGATGCATCCGCAATCGCTTTAAAGTGTTGGTACATTCCTTCTTGAGATGGTTTATTGTAGTAAGGGACGATAGCCAAACCTGCTACAAAGCCACCAAAAGCATCCACTTCTTTAACGAACTCAATTGAGTCGCGGGTTTCATTGGTTCCGACACCAGCGATCAAAGGAACCCGTCCATTAACTACCTTTTGCACCGCCGCAAAGAGTTCCAATTCTTCATCGTGGGTCAGAGTTGGGCTTTCTGCCGTGGTACCAGCTAAGAGAATCCCATCTGTATGATGGGCTAGTAGATGTTCAATTAAGGGCGGAATAGCATCGAAGTTAATCGAACCATCTTCATGAAAGGGGGTGATAAATGCAGTGATCATTCTACAATTTTTTAAATCTTGATAAGACATACATACTCCTTCTTGAGACAATCATAGGGAAGAGGGACAGCACCAAAAGTTGATAGCTGTCCCCTATACAAATTATTTAGTTAATGAATCATTTCAACTCAAACTTCAATTCAGCTGTCGGGCGGACGAGCCCACGTTCATGAAGGGTTTCTGCAATTTGAACTGAGTTCCAAGCAGCACCCTTGAGAAGGTTATCAGATACTACCCACATATGAATACCTTTTTCAGCATCCAAGTCTTTACGGATACGTCCGACAAATGTATCACGTGAACCGACAGCATTGACTGCTTGAGGATAGATTTGGTGAGCCACATCGTCTTCAAGAACTGCACCTGGAAAGGCAGCGATCGCAGCTTTGACTTCGTCGATTGGAGCCACTTCTTTTGTTTCAATGTAAACAGACTCAGAGTGAGCTGACAAAACAGGAATACGCACGCAAGTTGCTGAAACAGCAATGCTATCATCTTCCATGATTTTCTTGGTTTCATTCGTCATCTTCATTTCTTCGTATGTGTAGTCATTATCTGTGAAGACATCAATTTGAGGAAGAGCGTTGAAGGCGATTGGATAATGTTTCTTATCTCCACCTGAAGGCAAGATTTCAGCTTTAACATCACGTGGATTAACGCCGTCGTTTAAGACTTCTTTCAACTCACGTTGGGTTTCAAGAATAGCTCCCATACCAGCACCTGAAACAGCTTGGTAAGTAGACACGATAATACGTTCCAAGCCCCATTTTTGACGGACTGGCTCAAGAGCGACCATCATTTGGATCGTTGAACAGTTTGGACAAGAGATAATGCCGTTATGAGCATCTAGCGCATGTGCATTCACTTCAGGAACAACCAATGGGACATCCGGATTTTGACGGAAATAAGAAGTGTTATCCACCACTACTGCGCCTGCTTTCACAGCGTATGGTGCATATTTAGCAGATGTTGAACCGCCAGCTGAGAAAAGGGCAATATCAACCCCTTCGAAAGCATCTTCAGTCGTTTCTTCAATAGTCACATCTTGCCCCTTGAATTGCAAGACCTTCCCTGCAGAACGTGCAGAGGCAAGGTAGCGAATTTTATCGATTGGAAGAGTTGATTCTTCCAACATTTTGATCATTTGAGCACCAACGGCACCTGTCGCACCGACAACAGCAACTGTATATCCCATAGTAAATCCTCTTTCAAAATTTTCTAAAAATTGAGTATTTGTACTATTATACAATTTTTTGGCATAAATGAAAAGTACCAAAAGTAGGAAAAAATCCTGATAACAAGACCAGGATTTTTGATGGTTATTAATCATAAATAGCTTTTTAGTTAAGGTCATAGTTCAAATCACTTAAATCTTTCTTACCTTGTGTTTCTTCAGTAAGAAATGGAACTTGATGGATCCCCTTTACACCTGCTACGATAGACGCCGGAAATGAAACAATTTCTTGATTGATGTGGCTAATATTACTGTTGACAATTCTCTTCGCTGCAGCAAGATCTTCATTTTCATCAGCAATTTCCTTTTGCAAGGCCAAGAATTGGTTAGAAGACAAGAGCTCTGGATAATTTTCACCAACTGCACGAATTTGTGCCAAGACATCGTTTTGATTGGTTATGACTTGGTTGGATTCTTGAATGCTCGCTCCTTGGCGTAAAGCAACTAAATCGGTAAAAAGGTCTTGTTCATGTTTTGCATAAGCTTTCGCTACTTTTAGCATTTCCGAAATGGTATCATAGCGTTTTACGAGGACGATATCGACCGTTATCTTTGATTCTTCAATGGTCACAAGATAACGATTGAGACGATTTCCTACACTAATAAACCAAATAGCCAATAGGCCAACAAATATGATTAAGCCGATAATGAGATTCATGATGTTTCTCCTTCAAAAATTGCTGTTATTTCTTTAATTAAATCCAGTTCTTTGCATAATTTATGATATTCAGATACCAAGGATAGCTGATCAATATCTTCCGGTTTTTGGGGAGTCGGAAAGATATAACGATCGGTATACAAAGAAATATAGAGTTTCTTTTCTTTCAAAAATACACACATGGCATTTTGAGAAATTTGTCGATCAAACCATTCTAACATCTTAGGGGTGAGAAATTTACGGGCAGACAGTTCATCTGTACAGTAGATATTGTAATTCTCGTTATTGCGAATATCCTCGGTTTCAATCTGAACTTCATCTCCTCTGGCTCCAGGATAACCCCCATTCACCTCCCTCTTAAATAGAAAGGATTTCTTGGTTGGCACAACCCGAAGATGACCGGAGAAATTGATCGGTAGACATAAAGAGAACACTTGTCCAAGGAAATCTGTAACTTCCACATGTTCCGTCCTTGTATGTCCATTGGACGTCCGGTAACGAGTCTCCGTATGATGGGCATAGAGATTTGACACCGTCAGCTCTTTGTCATCATGAAACGAGAGCTGTTTGAAACATAGAAAATCAGTCGACCGAGGACATAAATGCGAGAGAGCTTCAGAAGGGATGGAACCATCCTCTTTTATCGAAGCCTTAGGAAAAACTTCCTTTAATACAGGAGATAAGATATCATCGAGATAGATCTCATCGTTCGATCGAATTCGATCCCCAAACAAGGCTTTTCGTTTTTTATATTGTGGCCAATAATACAAACCAACAACTAAAAGTATCAAAGGAATAGCTGCAAAACGCAATAAAATGAGAGACAATATGGCACAAACAATACCAAAAGATCGCAAAACATTCCATTGTAAATTGTTCTTCATTTGTTCTCGGATTAATCCGATTGCATCCTGAAATTGTTTGGAGTTTTCTAGCTCCTCAATTTTATGCGAATAGTCTGTAGATGCTGGATCATTAGAATGATAGAAATCTCCCAATCAACTCAACTCCTTTCTGACACGAGGCACTTTACTATATTATAACACCAACGTAACTTTGTAGCAATTGTATTATAATAGTTTGCAATTCTTTGAAGAAACAAAAAAATCCTGATCCGAAGATCAGGATTCGAGGCACCTTTCGGTGAGAACAGCCGGTTCACACAACTGTTCAAGGTCCGCTCCTGCGTTACAATTGAATGTAGACCTCCTCAGCGCAAAAGGCTCCTAAGAGCCAATCGACTCATCGCATAAATCTAGTTTACCATGGAGTTCTGCATCTGTCAAGAAACGAGAGCTTGCTTTCTTTCAAGACATACAAAAACTTTTCATTGCTCTTTCAAGGTTGACACTGGCCCTTCGATCGTCTTTTGCATCCAGACGATATCATGCCATTTGTTAAACTTATAGCCAATCTTTGGGAAATGAGCGACTTGGACATAGCCCCGCTTTTCATGCATGGAAATGCTCGCTTCATTTGGAACTGCGATACAAGCCAGAAAGCGTAAGTAGCCTCGTGCTTGCAACTCCACTTCTAAGGCACTATAAAGAGCTGATCCAATCCCTTTTCCACGCGCTTCTTTTGCTACATAAATAGACAATTCAGTGGTCCAATCATAGGCAGCGCGTGCATAATAGGTCGAGGCATAGGCATAGCCCACAACTTTCCCATCCACTTCTGCGACCAAATAAGGAAATTTGGTCAGCGTTTTTGTGATGCGACTTTCAAATTCCTGGACAGTCGGCACATCAACCTCAAAGGTAATGGCTGTCTCTGTCACATAAGGTTGGTAAATCGCTCGGATAGCTGCTGCATCGCTGAGCTGAACGGGTCGAATCATCATGGTGGCCTCCTAATTAGAATATACCTAGTATACCGATATGCCTTCTCACTGTCAATGAAGGACTAGCAGCAAGCAAAAAAATCCTGGAATTGTATCCAGGATTTCCATCCTTCTTAAACCGTTTGACGTAACCCCATCATCCGGTAAAGGAATAAAGCACTCGGAGCCTTTAAAAAGCTCTTTTGCTTGGAATTTGTTGGTTTTAGAACATAGTTAGGTTTGACTGTTTTAGTGATTGTCTTTGCTTGTTTAAGATTCAGACCGGTTTGTTTTTTAGACGGTTGAACTTTCGATGGTTGAAGGGAAGCTTTCACTGCGCTTACTTGAAGGGGTTTTTCTTTCACTTTCAAGGCTTGTCCAGCTGATTTTGAAGTAGAGGCAGATAATCCTGCTTGAGCTGGATGAGAGAGTTGACTCATGGTTTGATTGTTACTGACTTCGACATGGTTTAGGATACCTCCATTTGGATTGAGGTGATCAGTCACACCTGTATCAAATGGCGCTACAAATACATTGTCCTCAATGGTGACATTTTTAATATCTCCATAGCGCGTTTCAACATCAATCGATCCACGATGCTTGTTGTAGATATCGCTCTTCGTCCCTGTACGCTCCAAGAGATTGTGGTGAACCCGAATTCCTTCTTCATTCAGATCAAAGTTATGACCCTTAAAGACAGTCGTCAAGCGAATTCCGGCATCCCCGATATTGTCTTTAATCCGATTGTAGGCAATCTCATGGCCTTTTCCACCAAAGATCCCAACACCACCAGCACGCCAACCAAGTTCAATCGTATTGTGCAAGAATTTATTGTTTTCTGCTACTGCTGATTCTGTTCCATCCGCAATACTTGACCAGCTGGCTAGTCCGTCATCTCCATTTCCACGAATACTAGAATTGCGGACAATCGAATTCTTAGTCCCTTGGGCAAAGTTGACTCCGTCAGCCAGGTTGTTTCGCAAACGGACATTTTCTACTACTAGACCATCTGTGTACTTCATATCATTTTTGCTAGCATAATCGCCAATCCACATGCCGACTTCAAAATGTTCAGCCCAAATATCGTGAATATGAGAATTCTTCCCTGGCGTTCCAGAAATGGCCTTGTACTGAGCGTTTTCACCATAGCGTGAACGAAGGTTGGAGGACAGATAGACATCGCTAAATTCAACATGGTTGTCTTGGTGAAGGAAGTCAAATCCACCGCCACCAGCTTGGTCACTAGTAAAATGCAGTTGGGTATGCCAGATACCAGCCCCTGAAATCTTCATATCGGAAGCATCGATACCGACTTTTCGATTGAGATTAAATCGCCCAGCTGGGATATAGACATTCTTTCCGGTTTGTTTAGCTTCATAAATCGCATCATAGAGGGCCTGGCTGTCATCAGTATCGTCGTTTGGCGTAGCTCCTTTAGAAACAATATTGATAGCGTTATCCCCTTGAGCAATCAGGTCTGGAGCTTGCTCAAATTCCACAAAGTCAAGACCATAATGGACGTCGTCTGACCTGTTTTTCACCAGTGAAACCACATCTCCTTTTTGAAGCTGAAGTCCTGGAAGGAGGCTGTGTACTTCATCAAATTGGAACCGAGCGCGTGTATCCGCCTGAGCACTATCATAAACACCTTTGTCATTCAAATACTGCCAGTTAGACGTAGATGAAAGATCCAATTGTTGAACACTGTGACCATTCACCTGAACATCGAGTTGTCCACTGGCTCCATCTGGTACCGTGTAGCGTACGGTTAAAGCATTGGCTGGTTCATTTACCTTAAAGGAGACACCATCTCCTTTTTCTTTTAAAGCGACATAAGTCTGATCAGAAGCTTCAATAGCTGTTGAGTGACTGTCTTGAGACTGCTCTACCTCTGCCTTTCCAAGGAGGTTCCCTTTGTCTGCCTCATAACGGGTGTAAGGCATAGATGCTCCATATTGGCTGGTATCTACTTGAGAGCTTGCGGGATCAGAAGTTGTCGCTTCTTGCCCTTGTGTTTGGACTTGTGCCTGCTCTCCAACTTGATCAGCTGCCACAGATTGTCCAGTTAAAAAACAAGCCCCCATGATCGCAATCACGACAGAAAAGACTCCAAGCTTAGACTTACGAATGCCAAAAATGATATCTTTGTTTAAATGATTCATCACACATTTCTCCTTATATTTTTTACAACGATTCTATCCTAATAAAAATTATCATGACAAACAAGGTGAATTGTGTGAATATTCTGTATCAATTTGTTGCAGAAATGTTAACCTTTTTATGTAGTAATAAAAGTGAGTAAGAAAAAAGAGGCTGAGAATGCTTTCTCAAACCTCTTTTGATGACACGAGCTTATTCCGCTTTTTTATTTGAAAATTGGCTATTGTAGAGCTCATAGTAGAATCCTTTATCTGCTAACAAGGATTGGTGATTTCCTTGCTCGATGATTTGGCCATCTTTGAGTACAAGGATTTTATCTGCTTCTTGAATGGTAGACAGGCGGTGAGCAATGACAAAGCTAGTCCGCCCTTTCATCAAATTCTTCATGGCTTTTTGAATCAAGAGTTCTAAACGCGTATCGACAGAAGACGTCGCTTCATCCAAAATCAAGATTTTAGGATCCGCTAGGAGCGCACGCGCAATGGTTAGGAGCTGCTTTTGCCCTAGAGAAATATTGCTAGACTCCTGGTTCATTTCCATATTGTAACCACCAGGGAGTGTCCGGATAAAGTGATCGACATTGGCTGCCTTTGCGGCTTCAACAATTTCTTCATCCGTTGCCTCGAGATTACCAAAGCGAAGGTTTTCTTTGATGGTTCCTTCATATAACCAAGCATCCTGAAGCACCATTCCAAATTGCTTGCGGTAATCTTGGCGAGATAGATGACGAATATCATGACCATCCACCGTAATCGATCCTGCAGTCACATCGTAAAAGCGCATCAGCAAATTAATCAGGGTTGTTTTCCCTGCTCCGGTTGGTCCGACAATGGCCACCATTTCACCTGGTTTGACTTCTAGATTGAAATCACGAATCAAGGGTTTGTCCGCTACATATTGGAAATCCACGTTTTTAAAGCTGACTTGCCCTGTCAAATCTCCAGAGAGGGTTTCTGTCACATCTGCTACTTCATCTGGCTCATCCATGATTTGGAAAATCCGGTCTAGAGACGACTTAGCACTTTGTAGCTGACCTGCCAATTGGGTCAAGTTTTGAATCGGTTGGTTGATCTGCCAAACATATTGAACGAAGGCCTGCATATTCCCGACAGTCAAACGACCTGCTATCACTTGCAAGCCACCAAACAAAGCGATAATGAGATAAGTCAAATCTGAAATCCCATTTAAAATCGGCATCATTAAGCCAGAAATGAAATTAGCCTTGAACCCTACTTTTTGAAGGTGATGGGTAATATCATGAAATTCTTCCTGAGAAGATTTTTCCCGAACGTAGAGCTTAAGGACGTTAAAGCCTGTTAAATTTTCTTGCACAAAGCCGTTCATTGCCCCCAAAACATCTGCCTGCTCTTTAAAGTAAGGCTGAGATTTTTTCATGATAAATCGAGCACTGAAATAAGTGATCGGAATGGACAAAATGACCACTAGCCCCAGTTGGATGTTTAAGTATAATACCATGCTGATGACAAAAAGCAAGGTAAAGATCGCGTTAACAATTTGTAAGAAGGACTGTTGCAAGGCATTCGAGACGGTTTCGACATCACTAGTAAAACGTCCCAGCAAATCTCCGAACTGATGCCGGTCAAAATAAGAAACAGGAATGTGGTTGATTTTATGAGACAAATCATTTCGCATGTCCTGAACGGTCTTTTGAACAGCATTGGTCATGAAATAGTTGGAATAATAAGATCCCAACTCATAGAGGACCCCACGGAATAGATAGAGCGTCATAATGATCGCGATATAGGAGGTATTAAGACCAGCTCCCGCAAGACCTTTTGCCATATCCATGAGATTTTTTGTCAACTCCGTAATGGCAAGCCCCAAAACAAAGGGTTCGATAACACTCATGACGACACTCAGGATTTTTAAGAAAATGGACAAGCAAACTTCCAAGCGATAGGCTCTCAAGTAAGTCCATAGTCTAGAAAAACTGTTTTGTTCTTGTTTCATCTGCTTCTCCTTTCTATTCCTCTGTTAATGATGGACTATCGAGCTGCGAATTGGCAATTTCACGATAGATCTCATTGCTTTTCATCAATTCATCGTGGGTTCCTCGACCGACGATCTCCCCTTGGTCCAAGACAATAATTTGATCCGCATCCATAATGGTTCCCACACGTTGCGCTACGATCAAGACGGTCGCATCTCCTGTGACTTCTTTGAGACGCTTCCGCAAAGTGGCATCCGTCTTGTAGTCCAAGGCAGAGAAGGAATCATCAAAAATAAAGACATCTGGATCTTTGACAACAGCACGAGCGATGGACAAGCGTTGTTTTTGACCACCCGAAAGGTTGCTACCACCTTCTGCTAAATGCGTGTCAAAGCGTTCCTCACGGCTGTCGATAAATTCCTTGGCTTGGGAAATTTCAGCTGCTTGTTCTAGCTCTTGTACAGAGGCATCTTCTTTCCCATAACGAAGGTTTTCAGCAATGGTTCCTGTAAAGAGCAAGGCCTTTTGTGGAATAAAACCAATCTTTTGGCGAAGGGCTTTCAGATTGTAGTCACGGACATCCACACCATCCACCAAAATCTTCCCTAGGGTGACATCATAGAATCGAGGAATTAACTGCACAAGTGAAGATTTCCCAGAACCCGTCGAGCCGATAAAGGCAATTGTTTCACCAGGTTTGGCCTGAAAGGAAATATTATGGAGAACTGGACTTTCTGTCTCACCTGGATAAGCAAAGGTGACATTGTCAAATTCCAAATAGCCACGAGATGCTGTCTCTGTGATACCATTCTCATTTGGATCAATCGAAATGGGCATGTCCATGATTTCCTTGAGACGACGACTAGAAACCGCAGTCCGAGGATACATAGTAAAGAGATTGGCTAAAAAGAGGAAAGATAAGAGCGCGTGGAAGCTATACTCAATAAAGGCAACCAAATCCCCAATTTTCAAACTACCGTCATGAAGAGGATCCAAGGCAAACCAGACAATCGCTACAATCATCGCAATGATGATCTGCACAAACAGGGGTTCAGTCAAACCAGTTAGTTTGAACAATTTATTCGAGTTTTCCGCGTAGACTTCATTTTCAGCCGCAAATTTATCCTCTTGGAATTCTTCGCGGGCAAAGGCACGAATCACTCGGAGACCTGTCAAATTTTCACGCGCAAACTGATTGAGATGGTCCAGGGTCTTTTGTTGCTTCTCAGAAAGTGGACGTGTCTTGACTGCTACATACCAGACAACAACAGCAAGAAATGGTACAGATACTGCTACAATCCATGCTAGAGAAGGACTGGTTGTCAAAATCAAGAGAACACTGGAAACCATCATCAAGGGTGTGATGACCCCCATCTTCAACATAGAATCCGTAAATTGCATCAAGACAAAGGCATCCGAAGTCAAGCGAGTGACCAATGACGATACCCCAATTTGCTCATACTCACGATGCGAGTACTCCTGTAACTTGGTATAGAGGTCATTGCGCATATCGCGTACCATGGTCGTCGTTAGCTGGCCAACTGCGTAAGACAAGATAATCCGACCCACAATCCCTAGTAAAATAATCGCAAACATGACCCAGCCCCAGAAATAAAGCCGATCCACATCACGTGGGTTAATCCCCTCATCAATCATGCGAGCCAGAATCGTTGGCAAACCTAAATTGACAATAACAAAAAGGACCGCCGAAAATAGATTCAGGGCTAGCCACTTGGGATACTTTTTCAAGTAAGACCAAATATATTGCATAGATGATTCTCCTTTTCCATAAATAATTTCCTAGATCACACAGAAAAGAGGGAGCGAGACGAAATTATTTTCAAAGAAAATCATTCCTGCCCCAGTCCCATCTGTAGTCTCATTCATTATACCAAACCAGTCATAAAAGTAAAGCAAAAGAGCAGGTTTTCCTGCTCTTCATTTAGTTTATTTTGTACGTTTGAATTTAGCGTTTTTGAACATTTCCAAAGCTGCTGCGTGATCTTTACTTTCTTCACCAGATAAATCAAAAGTAAACACATCGCCTGAAACTTTGTATTTAATTTTTTCACCGTCACCCGTTTTAGATTGGAATGTTTTAGCCTTTTGGTCAACTTTCACTTCATAAGATTGGTCCATCTTATTGCCCATTGCTTCCCCTTTGATGCTAAGGCTACCTTTTTTATCTTTAATAGTAACCGTAACTTCCAATTTAACTTGATCAAGGACAGCTTCAATAGTTGAGTCTGATGCACCTTGTTCTCCAAGGATTTCCTTCACTTCAGTTTTTGATGGTTTGTAGACATAAGTCCCGTTATCACTTTTAGCACCACATGCCACCAAGAGGACTACTGCAAAAACTGCTACTACAGCCAAAAGAATACGTTTAAAGTTTTTCATAACTTCTCCTTTTTAGTTAGATTAATCCTATTATAACAACAATTCAGACACACGGCAATGAAATATTACAAATGTAATACTCTTGTAATATATTTATCAACCAATATTAAACGATTAAAAAGGCAGGATCCGTACCTACCTTCGCTAAATTATTTAACTTTTTTAAACTTAGCCATTTTTATATAGTTTACAAAAATATCAAGACTACTCGAGTTTGATTCTTTCACATCCATAAAGGTTAGCATATGATTAGAAATTTTATACGTCAACTTTGTCCCACTGTAGTCATTCTTCTTTACAAATATTTTGTGTTTTTGGTCAACCTTAAAATCATAGGATTGATTGGTATTTTGAACGTTTGATTTTATTTGAACCTTCATAACGCCTTCTTTGTCCTTAATGATAATCGAAACCCTAAATTTATAATCATTTGAAATAATATAAGCAACTTCACTTGGTAGCATCTCCCTCACTTCTTCTGTTGTGGGTTCGAATACTTAAGTCCCATTATCACTTTTTGGACCACAGGCTACCAAGAGAACTGCTGCAAAAACAGCAACTAAAGGCAAAAGAATCTGTTTAAAATTTTTCATATCTTCTCCTTAT
Organism: Streptococcus parasanguinis; assembly: GCF_040908565.1. Lineage (GTDB taxonomy): Bacteria > Bacillota > Bacilli > Lactobacillales > Streptococcaceae > Streptococcus > Streptococcus parasanguinis_AC. The sequence goes on along the minus strand of NZ_JBDGEA010000010.1, from coordinate 21,220 downwards.
TCGTAGATAAACTGATTATAGCAACAATCTTGTCATATCTCAATGAAATATTTGATGATACAGGGTTTGTAAAAAGTATAAAAGAAAGAATGCACAAAAAAACCGAGGCCTAAACCTCGGTTTTTATTTTGATTGGAAACTCTATTATTTAAGAGTAACTGAAGCTCCAGCTTCTTCCAATTTAGCTTTGATTTCTTCAGCTTCAGCTGTAGCAACACCTTCTTTGATAACGCCAGGTGCACCATCAACAAGTTCTTTAGCTTCTTTAAGACCAAGACCAGTGATTTCACGTACAACTTTGATAACGCCGACTTTCTTGTCGCCTGCAGATGTCAATTCGATATCGAATGAATCTTTAGCAGCACCTGCGTCAGCAGCACCAGCTGCAGCAACAGCTACAGGAGCAGCTGCAGTTACACCAAATTCTTCTTCGATAGCTTTTACAAGGTCGTTCAATTCAAGGATTGAAGCTTCTTTAATTTCAGCAATAATGTTTTCAATGTTCAATGCCATTGTTATTTCCTCCAAATAAGTTTTAATTTTATGTTTTTATTTTTTATAGCTAGGCTACGCTGCGTAGCTTAAGATTAAGCTGCGTCTTCTTTGTTGTCTGCAACCGCTTTGACTGCAAGAGCAACGTTGCGCACTGGCGCTTGAAGTACAGAAAGGAGCATAGAAAGAAGTCCTTCGCGGTTTGGAAGAGTTGCAAGTGCAAGAATCTCTTCTTTAGATGCGACAGCGCCTTCGATTGCACCACCTTTGATTTCAAGTGCTTCAGCGTCTTTTGCAAAATCGTTCAAGATTTTCGCAGGTGCGATAACATCTTCGTTAGAAAATGCTACTGCAGAAGGTCCAACGAATACAGATGCAAGATCTTCAAGACCAGCTTTTTCAGCTGCACGACGCAAGATTGAGTTTTTGATAACTTTAAACTCAACTTCGCTTTCGCGAAGGTTGCGACGGAGAACTGTATCTTGCTCAACTGTCAAACCGCGAGAATCTACAACGACGATTGATGCAGCAGCTTTCATTTTTTCAGCTACTACGTCAACTAGTTCCGCTTTTTTAGCAATAATTGCTTCACTCATTAGTGTGTTCACCTCCGTAATTATTTTGCTTGGGGAATTTTTCCAAAAGAAAAACGCGCCCAAACCTAGACACGAAAGTACAATACGCTTCTTTTAATTGATACGTTTTGTCCTCGGTAGGATTTTTATGAGTCGAGCTCCCCTACTGTCTTAGGCAGTTTTTTCAAACCGTAGACTAGTTTATCACATATAAAAAAAGAATGCAAGTACTTTTGCAAACTTTTTTTATATTTTTTAATCGTTGTAAAGACCCTTGATATTATTCAACCAAGCATAGGCTAGTCCCATTAGGACTCCTCCTCCTACCCAGTTGGCAAAGAAGGTCACACCATAGTGACGTAAAATATTTAAAAATTCAAAATGTGGCAATTGGCTAGATACTGAATTAAAGCTTAATAATGAGAAAGAAGCAAAATTAGCCGCCAAGTGTTCATTGGTCATAAAGACAAACATATAAATAGCAGATAGGGCTAAGAGCACCTTCGCTGTTTCATCTTTGAAATATAGATAAGAAAGAATAGCAATATTTACAAAGATATTGGCAATGACACCTTCAAAGAAAACCACTTGATTGCTCCGTTGGAGTTTATTTTCTGCCACCGTGGCTAGGAATCCTTTTGGATCGATATGTGCAAAGGCTGTGGTTTGATTGAACAGAAAAGCGACGATTAAAGCACCAATTAAGTTAAAGAAGGTACAATAAAGAAGAATTTCCAGCGCTTTCTTCCAATGAATCTTCTTTAGATAGGTACCCGCCGTCAAATACATCATATTGGAGGTGGTTAATTCTGCATTTAAAAATAAGAGGTAAACCAAGCCCCAGGCAAAGATGAATGGAAATAGAAAACGACCAGATCCAGGTACAAAAGTATTTAATAAGTCTGCCGCAACTGCTCCGACTGCCGTACTTAAAGTAAGAAATCCTCCAGCAAAAATAGAACGGACTGCATAGCGAGTTTTAGATTTCTGATAAAGATCCTCTTTCTTATTACACGCCGCTCCCACTTTTTGAATAAAATTAGATTCAGACATAATATTCTCCTTATATAATGTTTGTGAATAAAATCATTATATCATAGACAAAACAGTTTGAAAAGGTTTTCAGGAAGAATTCTTAAATTCAATATATACGTTTTAAATCATATACCGGGAAATAATAAAAAACAGGCATTTGCCTGCTTTTCCTTTTTAATAATTTAAACGGTTCGCCCAAGCGATATCCAAATTCAAGATTTCTTGTGAAGTGAACTGTTGACGATATGGATTGTATACCGAACCAGTAATACCACCCTGAACATTTGGTGAATCATATTGAGTCAAATTATAGGTTTCAATGATATGATTGAGCTTTGCGTAGTAGCTAGTATCTGTCGCATAAACACCTGTCAAAGCTGCTGTTGCGTCTTGATAACTTGATGTGTTACTCTTCCAAGCACCTGCAAAATGTCCTTGTTTCAAAACTGCTACATAGTCTTGCAATGATTCATAATAAGATGGGTATGAACGAAAAGCATCATTAATGGTATAGGCATTTCCAGTACCATCATCTTCCCAAGTTTGCATCACTGCAGATTGCCCAGCATAACTTCCTTTAATCCCAAAAAGGTTGTAATGTGGATAAGAAGACAAGCCAGACTGACCTGATCCACTTTCCAAGATCGCTTGTGCAATCATAACGGAAGCATACAAATCATTCTCTTGACCAAGCTGACGAGCTGACTCACCAATTTGTGAGATGAAAGCTTCAGTTGGGTCTGAGTATGCTTGGTAAGTTCCATCATTAGCACCAACAGATGTTACGTGCTCGCTCATAGCAGCAGCAAATGTCCCCACTGCTAATACAGAAACGAACAAACCAAAAAATTTCGTTTTATTCCGTATTTTATTTTTCATAATACAATTTATCTCCAATTAATTTTTTATCATCTTTTATCTTTATAGAGATTATATCATATAAATAGAAGAAAACAAAGCTACTTATATTACACTTGTATTACAATTGCGAGATAAATCCAAAACAAAAATGACATTTTCATGTCATTTCAATTTATTTCGTAAAACGCATTTTCCAAAATAGCATCCCATGACTTCTCTAGTCCTTCCTTGGTTACCGAAGAAAAGACAATAAAAGTATCTGCTGGATCAAAATCCAGTTTTTTCTTAATAATGGATTCATGTTTGTTCCATTTTCCACGTGGAATCTTATCTGCCTTGGTCGCTACTAAGATCACAGGGATCTCATAATATTTTAAGAATTCATACATCTGAACATCATCTGCAGAAGGTTCATGACGAAAATCGACTAGACTAACCACTGCTTTTAAGTTCTCACGACTGGTGAGGTATTCTTCAATCATCCGTCCCCACTTCTCGCGCTCTTTTTTAGAGACACGTGCATAGCCATAACCAGGTACGTCTACCAAACGGAGTTTATCATCTATATTGAAGAAATTTAGCAATTGGGTTTTTCCTGGTTTACCAGATGTTCTGGCCAGGTTTTTTCGATTTAAGAGAGTATTAATAAAAGAAGACTTGCCGACATTTGATCGACCGGCAAGTGCAACTTCTGGAATCTCATCTTGAGGATAATGACTCTTATTTGCAGCGCTTAAGAGGATATCCGCATTATGTGTGTTAATTTCCATATTTTATCTTTCTAGGCTGTTTCAAGAATTGGTTTTTCAGTTCCATCTACAGCTTCTTTTGTGATTCGAATAAGTTTGATATCTTCTTGACTTGGAATTTCAAACATGACATCCATCATCGTTTCTTCGATAATCGAGCGAAGTCCTCGAGCTCCTGTTTTTCTTTCGATAGCTTTATTCGCAATCTCTTGAAGGGCTTCATCATCAAATTCCAATTCAACATTATCATAAGAGAGCAAGGTTTGGTATTGTTTTACCAAGGCATTACGTGGTTCTTTTAGGATACGGACAAGGTCGTCAACCGTCAATTGCTCAAGAGCCGCAAAGACTGGAAGACGTCCAATCAATTCTGGGATAATTCCAAATTTTTGAATATCTTCTGCAATGATTTCTTGCATGTAAGAGCTGGATTCATCGATAGCTTTATTGTTCTTACCGAAACCAATGACTTTTTCACCGAGACGTTGCTTAACAATTTCTTCGATCCCGTCAAAAGCTCCACCTACGATGAAGAGAATATTCTTGGTATCCACTTGGATCATCTCTTGTTGAGGGTGTTTGCGTCCACCTTGAGGTGGAACACTAGCGACAGTTCCTTCGATAATTTTCAAGAGGGCTTGTTGTACCCCTTCACCAGAAACGTCACGCGTGATAGAGACATTTTCACTTTTCTTAGCGATCTTATCAATTTCATCGACGTAGATAATGCCTCGTTCAGCACGCTCGATATTGAAATCAGCCGCCTGAAGAAGTTTCAAGAGAATATTTTCAACGTCTTCACCCACATAACCGGCTTCTGTCAAGGCTGTTGCATCAGCAATAGCAAATGGGACATTCAAGCTACGTGCTAAGGTTTGGGCCAAGAAAGTCTTACCTGAACCAGTAGGTCCAATCATGAGGATGTTTGATTTTTGCAATTCAACATCTGTCTCGTCTTCGCGCGTATCGTGGAAGTTAATGCGTTTGTAGTGGTTATATACCGCTACAGCAAGGGCACGTTTAGCCCGATCTTGACCGATCACATAGTGGTTCAAGATATTGAGCAATTCGATTGGTTTTGGAACTTCGCTAAGGTCTGCAAGAACTTCTTCTGCTAGCTCCTCACGGATAATTTCTTGTGCTAACTCTACACATTCATTACAGATAAACGCGTTGTTTCCTGCAATGATTTTTTGGACTTCATCTTGACTCTTTCCGCAAAATGAACAATAAACCATCATATCATTGTTTTGATTCGTTGGCATGTATTTCCTCTTTCTGTCATTTTCTGTTTCTATTTAGTTTAAAATAAGGTCATGTAAAAGGCGTGAATGGAATTCACAAGATTGGTAAAAGCATTTAGTAAGAATAAAATAGCGAGGCCGAACCGTTTTTTACGAAAGGTTTGTAAGGCGCAAATCAAACAGATGACACACAGGACAGCTGTAAAAAAACCAAAGACACTTCGCTCCATTAGTCTAAATCCTTTCTCTTATAATAGTTGACCTTAAAATCATATGGATTTTTCTCATCTTTCAGATGGGGAACTTGACGGACTCTTTCATAGTGGTTCTCTTCAAATTTTGGTGCCAATGTATCGCCATCAATCGTTGCATGAATCATGGTCTGAATCAACTCTTCTAACTGATCAGAGAAAAGCCTTAAAATCTGACTCCCCCCAATAATGTAAAGATTCTTCTCTTGATTCTGATACCACTCTAAGACTTCTTCTTTGCTATGCATGACGAGTACAGCATCATTTTCAGCATCATAAGCCTGATCTTGCGTTAAGATAATGCTAGTACGACCTGGTAGAACCCGTTTTTTCATACCATCAAAGGTCACTCTTCCCATAAGAATTGCTTGTCCCATGGTCGTTTCTTTGAAATGCTGAAGCTCAGCTGGCAGATGCCAAGGCATGATTTGGTCCTTTCCAATAATGCCATTTTCAGTTTGAGCCCAGATACCAATAATCTTTTTCATTCTCTCATCCTTTACACTGATACTTCTATTTTATCAAATTTTCTTATAAAAGACTGATTTCAACTATCTAGTTTGGAGGATATTTTTTCAAATACAAACAGAAAAAACCGCGAGATTTTCGCGGTTTTTCTTAGCCACAAGTTAGCTTAGTCTTCTTTTTTGCGTTTTGCAAATCCAAACAATGAGAGACCTGCTAAAGCACTAAAGATTGCAAGACCAGCAGTAGAAGATTCTTTTGTTCCTGTATTTGGAAGTTGTGCAGTAGGATTTTGTGGATCGATATACTTCACTTCTTCTTTCGTTTCTGGAACGACAGGAATCGTTGGCTCTTCTGGTTTTGGTTGTGGAGTAGGTTGTGGTTGCGGCTGTGGAGTAGGCTGTGGCTGTGGCTGTGGCTCTGGTGTCGGAGTTGGTGTCACAGTCTTCTTGTAGATATGTTGAATGTTTCCATCTTTATCTACAACAGTCTTCACGAAGTCATAACCTGGGATATCTTTCTTCGGTTGTTCCCCATCTTCTGTTGGGTTACCTGGGATAGGATTACCATTTTCGTCTACGTATGAAGTTGTAACTTTTTCATAGACGTGTTCAGTATCACCATTAGGCAATTTCTTCGTTTCCACAAAGCGGTAACCTGGAATTTCAGCTTTAGGCTCTTCTCCATCAACTGTAGGGTATCCTGGGATTTCCTTACCTTCTTTATCAATAAACTTAGTGATTGGAAGAACAGTTGGTGTGTAAGTTGCAGAAGCTTTTGTTCCGTTCACATCTTCACGAACCACTGTCACTGCTGGTGCAGTACCAGTAAATTCAGGTTCTGGAGTGAAGGTTACAGTTCCATCTGCTGCCACTGTGTAAGTACCAACACCTGGAATGGTCTTCGTAGTTGAACCATCTTCAAAGGTTGCTGGAACCTTATCATTCATTGGTACACGGCTATCACCTTCTGTGAAGCTTGGTTTACCTGTTTGAGTAGCACCCTTCTTACCAATTGAAGTTACTGGTTCACCCTTTGGAGCAACTGGTGTTACAGTTGGTGTGTACTTAGCTTTCACAACTGTACCATTCTTATCTTGGCGTTGAACCACGATTCCTGCTGCGGTTCCAACAAATGATTTTTCTGGTACGAAGGTTACTGTTCCGTCTGGAGCAACTGTGTATGTACCTTCACCTGGAACAACCTTAGTAGTTGAGCCATCAACGAATGTTGCAGGTACATCATTATCCATTGGTACTGCAGGATTTCCTTCAGTGAAGCTTGGTTTACCTGTTTGAGTTGCACCTTGGATATCAGTTGATGTAGCTGGTTTTGCTGTTGGAACAACTGGAGTAATGAATGGTGTGTACGTTGTACGTGCAAAGGTACCATTTGCATCTTCCATTGAAACGCCTACAGGAAGAACTTCACCTGAGTAAGCTTTGTTAGTTGGAGTGAAGATCACTTCACCTTTCTCTTTATCTACTGTGAAGATACCGATGATATCTCCTGCAGGTGAGAAGGCATTCAATTGATCAGTTGGGTTACCAGAATCATCGTAAAGTTTCAAGGTTGAAGGGTTCATAGGCGCAATTGGATCCCCTTCTGTGAAGGTTGGTTTACCTGTTTGAACAATTCCTTGAGGTGCTTCTGATGTAGCTGGTTTTGCTGTTGGAGTAATTGGAGTTACTGTTGGTGTGTAGGTTGCAGAAGCTTTTGTTCCGTTCATATCTTCACGAACAACTGTTACAGCTGGTGCTTCACCTACAAAGCGTGGGTCTGGTGTGAAGGTTACTGTTCCATCTGCTGCTACTGTGTAGATACCAACAGTCGGAATTTCCTTAGTAGTTGAACCATCTTCAAAGGTTGCTGGAACTGCATCGTTCATAGGAACATTTTCATGACCAGCTGTGAAGGTTGGTTTACCTGTTTGAGTTTGACCTTGCTTGTCAGTTGAAGTTGCTGGCTCAGCAGTTGGGGTTACTGGTGTTACAGTTGGTGTGTAAGTTGCAGTAACTGGAGTACCGTTCTTATCAACACGTTTCACTGTTACGCCTGTACCTGTTCCTGTGAATGATTTTTCTGGTACGAAGGTTACTGTTCCATCTGGAGCAACTGTGTAAGTTCCTTCTCCTGGAATGGTCTTCGTAGTTGAACCATCTTCAAAGGTTGCTGGCACATCATCATCCATTGGGATTGCAGGGTTACCAGGTGTGAAGCTTGGTGTACCTGTTTGTGTTTTACCTTGGATATCTGTAGATGTTGCAGGTTCAGCAGTTGGGACAACTGGAGTGATCTTCGGTGTGTAAGTTGTTTCAGCAACTGTTCCGTTTGTATCTTTAGCTTGAACTTTAACTGGAACTACATCACCTGAGTATGATTTATCCGTTGGTGTGAAGGTTACAACACCTGTTTCTTTATCGACTGTGAAAGTACCAATTTCTTTACCTTCTGGTGATTTAGCTACTACAGATTCTGTTGGTTGGCCGTTTTCATCAAGAAGAGTAATGGTATCCTTGTCGATTGGTGCAACTGGGTCACCTTCTGTGAAGGTCACAGTTCCAGTTTGAACCACACCTTGAGGTCCTTCTGATTCAGCTGGAGTTGCTGTTGGAGTTACTGGTGTCACAGTTGGTGTGTACTTAGCAGTAACTGGAGTACCGTTCTTATCGACACGTTTCACAGTTACGCCTGTACCTTCTCCAGTGAATGATTTTTCTGGAACAAATGTCACTGTTCCGTCTGGAGCAACTGTGTAAGTTCCTTCACCTGGAATTGTCTTGGTTGTTGAGCCATCTTCAAATGTTGCAGGTGTATCATTATCCATTGGAACATTTGGATTACCTGGTGTGAAGGTTGGTGTACCTGTTTGCGTTTGACCTTGTTTGTCAGTAGATGTTGTATCTTCTGCAGTTGGTGTAACCGGTGTTACAGTTGGTGTATATGTTGCAGAAGCTTTGGTTCCGTTCTTATCTTCACGAACCACTGTTACAGCTGGTGCAGTTCCGACGAATGATTTTTCTGGTACGAAGGTTACTGTTCCATCTGCTGCTACTGTGTAAGTACCAACACCGTCTACAGTCTTAGTCGTTGAACCATTGTCAAATGTTGCTGGAACATCATTGTTCATTGGCACACGGCTATCGCCTTCGGTGAATTCAGGTTTGCCAGTTTGTGTAGCACCTTGGATATCTGTAGTCTCAACTGGTGTTGCAGTTGGAGTTACTGGTGTCACAGTTGGTGTGTACTTGGCTGTGATTTCAGTACCGTTCTTATCCACGCGTTTCACTGTTACGCCTGTAGCAGTTCCAGTGAATGATTTTTCAGGAACGAAGGTTACGGTTCCATCTGGAGCAACTGTGTAAGTTCCTTCACCATCGACAGTCTTAGTCGTTGAGCCATCTTCGAAGGTAGCTGGTGTATCTTCATCGATTGGAACATTTGGATTTCCTTCGGTGAAGGTTGGTTTACCAGATTGTGTTTGACCTTGGATATCTGTCGATGTTGCATCTTCAGAAGTTGGAACGACTGGAGTAATCTTCGGTGTGTAAGTTGTTTCTACAGATGTTCCATTTGTATCAGCTGCTTGAACCTTAACTGGAACCACATCACCTGAATAAGATTTATCTGTTGGTGTGAAGGTCACAACACCTGTTTCTTTATCAACAGTGTATGTACCGATCACATCACCTGCTGGTGATTTCGCTTCTACTGATGCTGCTGGTTGACCATTTTCATCAAGAAGAGTAATGGTGTCCTTATCGATTGGTGCAACTGGGTCACCTTCAGTAAAGGTTACAGTTCCAGTTTGAACCAAACCTTGAGGTCCAGTAGATTCAGCTGGTGTTGCAGTTGGAGTTACTGGAGTTACGGTTGGTGTGTAAGTTGCAGAAGCTTTGGTTCCGTTCTTATCTTCACGAACAACCGTTACGGCTGGTGCTTTACCTGTGAATGATTTTTCAGGGACAAAGGTTACAGTTCCGTCTGCTGCTACTGTGTAAGTACCAACACCATCTACTGTCTTGGTCGTTGAGCCATCGTCAAATGTTGCTGGAACGTCATCGTTCATTGGCACACGGCTATCACCTTCAGTAAATTCAGGCTTACCTGTTTGGGTTTGACCTTGTTTACCTGTTGTTTCAACTGGTGTAGCTGTCGGTGTGACTGGTGTTACAGTTGGTGTGTAAGTCGCAGAGGCTTTGGTTCCGTTCTTATCTTCACGAACAACCGTCACTGCTGGAGCAGTTCCGACGAATGATTTTTCTGGCACGAAGGTTACTGTTCCATCTGCTGTTACTGTGTAAGTACCAACACCGTCGACTGTCTTAGTCGTTGAGCCATCGTCAAATGTTGCTGGAACATCATCGTTCATTGGCACACGGCTATCACCTTCAGTAAATACAGGTTTACCAGTTTGTGTAGCACCTTGGATATCTGTCGTTTCAACTGGTGTTGCAGTTGGAGTTACTGGTGTCACAGTTGGTGTATAAGTTGCAGAGGCTTTTGTTCCGTTCTTATCTTCACGAACAACCGTCACTGCTGGTGCAGTTCCAACGAATGATTTTTCTGGTACAAATGTAACAGTACCGTCTGCTGCTACTGTGTAAGTACCAACACCTTCAACGGTCTTAGTTGTTGAGCCATCGTCAAATGTTGCTGGAACAGCTTCATTGATTTCAACATTCTTCTCAACGCCATCAACCGTTACAGTTCCACCCTTGAATTCAGGTTTACCTGTTTGAGTAGCACCTTGGATATCAGTTGTTTCAGCTGGTGTTGCTGTCGGTGTTACCGGTACGATTTCTGGTGTGTAAGTTGTATCCACCTTGATTCCGTTTGAGCTTTCAGCTTGAACCTTGGCTGGTGTGACTGCACCAGTGTATGATTTATCAGTCGGTGTGAAAGTTACTTGACCAGTGGCTGAATCAATTGAGTAAGTACCAATTTCAGTTGTACCATCAGCGGCATAAGCTGGTGTCGATGAAACTTCGTTACCATCTTTATCTAGCAATGTGTAGCTATTGTCTTTAATGGTAATAGCTTTATCTTCACCATTTACTTGAACAGTTGTTCCTGCAAAGGTTGGTGTACCGGTTTGAGTCGCACCTTGGATATCTTTTGAAGTTGCAGGGTTTGCAGTTGGAACTGCTGGCACAACAGTTGGTGTGTAGGTCGCATCTGAAGTAATGGTTGCAGTCTTACCATTAGCATTTGTAATAGTAGCAGTTGCCTGAACAGTTACTCCTTTTGCAGTACCAACAAAGTCTTTTTCAGGTGTGAAAGTCACCGCTCCTGTAGTAGGGTCGATAGTATAGCTACCTTCACCTGCTACTGTCACTGTTGTTTCATCAGTTGGTTGACCAGTTGCTGGATCCACCAATTTCTTGCTTGTGATTTCAGCAGTCTTGTCGTTACTCAAATCAAAGGTTGGTGTTTGTGTTTGAGGAACATTTTGAACATCCGCAGAAACCTTGTCTGTAGGAGTCACTGTGATTGGTGTGACAGTTGGAGTGTACTTAGCTGTTGCAGTCTTGATGTAGTCCTGTTGGATCTTACCATCTTTGTTTCTACCAACTGGTGCTGACAATGAAACATCCACACCTTTGGCTGTACCAGTAAAGCTTGGGTCTGGAGTGAAGGTTACTTCACCCGTTGAAGGATTAATCGTATAAGTTCCTTCGCCTTCAACTGTTACAGATGACGCGTCAGTAGTGAGACCTGTGGCAGGATCCACCAACTTAGCAGGATATTCTGCACTTGGAGTGATTGCAATCTTTTCCCCATTTGCGTTAGTCGCAGTTGTGTTAAAGGTCGGAGTTTCTTTTTGAGTCGCACCTTGAACATCAGTTGAAGTTTTGTCAACTCCTTCGATTTCAATTGGAGTGACTGTTGGAACGTATTGACCATCCATAGTATTCAACTGACCATCAATGTTTGGTTCTTGGTCTGGGAATTTGGTTGACCAACCAGTATCGTAACCGTTGTTATCTGAACGACGGATAGAAATACCATCAGCTGTTCCTAGGAAGTTATCTTCTGGGATAAATTCAACGTCTACGTCCTTACCGTTGGCAGTAATCTTGTACTTACCTTGTCCTGGAACGACATAGTAACCATCCGCATCAAGAGTTGCTCGGTTGCCATCTCTATCAACGATGTATGGTTCTACCGTTTCGTCAATAACGGCACTAGAATTAAGCTCATACTTGTGTTCTCCACGTGCTGTAAAAGTTACAGTTGCAGTTTGCTTCGCCCCTTGAAGACCACTTGTTTCTTTGAATTCTCCTTTTGGTGGGTGCGTAATTTGAGTTCTGAAGTCTTCCACTTCCCCTGAGAAGGCCATACCAGTTGGGCTCTCAATCTCGGTAGCTTTCTTGGCAATACGAACACGTGCACCTAGTTCTTTAACGCTAGGGTCGATATAAGTCTTGCTGTTTGCAAAGGTCAACTCAACAGTGCCATCTTGTGTGATTGTAGCGAGATTTGAGCGTTCATCCTCATCAAATTTACCATTTTGGTTAAAGTCTACCCAACCATAGATATGTGCTTCTGAGGCTCCATCCAAATGGGCTTGAACTGACAGCTTGTAGTTACCTGGGCGTGTACGATCCATCTTGATCATCTCATTGGTTGTACCTTTAAGCTCATCTGGAAGCAATTGGTCAATTCCTTCATCGGCCGTAGTCGCCTTATCATCACCGAACCAGTCAAGAACAGTATTCTCATCCATATCTGGGCTCACATTACCAATATATGGTTGATTTACTTTAGCACCAGTTACACCATCTACAGTTGCAATGGTATGCATAGCTTTTCCGTATGACTCAGGAGCATCCCCTTCATCAATTGGGAAGAATCCTAGCATTGCTGACTGCTTACCACCTGAAGCGACATAAAGTCCAACTTCAGAGGCACCACGCGTCATAACGATTGGAACAGTATAATTACCTTCAGAAATGTTTGGTCCAAAGATACCAGTTCCTAGACCACCTGTAACTTGGTCAGGATTTCCAAAATACTTCCAAGCTACTGGTTTCTTTTCTGGTCCAACTTCAGTGGATCTACGAAGTTGGTTTAAGTTGGTATTATTAAATTTAGGATTAGGTCCAAAAAGATTTTCAGTATCTTGTGGTGAATATGTTACAGAAGTAGTTGGTCTGGTAAACTTTTTCCATTCTCCAATATGCTGCCAACCTTCTCCATTGGTAGTAAACATAACTAATTCACCTGGGTTAGCAGACTCCCCATCAGCCATAACAATAGCTGGCTTAACTGTCTTACCACGGAAGGTTGCAGAGATTTCAAACTGAACTCCAATATTTCCACCATTCAAAGCTGAACTTATGGTAGTCTTCTTGGTTTTCGTATCAATATTCTCAAATCTGATTTCAGTCCAATTATTTTGCGCATCAGCAACGATTTTGGCCTCTTCACCATTGTTAAAAGCTTGCTTAGCAGCATTTGAAGTGACTCCACTTACATAACCATTTTTTGCATTTGGATCATAGGTTGCTTTTTCTGCTTCTGTAGCCCCTTGATTTTCCATCCGTTTCTTATAGATTTCAGTCGCTTGGAATGGTTTCAAGGATTTGACTTTTACAGTCACTACATAACCAGGCATGATTTCCTTGGTATAGGTAGACCCAACTTGAAGAGCCAATTTTTCTTCTAAGTTCTCAGTTGGTTTAACTTCACTTTTAGGAACTAATACTGTAGTAGTTCCTGTCCAGTTAGCTACATCTCCAAAGTCCAACCATGAGATCTGGCTAGCCATAGATTTGGCATCAACATTTGTTGTAAAGCCAGGTTTTTCAACTTTTGGAGTTGAAGTTGCATCTTCAACATCATCCCCAATCAAGTTTGGATCATTGGCATCACCCAATGCACGGCGATTACGACGGCGAGAAGTGTTGGCTGTCTCTTCAGTGGCTAGTGTAC
>NZ_JBDGEA010000010.1:0-7511 GCF_040908565.1 Streptococcus parasanguinis | reverse complement strand
TTGGATCATTGGCATCACCCAATGCACGGCGATTACGACGGCGAGAAGTGTTGGCTGTCTCTTCAGTGGCTAGTGTACTGTTTGCTGGTACACCTTGACCAGCTGAAAGAGTTGGTGTTTCTTTTTTATCTGAACTTGTTGCAGCTGCTTCTACTGCCTTGTTTGCTGGCGTAGCTGCTTCTAATTTTGGTGTTGCAGCGGTTGATGTTTCCGGTGCAGTCGAGGCTACAGATGCTGCTGTGCTTGTGCTACTTGCTTCACTAGTTGAAGCAGGTGCTGTTGAAGTTGATGCTGCAGTAACAGCCGGCTTTGCTTCATACGTTGTGGCTGCTGTACTAGTTGTTTCAGCAGTTGATGCTGCTGAAGTAGCTGCTGAAGTTGCGGGCGCTTCTGACGCTGTTGCAACTGCTGCTACACTTTCACTTGTCGTATTTGTATTTTCTTCTGCGGCTGCACTTGCTGCTGTGCCAACCATGACAAGCGTTCCTAAAAGTACTGAGCAAACACCCACATTCAATTTACGAATTGAGAATCTGCTAATACGATCATTAAATAAGTCTTTTCCCATCTAATGGACCTCCATATTTATCTATAAATTAACATTCTTTTAAAATTTGTTTAGTTTTTCCAAACCTTATCTATTTTAACAAAAGCCGAACGAATTTCAAAACGTTTTGACTCAAAAATGAGTAAAAATTTTTAGCTATAATTGTTTTAATTCTGAAAGGATTTTACCAATAGACCAGGGCATCAAAAAAACTTGATTTATCACTAAATGGCAAGATCAAACTTCAATTGTGGCTTCACTGGATCATAATTGACCAACTCAAAATCTTCTGGTTTGATGTCAAAGAAATTGGTTCCATCTGGTACATTCAAAACTAAGCGCGGTTGGCAATTTGAAGGCTCACGACGAAGTAACTCTTCAGCCTGTTCAAATTGGTTGTCATAGATATGAAGGTTATTAATGAAGTAAAAGAACTTCCCAACCTTCCAGCCAAAGTGCTTGGCAATCATCATCTGAAGAGCCACATACTGCATGGCATTGATATGGTGAGCCACCAACATATCATTTGAACGCTGGGTCAGGGTCGCATCTAGATAGATCTCTCCATCAACCCTACGCACGTCAAACATGGTCTGAAAAGCACATGGCAAGAGTCCGTCGGTCTCCTCAAAGGCATCATAATCCCAGAGCGAGATGATGTTGCGGCGATTCCAAGGATTGGCTTCTAATTGTTTGAGGATTTTATTGGTAATGTCATGCTTTTTGACCACAGCACCATAGCGCTGACCGATGGTACGACTATCCCCTACTTCCCAGTCATTCCAGTAGTGGACATTGTATTTATCTTCTAACAGGTCTAAGCTATTCGACTGATCCTGGTAGATCCAGAGCATCTCTTTGATGGCTGATTTAATAGCAATAGGACGAAGGGTTGTAATAGGAAACTCCCCTTTTGCAAGATCAAACTCCATAAAGGCACCCGTGATGTATTTGGAGTTGGCCGTTCTGCCATCCTTGTATTTAGGTCGGGCCTGTTCAGACCAAACACCTTCTTCCATGATTTTCCGAATATACTCTTTAAAAATCGTATCTGCTTTTGTCATATCTCCTCCTTTAATCTACTATTGCCTTCATTATATCACAGGATAAAGAAAAAAGGAGAGGGAAATCTCCTTTTAATCTTATTGTAATACTAGAGATGCGGCACCGATAACACCGGCGTCATTTCCCAAAGTAGCAAGTGCCAATTGAGTAGATTCACGCACTTGTGGGAATGAGTTTTCTTCAAAGACTTTGCGCACACCATCTAACAAGAAGTCTCCAGCAGCGGAAACCCCACCACCGATAACGATCTTCGATGGGTTCAAGGTTGAACCAATGTTAGCAGCAGCAAGTCCAAGATAACGTGAGAAGTTCTTATAGACGATCAATGCAAGAGCGTCTCCCTCTTTTGCCAGGTCAAAGACCGTTTTAGCCGTTACTTCTTCTCCATTGTCGATCAAGACTTTCAATTGAGCGTCCCCTTCGTACTCATCGGCGTAACGACGAGTGAGGTTAACGATCCCAGTTGCTGATGCAACCGTTTCAAGACAGCCTTTTTTACCACAGGTACATTGGATTGGATCATCAAAGTCAACCGTGATGTGACCAAGTTCCCCAGCAGCTCCACGCACACCGTGCAAGAGACGACCTTCAGCGACGATACCACCGCCAACACCTGTACCAAGTGTCATGAAGACAACATCTGGTTGGTTTTCACCAGCCCCTTTCCAACGTTCACCCAAAGCAGCAACGTTGGCATCGTTATCAATGAAGAATGGAATATGAAGGGCAGTTTCGATCTTTTCTTTAACTGGTTGAAGAGTCTTCCAGTTCAAGTTGTAGGCACCGATAACTGTACCTTTTTCACGGTCAACGACACCAGGTGAACCCATTCCAATTCCTTGGAACTCAGAAGCATCAAGCCCAAGCATTTCCAAACGATGAGCGATTGATTCGATCATATCCTCTACAATATGGTTACCTTCATCCAAAATATTTGTTTTAATAGACCATTTTTCTTGAACTTCTCCATCCAAGGTAAGAATGGCAAATTTGATGGAAGTTCCTCCAAGGTCAATCCCAATAATTTTTTTAGACATCTATTACTCCTTTCAACCTGTAAACACTTACAGATCTATTATATCAGACTTTTTATCAAACGCAAAGGTTTGCACGTAATTTTTCTTAACTTTTTAACAAGAGACTGAAGGATTGAAATCCTAGAAGCAGGAAAATCAAACCAATAATATTCAAGAGAATGACACTGATTGATAATGGACTGACAATTAAGAACAAGCCGATAAAGAGCTGCACCAAGGCAAAGAAAATATAGCGCTTGGAAAGCTCTTCAATCTTCTTGGAATAGAAATTGGCTTTTCGGAAATTTAATACAGAGCGATAGATCAGCCAAATCCCTAAGGTGACTGGGAAGACAATCGGTAAGGTCTTGTAGCCATATAGTAGCAAGTAAACCGCGAACACCAAGGCAACCATACTGTGAAAGAGCTGTTGCTGCTTGATAATACCTGACTGACGCAATCGGTAATAGCGTGAAAAATGTGAAAAAGAGATTAAAAAGAAGCCACAGGAGATCAACCAGCTAAACGAGCCGATATGCTCAATGGGATTGATAAACAAGACAATACCAATAATGGTAAACATAGTAGCTGAAATTCCAAGAGATATGCGATTCAATTGATTCATAGGGCCTCCTTATTCATCTAATTCACTTAGGTAATCATAACGATCATACTTTTCAAGTAGACGCTCGTTTTCCTGATCTAGTTCTTTTTGAAGGGCTGACAACTTGCCAAAGTCAGAGCCGTTTTCATTCATCTCCACTTCAATCTCTGCAATTCGATTTTCAATTGCTTCGATATCTGTCTCAATACTTGCCCACTCTTGCTTCTCCATGTAGCTCATGCGCTTCTTCTCTTCTTTTGGCTTGACAGGTTTCTCTTTTTCAATCTTTTGACTAGCTGTTACCTGGGCTGCTTCAAAGACTTTTTCATCTAAATAATCCGTATAGTTGCCAAAGAACTCACGAATGCCCCCATTTTCAAAAGCCAGGATCTTGCTCGCTACCTTATCTAGGAAATAACGGTCGTGACTAACGGTAATAACTGGACCACCAAAATTTTGAAGGAAGTTTTCCAAAACCGTCAAGGTTGCGATATCCAAGTCATTGGTCGGCTCATCGAGGAGAAGCACATTGGGTTTTTCAATCAAGAGTTTCAAGAGAAAGAGGCGCTTCTTCTCACCACCGGAGAGTTTTTCGATCAAGGTTCCATGCATAGAACGTGGGAAGAGAAATTGCTCCAAAAGATCAGCGATCGAAGTTGTTCCGACAGTCGTCTTGACTTCCTCAGCCACTTCTTGCAAGAAATTGATCACGCGCTTGCTCTCATCCAAGCCATCGATCTGTTGAGAGAAATAAGCCACCCGCACAGTTTCCCCAATGATCACTTGCCCTGACTGAGGCTGGAGTCGCTCAGCGATCAGATTGAGTAGGGTCGATTTACCGACACCGTTATCCCCGACGATCCCGATGCGGTCCTTGTTTTGCACCAAGAGGTTGAAGTCTTGTAAAATCGGCTTATTTTCAAAAGCAAAACTCACATTCTTAAACTCGATGACTTTCTTTCCGATCCGGCTGGTCTCAAAGTTCATCTCTAGATCCGTCTGGTTGCTTTGACCAGACAAGTCTTGCTTAAGATCATGGAAACGATTGATCCGAGCCTGTTGCTTGGTCGCACGCGCCTGGGGTTGACGACGCATCCAGGTCAACTCCTGCTTATAGAGTTGCTGCTTCTTGTGAATAAGGGCCGCATCACGCTCATCTTGCTCAGCCTTTAAGCGGACATAATCCTGGTAGTTGCCTTGATACTCAATCAAGCCACCTCGATCCAACTCAAAGATCCGTGTTGAAATATTATCCAAGAAATAACGATCGTGGGTAATGAAGAGCACGGTTTTCTTAGAGTTCTTCAAGAAATTGGTCAGCCATTCGATGGTATCAATATCTAGGTGGTTGGTCGGCTCATCTAACAAGAGCAGGTCATGGTGAGACAGCAATACCTGGGCCAGCTGTACCCGTCGACGCAAGCCTCCAGATAGATCCCCAACTTTTGCATTCAAGTCTTCAATCCCAAGTTTCGAAAGGACTGTCTTGACCTGACTTTCGATTTCCCAAGCATTGAGTGAATCCATCTCCGCCATGACCTTTTCCAGACGTGTTTGGTTCTCTTCTCTGTAATCCGCCATCAAGAATTCATAATCACGAATCAGCTGCATTTCACGCAAATCACTGGATAATACTGTATCCAGAACTGTCTTATGATCATCAAAGTCTGGCTCCTGCGTCAAGTAACCAATCGTATAATCACTCTTGGCAGAAAAAGGACTCACATCTCCATCAAATCCAGAGCGACCAGACAACACATCTAACAGAGTGGTTTTTCCAGTCCCATTGACCCCGATCAATCCGATCCGATCCAAGTCATGAATAATAAAGGAAATCTCACGAAAGACGGTCTTATCTCCGACAGATTTGGTTAATTTATCGACAATAAAATCGCTCATTTTTCCTCCTCTTTTACTTGCTGGATATAGGCAATGATGGCTTCTTTTTCATTGGCCAGCTCCCCATCGACAATGGCGTATTCGATCTTTGTCAAAATCTCTCCCAAGGCTGGACCAGGTTGAAAGCCGTATTCTTTGATTAGCATGCCACCATTGACCACCACTTCGTGCTTATCATGAATGGTCAAGCTATCATAAACGCGCTCGATCGCTAGGTAATCGACGCTTAATTCAGACGCTTCACGGAGCTCTTCAGCCACTAGCAACAAACGCTTGTCATACTTGTAACATGCACGCTTGTCTAGACTTCCTTTTTCTCTATGCTTAAGAATCTCCACGATCTGCTCCACCGTCTTGGCAAAGTCTCTTGAGGTCTTCCATTTCTTAAAGAATTTTGGAATGTCTTGGATGTCTAGTGCTAAAACCAGAGCAGCCCAAGCCTGCTCAGAAGTTGAAAAGGTAAATTCAAGCTCTATGTCAAACAAACGCTCAAGTGATTCTTTGCGATCCTTCATCTCTGGCAGATAGTGATAGGCTTTACTTGCAAGCATGGCCTCCAAGCCTTGCCTCCAATATGGAGAAAGTAAGAGCTTATCAAACTCGATGAAGGTGCGCTCTACTGAAATCTTCTCTAGTAAGGGAGCACACTCCTTCATGGCATCAAAGGTTGCTGCTTCTAATTCAAAGCCAAGACTGGCTTGGAAACGAAAGCCTCGCATGATGCGGAGCGCATCTTCATGAAAGCGTTCATGAGGAAGCCCAACCGCCCGAAGAACCTTGTTTTCTAAATCTGCTAACCCCTGAAAGAGGTCAACAATCTCTCCTTTTTCATTTAAGGCAAAGGCATTGACGGTGAAATCGCGACGCTTCAGGTCTTCTTCTAGTGAGCGGACAAAAGACACGGAGCTTGGACGGCGATAATCGACATAGACATCCTCTGTCCGGAAGGTCGTAATTTCATATCCTTGACCATTTTCAAGAACCAAGACGGTCCCGTGTTCGATACCGATATCTACTGTTCGATCAAAAATCGCCTTTGTTTCCTCTGGATAAGAGGAGGAAGCGATATCGACATCGTGAATCGGACGATCCAAGAGAGCATCTCGGACAGATCCTCCCACAAAATAGGCCTCAAAACCAGCTGCTTTAATCTTCTCTAATATTGGTAAAGCCTCCTGAAACTCAGAAGGCATCTTTTTTAATCTCATAGTAAGTGTTCCAAACCATAAACAAGCTCATGACGCTTGACAACTTCTTTAATCCCTAGATTTACTCCTGTCATGAAGGAAACACGATCGTAGGAATCATGACGGAGAGTCAAGCCTTCGCCTCGGCTACCAAAAATCACCTCTTGGTGAGCCACTAGGCCAGGCAATCGAACCGAATGGATGCGCATCCCTTCAAAATCCGCCCCCCTTGCTCCAGGCATCAACTCTTCTTCATCTGCTGCACCTTGCTGGATTTTCTCGCGTTTCTCCGAGATCAACTCAGCTGTCTTAATCGCTGTTCCACTCGGTGCATCTTTCTTCTTATCATGGTGCAATTCGATGATTTCCACATTTGGGAAATACTTGGCAGCTTGCGCTGCAAATTGCATCAAGAGCACAGCTCCAATAGCAAAGTTCGGAGCAATCAAGCCCCCCAAATCCTTTTGACGCGAAAGGTCTGTCAATTCCTGAATCTGCTCAGGAGTGAATCCAGTCGTTCCCACAACAGGAGCAAAGCCATTTTCAATTGCAAAGCGAGTATTCTCGTAAGCAACCTTTGGCATGGTAAAGTCCACCCAAACATCTGCCTTTAGACCTACGACATCTTCTTTGCGGTTAAAGACGGGGACCCCTGCAACCTCTGTCTCATCAGTAAATGGATCGATCAAGCCAGCTAGTTCTAGCTCAGGATCTTCAGAAACCATCTGGTAGGCTGCTTGTCCCATTTTCCCCTTGAAACCTGCAATAATGACTTTAATTGACATAGAATTCTCCTTAAACGATAGGGATATACCCAACTGCTAAGCTATGGTCACCTAAGTGCGTCCCAATCACGCCTCCAAAGGTGGCAAAAGGAATTTCTCCCTCTACCCCTTCAGCCACCAACATCTGACGAAGCGCTTCGGCTTTTTCAGGTACATTGGCATGGATGATAAAGACTTGGTAATGCCCTCCGGTGATTCCTTCATCAATGATTTCCACCAAACGTTTTATGGCTTTCTTTTCCGTACGGACTTTTTCAAAAACTTCGATGACACCTTGGTCATTAAAGTGAAGGATCGGCTTGATACTCAAGAGATTGCCAATGATGGCAGCGCCATTTGACAGGCGTCCCCCCTTGACCAAGTGATTCAAATCATCGACCATAATATAGGCAGTGGTCCCATCAATCT